>NZ_JBIAWF010000005.1:0-294667 GCF_042895325.1 Streptomyces sp. NPDC001407
CGAACGGTCTCCGCCATGCCAGCCATACCCAGAGCCCCTGGGCCCTCCGATCTTACGAATGACCAGAGTCAGACCCACACCTGAAAGGTAGGACCACTCCCATGCGCCACTGCCACCGATTCCGCTCCATCCAGACCTCCTTCGAGCGCGACATCGTACGAAGTCCGCGCCAACCGCGCCCCCGCCAGCCCGCTGGGCCGGACCTGCCGCACCAGCGCCCAGAGCACCCGACATGCCATGGCCCGCGCCCTGAACAGGCACCTCCGCTACTGCCGCGAATGCGGCTGACCAGTGCATACACCGCCACTGAAGCCACCGGGCGACCCGGCCACATCCCAGCCGGGCCGCCGTCCCACCCCCTGCAAAGGAGCTCACCTGCCCATGCTCAACCACCCGATGCCCGCGCCGAACACCGGCCTGGAGGCCGCCGCCTGGATCGACGTGCTCCTGCGGTACGGACTGGTCTACGCCGCCGTCGAAGCACCGGACGGTCAGTGGCTCGCCCAGCTTCGCCCCGACAGTACGGTGTGGCTACTGCGCAACGCCGACGAAGTCCTGACTCTGGCCGCCACACTCCAGCAGCAGCTGCGCGCCACCGACGGTGAGTACCAATGACGAACCGCCGCCCGTCCTCAGTCCCCTCAGGCCAGCAGGCAACACTCAACTCGACCTCAGAGGGAGCAAGTTATACCTTTGGATACTCCACCGTCGGTGGAGTATCCAAAGGGGCCTCCGCCCAGCGAGCGGAGGAGGCCCTCCGGCGCCAGGGGGCGCCGGGGGGAGAGGCTGCGGCCGAGGGCGGACCGCAGCACGAGGCGGAGCACCACGCGTGCCACGCCGCCTCGTGCGAGCACCTCGAGCGTGCCGAAGAGCGCGTCCGTCGCCGCCCCTACCAGCGCGGACCGCGCGGCCAGGGCCAGCGCACCCACGTTCGCAATGCCCGCCTGAACGACGAAGAGCTCGCCCGCATCACCGCCGGGGCGAAGGCCGCCGGTATGACCGTCGCCGGCTTCCTCGCCCACTGCGCGCTCGCTGCCGCCCGCGACCTCGAACGCACTGCGGCCGACGTTGCTTCCGAGCGCGAAGTGATCTCCGAGCTGTTCGCCGCCCGGCGGCATCTTGGCTACATCGGCAACAACCTCAACCAGGTGACGAAAGCACTCAACTCGGGTGCCAATGCCCCGCATACCGAGGTCGTCCTCCAGGCCGTCCGCCGCGCAGTCCAGCGCGTCGAGGCCGCCGCCCAGCAGCTCATCGACCGCTAAGGCACCCAGCGTGATCCCTCGAGTCCACAAACGCGGCAGCCGCACCATCGGCCTGCTCGCCTACCTGTACGGGCCCGGTATCCACGAGGAGCACATCGACCCGCATCTGGTCGCTTCCTGGGACGGGATGGCCCCCGACCCGGGCCGGGACTCGCAGGCCACGTACAGGCAGTTGCAGCAGCTGCTCGACCAGCCCGTGATGGCCGTCACCGAGAACCGGCGCCCGGATAAACACGTATGGCACCTTTCAATCCGTTCTGACCCCGACGACCCGGTGCTCTCCGACGACCAGTGGGGCGAGATCGCCCGGCGCATGGTGGCGGCCACCGGCATCGACACCGGCGATGGGGCCGGTTGCCGCTGGGCCGCCGTACGCCACGCGCACGACCACATCCACATCATCGCCACCCTCATGCGCGAGGACGGGCGCAAGCCGCGGATCCACAACGACGCCGGCCGCTCGCAGGAGGAAGCCCGCCGTATCGAAGCCGACTTCGGGCTGCGCCGACTCAACACCGGTGACGGGACCGCCGCTCAACGACCCACCAGCGCCGAGCGCCACAAGGCTGGCCGCCAGCGCCGCGAGCAGACGCCACGGGAGGAACTGCGCGAGAGCGTACGCCGGGCTGTGGCCGGCGCGAGCACCGAAGCGGAGTTCTTCGACCGCCTCACCGCCTCCGGTCTCCTCGTCCGTACCCGCATCGCGCCCTCCGGCGACCTGCTCGGATACACCGTCGCTCTGCCCGGCGACCGCAACAAGGACGGCCAGCCCGTCTTCTACTCCGGGTCGAAACTGGCGCCTGATCTCTCCCTCCCCCGCATCCGCGAACGCCTCACCCCCACAGCCAAGGAACGTGTCGCCGCACCGGACTCGGGCGAGGCCAGCACGATCCACTCCCAGCCGACCGGTCCAGCCTCGGCCCGCCGTGCAGCCACAACCTCCATCTGGGACGCTGCGCTCCTCCTCGACGACCAGGGCGATGACGGGGCAGCAGCAGCCCAGCTCTCGGCCGCCGGCGAGGTTCTCGACGCCCTCGCCAAAACGTCCGCTGCCACTACACGAGAAGAACTTCGGCTGGCAGCACGTGCCTTCGAGCGCGCCAGTCGTTCCCACATCCGCGCCCAGCACGCCGAAGCGCGCGCACTGCGCAAGGCCGCCCGGGAAATCGTCTACGCCGGACCTTCGTTGGGACGCGGAGAAGACGGAGCGGCCACCGCCATGGTGCTCTCCACGCTCCTCCTCGTGGTGGTGGCCGCGGCTCGCTGGCACGCCCAGCATCAGCATGCCCAGCAGGCCGCAGCCGCCCGCCAGACTGCCGAGCACCTGCGCGCCGCCTACCGCTCCGCCGCTCGCGCCCCGCTGACCGCACTGCGCGACCGAGGCCGACGCCTGCCGAAAACCACCCGCGCCCGGTACGAGACGACGGTGCGCACCGTGCTCCCGCACCTCGCTCAGACCCTGATGGCCGAAAGGGGCTGGGACGCCCTGGCCGCCACCCTCAGCGACGCCGCACGAGCCGGTGCCGACCCCGCCGCTCTCCTTCGCGAAGTCGCTGGCCAGCGCGAACTGGACTCCGCTGGCTCTGTCAGCGACGTGCTGGTCTGGCGCATACGCCGCATCGCCGACCTCCAAGCCCATACCCTGCAGGCCACAGCCGCCGCGGCACCGGCAACAACTGCCCGGACCGCACGTCCGATGCCTGCCGGTGATCACCGCCGGAACGGGAGGAACGCTCGCTGATGCACGCCGAATTGCAAGTGGCCCGACCGGGCACTCGTGGCCGATCCTGAAACGGCAAACGGCAACGCAGCAGAAAGGGCACCGGATGTTCTGGCGCAGCAGGAAAGCTGACTCCTCCGAACAGCAGCCCGCCGCTCCGGCGGAGAAGAGCCCCTCCCCGGAATCCGTCGATATTCCGGTGGAGCTGCGGGTGGACAGGACAGCGGTGTCCTTCATGGCGTTCCCGCACCCCGGCCCACTGGTCATCGCCGGTACAACCACGCTCTGCCATCAGTGCGGGGCGGGCCGCGACTGGATGGTGGTCAGGACCGCCGAAGGCATATTCATCCGCTGCCGCTGCACCCACACCTGGCCGGAACCCCGCATGGCCTCCCAGCAATTCGACGACCTGATGGGCCCCGTCACGGGCGTGGCGGAGGACTTCGACCAAGCACAGCGCTCCATGGGTTACGACGGCGCTTTCTCTGGCGCCTATCTGACGTGACCGGCTTCAGAGCGGGCCCTTTGCCACGAAAACTGCCTTTTACCGCAACGTCGTAGAGGCCGACACACTGAGCGCGCCGGCCTCTACGACGGTTCAGAACAGCAGCCCGAGATCGTCTGGTGTTTCCGTTTTCAGAGAGAACGGGCCGTCCTGGGACGACACTGCCCTCGCGATGGCTGAAACATGCGGGTACTGGTAGCCGGTATGCCGTTGGAAGTTCTCGATTCGGTCGAGAAGGCTCACGCAGGGGCGGCAGGATTTGGCACCCGCCATGGCTGGAGCACCAAGGGTTTTGCCGCAGTAGGCACGGAGCAGGTTCGGGAGCTGGAAGTGTCCAGCTGCTCGTGGGTCGGCCCCCTCAACGAAGCGACGCTCCGGTTCGCACCGTGATGCCGTAAGGACCTCGTGGGCACGGTCGCACTCCTGGCAGACCGCATGCCCTCGCCTTTCGGTGAGGATCCGTAGGTCCGGTGACACCAAGCCGCACACCGTCAAGGGGATGCCGTTGAGGGCGGTGGCGCCGTGATGGAAGGTGCCCCGGGTACTGGTCAGGGACAGGCGCAGCAAGGTGATGGTCACGCGTCTTCCATGGTGTTGCGGTGGGCGGGGCGAGACTCAGCTGGACAGGCTAATCGTGAGGTGGCCGGATGCATCCTGCGGAAGGGCGGAGCGCGGCACGGGGGCGGGGTCGGCGAGCGCGGTGGTGAACGCGGTGACCAGGTTTTGCGGGGTGGAGGGGCTGAAGGCCGCGCACCAGTGGTGTGGGAGGTGGTCGTCGGGCTGGGCCCAGGCGAGGTATCCGGGGAGTCCGGGCAGGGGGTTGCCGTCCTCGATCGCCTCGGAGAGTGCTCCGTAGGTCACCCATGCCTGGAGTTTCGGGGCGTAGTAGGTGTTGCCAGCGTCGGTGGGGTCGGTGGACCAGTGGGCGTCGGCGAGGGGCTGGAGCGGGGTGCGGCCGGGTTCGATGCCTCGGGTGACGTCGGGCGTGGTGGCCAGTGTGGTGGCAAAGGCGGTGACGAGTTCGTGGGGGACGCGGGCGGTGAAGTAGGCGGTCCACAGTGGCGGCGCCGTGAGGTCGGTGCGGGCGAAGAACTCCCAGAGCACGGGGTCTCCGTCGAAGAGGATGCTGGGATGGCCGGGGAGCCATTCGGCGCCGCGGAGTTGGTCGGTGTCGAAGAGGTGGCGTGTCTGACTGCGGGTGGTCCAGCAGCTCCATCCGGCGGCAACGAGGGCGTCTGTGACGCTATCGCCGAGGAGGCCATCGTCTCCGGCGAGGTAGCGCGGGGAGACGAGAAACGCGCCGTGCGTGTCGGGCCGGAGGGCGGTGTGTCGGGCGTTGTGGGCCGGGTCAGGGTCTGTCGGGGACAGGGAGGCTCCGTTGATCGGTGTGGATGGCCGGCTGGGTCGGGTCAGCGTGAGGTTGCTGGTACTGCGCGCCGTCGTTCTCGCTGACCGGTGGTGTCGGGGGTCCACCGCAGGGCTACGGCGACCGGGCGGGGCAGGTAGCTCTGCTGTCCGCCGTCTCCGAGGAAGACGCAGTGCAGGCCGGCGTCGTCGCGTCCTTCGATGAGTGCGCCGAGGTAGTGCGCGAAGGGGAAGTCGGGGGCGGTGGCGAGACGGACGATGCGGTCTGCGTCATAGGTCTGCAGGCGTTGGATGAGCTCGCGCACGGTGATGTCACGGGGCATGGAGTTCTCCTCGAAGTACGGGCAGTGGAGTCTGGGTTGGATGGTTCACGCGGCGTAGGAGTGTGGCCGGGAGCTGGAGATCACCGCGTTGACGAAGGCGGCGACAAGATCGGCCGGGGTGTCGGGATCGAAGGTTGCTGTCCAGCCACGTATGTGCTCGGTTCCGGTGACGGCGATTTTCCATCCCTCGCCTTGCCCTCCGGGCCGCCCGTCGGGAAAGTACCCGAGGTAGAGTCGGCCGTCCTTCGAAGCTATGTGAACGTCTGCTCTGTCGTCGACTACGAACTTGTAGTCGACGTCACGGAATTGGTCCAGGACCTTGTTGGCGTGGCCGGGACCAAGCGGCCACTCGCGCAAGCGGAGGGCTTCGATGGTGGTGCGGAATCCCGGAGTCGGCAATTCGATGGTCATTGCTTAACTCCCTTCTATACCTGGGGCATTGTCCTTGCCAGAGCGACTTTGACATGGGTCTCGGGAGGTTTACCACTCCAGTGCGGCCCTTGCATGTCTGCTGTCAGCTGATCTGCAATGTCCAGGTGGTTCTGCTAGGCCGGGACAGCCACGCTTGCCAGCACGGCGAGTCACCAGCAGTTCAAGCCCGGAGGTGCGACGAAGGCCCATACCTGCAAGTCCAACACCGCGGGAACGTGGCCTCCACGCCACCGGGACAATGCTGCCCATCGTGGAGGTCCGACAAGGTAAACAGGAGTGATCGGCCGCTCTCTTCTTGTGCGGGCATCCTTCTCCAACAGGACCCGCGCAGTCACGCGGGAGAGCACGATTTCCGGCAGTTCACATCCCAGGCGGTACGGGAGAAGGACACGTGCGCGTGGATCACGAGCGGGCGATGCCTGCTGCTATGAGCATGCCCGTGGTCGTGGGCCTGCCGGTCTGCGCGATCAGACCCACGACCAGGAAGCCCCTTCAGTCCGCGGGCGGTGACTCCGTCTCGCTGTCCTCACCGTCGCCTTGCGCCACGTCGAGAAGTCCTGCCCCAGGCGAGGCGCTCGCGCGTCCGACGGGTGGCTGCGCCGGTTCGGCGACCCGAGCGCGCGGAGAATAGCCGCGCTCCTCAGTCAGACTCTCCAGCATCCTCAACTCGGCGGGGCTCAAGTCGGGCTCCTCTTCGGCAAACTCACCGGCCATGCAGCTGCTCCTTCCCCATCTGCCTTCTTGTCCCCTCAGTTTCGCGTATCGGCCGCTCCGCCCGCCCGGTGCTCCGCATCATTCGCTCCACCGTCCCGCGGCGTGTCCGGGGTCACCGGCGCGGTGATCGGTGCGTCGACCATCTCCACGATGTCCACATCGGCGCCCCGCACATGCAGCCCAGCGGTCCCTTCGACCCGCTCGACGAAGCTGCCGTCGCCGAGCATCCGCCAGGCTGACTCCAGATGCAGCTCGCACGGCTGCGGATAGGACGTGGCGTACGACTTATTTCCGTACCAGCCTCCCACCCAGGTGCCGTCCTTGAGCCGCAGCCGCACGAAGCATGGTCGACGGTCACGGAAGATGTGGTCCCAGGCCGAGGGGGTGCCCTGGTAGCGGGCACGCAGCCGGCGGCGTTGCAGGAGCGAGACAGCGGCGGCGGCCGCGGTGGGTACAGCGACGAACAGCACGAGTCCGCAGAGACCCACCAACCGAATCCGTTCCTCCGCCCACAGCAACCCACCGTCACCAAACCTCACAAGGTGCAGCAGTTCGGGCCCGACAACGACTGCGTACGCCGTGTCAAGGACGACAGAGGCGACCAGGGCCCGCAACACCCGCTCGCTGAGCGTGCGCTCCTGGGGAACGGGGCCGCGCCAGCGCTCGCGGAGAAATTGATAGACGGCCCCGGGCAGCACGAACAACACCAGGACGGCGAGCTGGAACACCGTGGAGGGAGCCTGCCCCATCCCCTTCAACCCTTCGCATGTCGTGGCAGTAGAAGTGCGCTCCACCCTACGGTGCATGCTGCGGCCATACCGCCGGGTTCGCGGACACCGCCAACGGGGAATCGCACCCGCGTGGGAGACCAAGCGCTGAGGACAGCGCAGACCAGAGTGAGGCGCTTCCGCGAGCTGTCCCAAAGGGATCCACTCACCTACGAGCCCAAACTCGGCCTCGCCATCTACGGGCTGTGCCAGGAGGTGATGAACAGGCCGGGGCCGGTCACCCAGGCCTTCATCGATGTCTGTGAAGAAGGCATCGCGTTGCACCGCCGGTTGCTGCACACGGATCCGGCTTCTGTGCCTCAGCTCGGCTTCCTGCTCGGCTGGCTCGGTATTGCTCAGCTTTCCCTGGGTTGGCACGACAAGGCGCGCCCCTTGATCGAGGAGAGTCTGGACCTGATGCGGCGCCTGGCCCGCCAGGATTCGCACGCGTACGAGCCCAGCCTCTGCCGGGCGCTGTCGGTCGCGGCTCACGCTCTGGCGGATTCAGGCGACCACCGTGCCGCGCTCAGCGCGGCCAGGGAGTCGGTCGCACGGTGGCGCCAGCTCACCGAGGACATCCCCGGTGTCCACGACGCCGACCTGGCACTGGCACTGCACACGCTGTGCCTCGTCCTTCAAAGCTCCGACGATCAGCGGGGGATGCTGGTACCCGCTGAGGAGTCGGTGCAGATCACGCGTCGTCTGCATGCCAATGGCGCTGCGGCGGCATCGACCGCCTCCCTACTGGCCACCGGCCTTGATCTCATGGTGGCTGCCCTGGTGGCGGACGAGCGGTGGTCGGACGCGGCGCCTGTCGCCGAGGAAGCCATCACCTGGCACAGGCAAGTGCAGAAGGCCGGAGAAGGGTCCATCAGTCTCAGTTTCGCCACTTCACTCGGAAATTACAGCAAGGTCCTTGGGGCGATAGGACGTCGATCCGAGGCCAAGCTGTACGCGTCGGAGGCGTACCTCGAGTGTCTCAGACGGGCCCGCGACACCAACACCGCGGCGGACTTGGCGTCTGCGGCTAGCGACATCGGTGCTTTGCTCTCGGAGCACGGAATGAAATGGTCCGCGACTGTGCTGCGGAGGACTGTGGCAGCGCGTCTGGATCTCCGATCGCGAGGACTGAGGAGGTTCCTCAGGCGGTGAGTTTCTCACTCTATGTCTCTGTCCAGTATCGACTGTGCGGCGACTGAAGGGAGTGTTTGTGTCAATTCCTGAGAAATCATGGAAGGGTTTCTGGGCCACATTGCGCGGGCCGTCGCGGCAGAATGTCCCGTCCGGCTTCACGGATGATTTCGACCCCGTGGCCGATCTGTCCAATCGGAGCATCGAGCTCCTGGAGCACTTCGAGCGAACCGGAGATCCGGTAGTCCTGGACGAGGCGATTGACCTGGGGCGAGCCGCCATCCGTGCAGTCACAGAGTCCTACCCCTACAAGGCTATTGTGCTGTCGAACCTCAGCACGGCACTGGAATCCCAGTTTGGACGGACGGGAGATCTGGCGACCGTCGACGAGGCGATCGACCTGATCCGATCCGCCATCCGCGCCACGCGCGACGACAGCCCCCATCAGGCCGCTCTCCTGTACAACCTGGGCAACTCGTTGTGGCGGCGGTTCGACCGAACGGGGGCTGTGGCCGACCTGGATGAGGCAATCGGTGCCTACCGAGCCGCTGTCCATGCCACTCCCGACAGCCACCCCAAGCGCGCACGCCGTATGTCAAACCTCGGCACCGCCCTAAAGAATCGCTTTGACAGGACGGGGGACCTGGGGGCTCTGGACGAAGCAGTGGAGCTGCTCCGCACGGCTGTCGGCGCCGACCCCGACAATGCCCCCGGTCGCAACATATCGCTGCAGCAGTTGGGACTTGGGCTGGAGGCTCAATTCGACCTGACCGGAAGAATGGAAACCCTCGACGATTCCATCGAGATGCTCCGGGCCGCAGTCCGTGCGGCCCTCGACCCGCTCCATCGCTCCGCCAGCCTTGCGAATCTGGGCGCGGCCCTGAGGAACCGATTTGAACAGTCGTGGGAGATGGCGGATCTTGACGAGGCGATCAAAGTGGGACGAGCCGCCGTCCGCACCCGTCCGGACGAGGATCCCGATTCTTCGGTCGCATTGAGTCATCTGTGCAACGCTCTTGTGCTCCGGTTCGAGCACACCGGAAAGGCCAAGGCCCTTGAGGAGGCAGTCAAGTTGGGGCGCGCAGCAGTGCGCGCCACACCCGACGACCATCCGGGCATCAGCAATGCGCTGGCCAGTCTGGGCCATGCTCTGAAGCTCCGCCACACCCATAAGGGAGCGGAAGAGGACCGGGTTGAGGCGGTCTCCGTCTGGGAACGAGCAGCCGGGACGACGGCGGCCTCGGCATCCATGCGCATCGATGCCGCGCGTGCGGCCGGACACCTGGCCGCGTCTTCGGATCCCCGGCGGGCCGCCGGCATCCTGGAACGAGCGGTGTTGCTCCTGCCCGAGGTGGCACCCCGTCGGCTCAAGCGCGGCGACCAGCAGCAGGCACTCATCAGGACCCGTCAGCTTGCTGCCGACGCGATCGCTCAGGTTCTCGCCGACAGCGGCGTCGACGCGAGGCAAGGTGCCATGCGCGCCCTTGGCCTGGCAGAGGCCGGACGGGCCGTGTTGCTGTCCCAGACGCTTGACACCCGAAGCGACCTGAGCGAACTTCGCCATCAGCACCCCGACTTGGCTGTGCGCTTCAATGAGCTGCGTGAACTCCTCGACCAGGACGACGCCGCGACGACCACGTTGACCGGCACAAGCCAGGTTGCCCGACTTGGCCATGAACGCCACCGGCTCGCGGCGGAGCTGGAGGCACTGCTGGAGCGTATCCGGGCCTGTGAGGGCTTCGCAGCCTTCGGCCGTCCCCCGATTCTCGAAGAGCTGCTGCCCGATTCCGCACACGGCCCTGTAGTGACATTCAACGTCAACCGCTACCGCAGCGACGCCCTGCTCCTCACCAGGCACGGAGTGAGCTCTTGCCCGCTACCTCGACTGACCGTGAACGAAACCCTGGGCCAAGTCGATGCCTTCTACACCGCGCTGGACGAGGCGAGAGCGCCCGCAGGCGACCGGGTCTCCGCCCAGCGGGCACTGCGGCGCGTCCTGGAGTGGCTCTGGGATGCCGCCGCCGAGCCCGTCCTTTCCGCGCTGACGGCCTTGGGCGAGTTGGGCGCCCCACCGGGAGGCGAACCGCTTCCCCGGTTGTGGTGGACACTCGCCGGTCCCCTTGGGGTGCTCCCCCTGCACGCCGCCGGCTATCACACGAAGGGCGGCGAACCCGGAGGTCATCGCCGGACCGTCATGGACCGGGTGATCTCGTCCTACACCCCGACGATCCGTACCCTGCACCACACTCGCCAACATAGCCAGCCGCCCTCCGGTCCCCTCCGATCCTTGATCATTGCCATGCCGGATACCCCGGGCCTTGATGCACCACTGCGGCATGTCCGTGAGGAGGCCCGCCGCGTCAAGGCCCATCTTCCCCACCCCGTCCAGCTCATCGGGCCTGAACCCGGCAGCATCTCCCGGACCGACACGCCCACCGCGGCCGCCGTCCGCTCGCAACTCCCGCACTGTGCCATCGCCCACTTCGCTTGCCACGGTGTCAGCGACAGCGCCGACCCTTCACAGAGCCGACTGCTCCTTTACGACCACGCCACTTCACCGTTGACCGTCGCGGCCCTGGCCCAGCTGAGTCTTGGCCAAGGGCAACTGGCCTATCTCTCCGCCTGTAGTACAGCGGCCCCCGGCGACAGACAACTGTCCGACGAGGCCATCCACCTCACCAGCGCCTGCCAACTCGCCGGCTTCACCCACGTCATCGGGACGCTGTGGCCGATCAACGACAGACTCGCCGTCGACATAGCCGAGTCCTTCTACACTTACCTGGCCACCGGCCCGAGCGGACCTCTCGCCCCTGACCGGGCCGCCACCGCTCTGCACCACACCATCCAGGACATACGCGACCGCTACCCGGGGCTTCCTTCCTTGTGGGCGGCCTACCTGCACGTCGGCGCATGACGGAAATGGAAGCGTCATCCCAGTGGTGAAGCAGCCCTTCAACTTGTCCAGCACGGACAGCGACGACGCGGGTACTGTCGCGCAGAAGGAAGCACTGGCAGCCCCTCCCAAGAGCGGGATGACAGCACCGCCGATGCTTCTCCTGGCTTCCGTTCGATGCCACCGACCCAGCCAACCCTCTGCTCGACCTGCGACCTCGCCGCGGGTCTACGACCGCAAAACTCAAGTGGTCGCAACCCTGGCGCCCTATGCAAGTTGATCGATTAACACGCTAAACGCCCTCGGGCGAACATGTCGCCGCGCCAGAAGAAGCTCGGCTCCCGCCACCGTCGTCACCATGCCGACTTCGTCGTCGTGCAGGGGTCAGCTCAGGTTGTGCGGGGGTTGAAGTCCGGGGTCGCCGATGGATGTAGGGCCGGCGAGGTGGCGTGGGGCACGAGGTCTTCCTGGTACGGGTCTTTGAAGGGGGGCGGGGGGATTGCGTGTCTCCGATGATGTGCGGCGCCCCGCTCGGGGCGGGGGCGGGGCGCCGCGTTATGGAATGGACGGGATCGGGGTACCTGTGCCCTGCCGCTGGCGGTCGGGGCTGGCCGGGAGCCGGGACCTGTAGGGAGCGCCGTGCTGGCCGGGACAACTGGTGGGCTGCGCGGCAGGGCCGCCAGGAGCTGTGCGAGGTGCTGGGCTTCTTCGGCTATCGCACGCCGAACTCCTGTGTCCAGCGGGGGCCGCCCGGGACGTGGTTGATGCCGACGCCGACCTCCGTGAAGGAGCAGTCGAGGATGTTCTCGCGGTGGCCGTCGCTGTGCATCCAGTCGTTCATGACGTCGGCCGCGGTCGGCTGTCCGTAGGCGATGTTCTCGCCGTAGGCGGTCCATCGGTATTCCGCGGCGGTGATGCGTTTGCCGGGGCCGGTGCCGTCGGGGTTGGTGTGGCTGAAGAAGTGGCGGTTGGCCATGTCGTCGGAGTGGCGCTGGGCGGCCAGGTTCAGCTGGTCGTTCAGGCGTACCGGGGCACATCCGGCCGCGTGGCGTTCCTTGTTGACGAGGTAGGTGATCTGCTGCCGGGCCGCATCCTGCAGGACGGCTGTGACGGGTGCGGCCTGGGCTGCGGGGGCCCAGGCCAGGATGGCGGCTGCTCCGGCGGCGGCCGTGGCGGTGGCAAGGCGGGCGGTGCGGGTGGATATGCGGGAAGGCATGCGGGATTGGCTCCGGTGGTTGGTGGTGCTGTCCGTCCCAGCGGCCGGGAGCAGTGGTGTCTCCCGGCCACGGACAGGAGGAGGGTGTTACTCCTGCGAGTCGAGGGTGCCGTCTTCGGCGGCGGCCTTCTGCCGGCGGCGGGTCGCCCACAGGGCTCCGCCTCCGGCGAGCAGCAGGGCGGCGGCTCCGCCCAGGGCCCAGGTGGTGGTCTCGGCGCCGGTGTGGGCCAGGGCGCCGCCGGGGGTGTCGGGCGTGTCAGGGGTCTTGGGCTTGTCCGGGTGGTGCGGCGGTGTGGTGGGAGGCGTGGTGGGCGGGGTCGACGGCGGTGTGGGCGGGACGGGGGTGTCGGCGACTGTGACGGTGACCTGCTCGCCCGGCAGGGCGGTGAACTGATCGGGGACGGTGTTCAGCTGGTAGCGGTCGGGGGCCTTGGTCTCCTTGGCCCAGTAGCGGGTGCCGTCCTTCAGGTCGACGCCGAGCTTGATCTTCGCGGTGCCGTCCTTGCCGGTGGTCACCTGCGTGACCTTCTTGCCCGGCTGGTGCTTGCCGGATGCGTCGACGGTGTCGGTGTCGATCTCGATGACCGCACCCGGCAGTGCCCTGCCGGACTTCTTGTCGATCTTCTTGACGAGCAGGTCGGCTTCCTTGAAGGGGTCGACGACGGTGACCGGGTGGGCCTTGGCCGACTGCCCCTCGGTGATGACGACGTCCTGGTCGGGGACCAGGGCGTGGATCGCATCGCCGCTGTCGGTCTCGTGCAGGCGGTACTTTCCGGGCGCGAGGTCGTCGAAGACGAGGACGCCGTCGGTGTTGGTCTTGCCTTCGGCGACGACCTTTCCGGTGGCCGGGTCGAGGAGCTGGAAGGCGGCGCCGGCCATCTTCGCCTTGCCGGGGTCGGTCTTGTGGATCTCGACGCCGCCGGTGGCCGGGGTGACGGTGACCTTCGTGGTGTCTTCGGCGGTCGTGGTGTCGCCGGCGAGCAGCATCCGCTGTGCGGAGCTGTCGCGGGGTTCGAGGACCTTCAGCCGGAAGCCCGGCAGGCCGCTCGCTGTCGCCTTCACAGTGGCTTCGCCTGCCGTGCCGGTGGTGAACTCCCAGCGAGCGGTGCCGTCATTGCCGGTGGTGACCGTGCCGCTGGCGGTGCCGACCCCGGACTCGGACAGGGCGACCTTTACCCCGGGCACCTTCGCACCGGAGAGGGTGGCTGTGACTTCCACGGACACCGCGACCTTCGTGCCGGCGGTGGTCTTCTCCACGCTGGGCTTGATGTGCAGGGTGTACGGGCCCGCGAGCTTCTTCGCCTCGGCGATGTAGCCCTCGGCCAGCGTGCGCGCCGTCGGGGAGACGTTCTGGTAGGCCAGGCGCTGCTTGCCTCGGGAGCCTTCGAGCGCATACTTCCCGCCGGCCAGGAACTCGTAGACGGTGGCATCGACAGCGGCGGCCTGCTCGTCGGAGCGGGTCTGCCCGTACTTGGCGATCACATAACTGGCGTACGCGACATGGGCGTCCGGCACGGTCTGCCCGGTCTCGGAGGAGGTCCAGTGGGAGACGGTCTTCGGACCGGTGTAGCCGCCGGCGGCCTGCGGACCCTTGCGCTCGGGGTCAGCGCAGTAGGTCTCGCTCTCGCCCCACACAGTGATGCCGGGCGGACCGTATGCGCCGATGTGGGAGGCGGCGGCGTTCCCGTCGGAGTCGGGGATGGTGTAGCCGGGGCCGAAGGAGGTGGGTTTGGCGTCGGCGGCCTGGGCGGCCGGGGTCCAGGCCAGGGTGCCCGCGACGCCTGCGGCAACAGTGGTGGAGACCAGGCGGGCGGTTCGGGAGGTGGTGCGTGTACGCATGTGGTGGGTGGTGCTCCTGCGATGCGGTGGATACCGGTCCCGAACGGGGACCGGTGTGGGGCAGTGCGGCCCCAGCACAAGCTGGTGCCGGCACACAGACGGGGAGAGCGAGGGGCGGTAGTGCGCCTTCTCTCAGCGGGACTTGCCTGCTCTGGTGGTGGGCGGCGCTGAGCTCGACAGACGGCTGACTGGCGGCGCAGTAGGCGAACGCCGCTTATCCAGCGTGAGGTTGGGGCCTGGGCTGCGGGTCGCTTCCGTAATAGCCTTTGCCTGGTATGCGTCGAGGACTACCTCAAGGTGCTGGATGCTTTCGCCACGCCGGGCGGCCAGGACCTCGATCTCGGAGCCGAGGCTGCGCAGGAGACCGTTGGTGGCCCGGCGGTCGACCTCGTCCTGGCCGTCGGCGACGCGGTGCAGGCACGTGGCCGCGTATGCCGCCTTCTCGACAAGCGCATGATGGATGGCATCCAGGCGGAGCGCGGCGGCCAGGGCCAGTTCAAGGAGCTGCCCCTGGGGATTTCCGTCTCGGTCGGCGGAGAGGAGCTGCGCCGGTGTGGCGCCCAGCGTCTGGGTGATCAGGCGGGTACCGAGCTTGGCCGACCGGCTGTCCTCATTCATATGGTGCGACGCCGGGCAATGACGGCAGTGTTCACGGTCCGCATCATCGGGACCGGCCGCTGGTGGTCAGCGGCTGGTTGACCGGCGGGGTTTCGGGTGGTGTGGGAGAAGAGGTCTGCCTGCCGCCATGCGGGGGCGATCTGCTGGGCACGGATAGCGGGCGTCGTGCGCGGCGGTGTGGACGTGGTACTGGAGAAGGCGGGGGTGCGCGGGCTGGTGGCCGTGGCCGCCGCAGCCACGGTCCGCTGTCCCGGCCGCTGCCCACCAGGCCATGGTGCCGGGGCCGAAGGGCGCTGCTGTGCGGTGTGCGGCGGTGCCCAGACCGGGTGGTGGGCGGACGGCCTGCCGCCCAGGCGGAAAGTGCAGCATAGACCGGGCCCAGGGCGTGTGCGGCGGCGGTGAGTTGGTAGGGGGAACGGTGGCTGTCGGTGACGCGCTCGACGAGGCCGTCGGCGCCCAGCTGACGCAGGCGGGAGGTCATCACCATCGGCGACATACCCGGAGTCACCTCGCGGGAGAGCTCGCCGCTGCGCAAGGGCCCGCTCTGCCGAAGGGCCCACAGGACGGCAGTGGCATGGCGTGGGCTGATGAGTTTGAGCGCGTCCTCGGCATGCTCGGCCTTGGTTGCAGGTCCGGTGTCTTCGAGGCAGGCGGCGGCCCAGGCGGCCAGGGCGTCGTGGACGGGGGCGAGGTCGCGTCCCCGGTCGGTGAGTTCGTAGTAGACCGGGCGCCCGCCGACGGCTGTGCGGTCGATGAGGCCGTGGTCGGCCAGGGCGGCCAGGCGCTGGGAGAGGGAGGGGTCCTGCATCTGTGGCAGGCGCAGCTTGACCTCGGTGAAGCGCAGGGGGGTGTCCTGGCGCAGGGTGTGCAGGATTCGCACGCTCCAGCGTGGAGCGATCATGGACAGTGACTCCTCCACGCGCCGCAGGTCGTTGATGCGCGAGGTGGTGGACGTGAACGTGCTGCTGGTCATCGAGGGCTCCGAGGGTCAGCGGGTGCGGGTGGAGGAGGTCCGCGGGGCGGGAGGCGGGGGGCCGCGTGTGGTGCCGGTGAGCAGTCGGGGGCCGAGCAGGGCGGTGGCGGCGGAAATGTGGGCCTTGCGGGCGGCGTGGGTCTGGGCGAGGCGTTGTGCGCAGTCGAGGATGTGGCTGGTGTCGAAGTCGTCCATCTGCCGTCCGGGCTCGACGAAGGTACGCAGGCGTTCCAGCTGGAACTCGATGGCACGCTCGGCCAGTTCGAGGTCACCGTGGACGGTCAGGAGGGAATCCAGCACGGGAGCCGCGCCGGGGTGGGTCTGGGCGTAGTCGCGCAGGCGGTCCAGGGGATATCCGTAGGCGTTTTCGATATTCCGCTGGATCTCGGCGGCGTCTTGGTCCACGGCGGGGAGGGCTTTCATCGTCGGAGGGGTCAGCGCATCCGGCGTCCTGCCGGACCGGCCTGGGCAGTCGCGGCCGGCCGCGCCGGGGCGGCGACGGCGGTAGGGCGGGCGAACGGACTGCGGGCGGAGGAAGCGGGCATGGTGCGCAGCAGTTGATCGATGGCCTGCCGGTACTGGTCTCGGGTCCTGGTGGCACTCGCCAGCCACTGGAGGTCAACGGCAAGATCCGCGGCCACAGGGTCCTGGCCGGGGGCGGTGGCGGTGTGGATGCGGTGACGGACTTCCTCGAGGCGGTTCTCGACCGTGGTGAGGAAGGACCGCATTTCCAGCATTCGATGCACGGCCGGCGCGACTGGTGCGATGGCCTGCTGCTGATGCAGGTCCTGGATGCTGTGGCCGAAGGCAGCCTCGATGGCGGCGTCCCGGCTGGACGGGCGCAGCGCAGTGCTCACGTAAAACCTCTTCATCAACTACGAACTGACATCCGCACGTTCACCGGCGGCGCAGCGTCACGCCCGGACGCGCGGCTGTGGTCGGAACAGGAGGTGCGGCGGGTGCGGCTGGGGTGGGGAGCGGGTAGTTCGGGGAGTGGGCGGCGGCTGCCGCTGCCCGCCGCGCCTGTGCCGAAACCGGGCCGGGCGGCGCGGCGGCTGCGTGGTTGTCGACGAGGTGGAGCAGGGCTGTGGCTTGCGCGTCACGGGAAGCCATGGCGTCGGTGACGTCGGACGCCGCCTCCAGCAACTCCTGCCCTCCGGTTGCGCTCAGTTTGCCGTCCTGGGCCGCGTCCAGCCGTTCCAGGAGCACGTGATGCAGTCCGTCGAGCGTCTGCTGCAGTTCGGCGAGCCGGGCGTACGCCTCCACGATCTCCGCGAGGGGCGTGCCGGCTCCATGCTGCTGAAGGCCGGTGGGGGTGCGGCCGAAAGACTGCTCGATCCGTTCGCCGAGCAGCCCCATCACCTCGTCGTCGTTCATTGCTCCACTCCTGAGCCGGATGCGTGGGAAGTTCCAGGGTCCGGATTTCAGCCGGTTTGGGTAACCGGCGATATCGCGCTATAACCAGGCGCCCCACGCACCAAGTCAGCGAGCGGTCGAGGGCCGTTGCCTTCCGGGTCAGTGGTGACGGCCGGAGCGTGAAGTGGGCGGCAACGGTGAGGCGGGCGGAAGGGCTGCCGGTGACGTGCAGGAGAGCCGGCGGGCGGTCGCCCGGGCAGCCTGGACCCGGGTTGCGACGAGTGCACCGGGATTCGTGGCGCGGGGTTCTGGCAGCGGTCCGTCATGCTCTTCCATCCACTCCCGCGCGGCGTTTTCGGTACGGAAGGCGCCTTCGCGCAGGGTGTAGGTGCTGCTGTCCGGCGAGCACTGTTCCAGGAAGAGGCGGTACGGCTGCTCGGCGCTCGCCGGGTCGTGGTCGTGGACCAGCATGGTTGTCTCGTACTCGTTGCAATCGTCGGTGTAGTGGTCCAGGACCTCGTAGCGTCCGCCGGAGGTCATCAGCTGCTCCTCCAGTGCGGTGGTTTGGGCGTCGGCCGGCTTGGGCCCGCTCCACTGCGCCGGGAGGCGCACCGCGTCCGGGGCTGCTCCGTGGGCGATCAGCCACCGCTGTGCCAGTGGGAGGACGGGGTGGCGCTCGCTGTGGAAGGAGAACGTCCAGTTGTCAGGGTCCCGGGTGATCGCCACGGCGATCAGCTGGGCCATGCCCGGCACGTCCCAAGTGGCGGCGCCGTCGTGCAGGACGATATAGCCGCGGGTGCCGTCGGAGGTGTGGTGGGTGATCAGCGGAGTCAGGACGTTGTGGTCGGCGACGAGGGCAAGGAAGTGGTCCTCGTCGCTTCCCGGGGCCAGGGTGTAGCCGTCGAGGCGGAAGTCGTGGGCGAAGAGGTCGGGAAGATCAAGGTCGGGTGTGTTCAACGGTGCTCTTCGGTTCGTGGCGTCAGCGTGCCGTGGTTGGTCAGCGTCGATGGGGCCGTGTCATCGGCACACCGGCCGCTGCGGCGGCCCGTGCGGTCCGTACGGCGGGTGTGGTGCGGCGGGTCAGGCAGGTGCGGCCGATGTCGGTCAGCGTGATCGGCTGGCCGGACTGCAGGGAGTGGGTGACATCCCGGCTCACCAGGCCCTGGGCTTCGAGGCGTTGGAGTACCGGCCAGGTGATGCGGCTGCCCGACGGGGTGGTGATGGACATGCGGTGGGTCAGCAGGTGCTCACGCAGCACGGCTCCGCCGGGAGCCAGGGCCACGAGCGCCGCGAAGTCGGACTGAAGAAGGCCGGCCCCGGGGTGCACGTGCTGCTCGCGGTTGTGCTCTTCGAGGGGCTGGAGCGTGCGCAGCAGGTCCGTGGCTCGGGCGTCGCGGTGGACGGCGGCGTCTTGCAGCTGGGCGACGGTGCGGTGGATGCGGGTGAACAGGGCTTGGTCGACGTCGAATTCGCCGCTGGAGATCCGGTGCAGCTGGGTGCGGTGGTAGGTGACGGCGCGCTCGGCTTCCGACAGGGCGCGGTGGGCGGCAGCCACCGTCGCCAGCTCCTCACCGGCGTGCATACCGGTCGACCGCAGAGCGTCGATGGTCCACCCGGTGGCGCTCTCCACCCGGGCATCGAGCTGCGTCGCCACCGTGGCGGCCGGAGCCCCGGCTGTCCGTGCGGTGCTCACGCGCGGCGACCGGATACGCGGCGCTCGACCGGCAGGTCGGGGATGTAGCGGATCCAGGCGTCGACGAAGTCGGCGTAGCGGTAGCCCTTGCGTCGCGCCCCGCGGCAAGCGGTGACGTTGCCCGGCCGGATACCGAGCGGCCTGAGCTGTTCGGCCAGGTCCCGTGCGGTGAACTCGTCGATCCTGTCCAGGAATCGTATGCCGGAGTGGCAGGAGTCGAGCAGGGCGGTCGTCGACAGCGCTGCAGGGTCACCGTGGGCGGAGAATGCCGCGTGGAATGCCTGAAGGATCTCGTGGAGGAGCTCTGCACCGGGCGCGTCACAGGCACATGGGGCCGAGGAGGAAGGGACGGCGTGCGCTGCCCTGCTCTGGTGGTCCAAGGTGATCAGGTCGGCCAGCAGACCGGCGTCGGCAAGCATCTGCTCCGGCCACTCGATGGCCTTGTCGGGGACGGGCGCCTCACAGGCCACGCCCCCGTCAGTGCTCAGAGCACGGGCGACGGCCCGGGCCAGGTTCTCCTCGGCACGGCGGACCCGTTCGATGGCCTCGACGACCTCCCGTCCGAATGCGCTCGCAGCACAGCTTCGCGAACAGCGCTGCTCACCGTTCGGTACGTCGGGCAGCAGGTCAACAAGGAAGGTCATCGGGAGAAGCCTTTCTGTGCATGGGCGGTGGGGGTGGTCCCGGTCTGCGGGCGGGCAGATGCCGGGGCGCTGGGAGACGTCTTTGCACGGACGGACACGTTGCGGGGAGAGCGGGCGCGGGCGGCTTCGGCGCGCGGGGTGGTGGTGCGGGTTCGGCCGAGCCGGTGAAAGGCGGTGTTGTACGCCTCGAATCCGGCGCGCGGGCGCATGGCGATCAGGAAAATCTCGCGCTTGTGCAGGGAGCCGGCCGGGGCGGGGCGTTCCTGGTAGACGATGCGCCAGTCGACTTTGGCGTCGACGTAGAGCTTGCGGCAGTCGGACAGGTCCTGGCCCCACCGTTCGTCCAGGCGCTGTCCGCGCTGCTCGCCGTGGACGAGGTCCTGCAGGGCCAGAAGGGCCAGGTCGCGGATCTCGTGGGGGGCTTCGCGCAGGTCGTCCAGAGCGCGGGGGTCAGCGGCGAAGGTGAACTTGGGGAAACTCACGCCGGCGTCACACGGCCAGGGTGTGGCCGGTGGTGGGGACCGGGTCGGTGGTGGGCACCGGGCCGGGCAGCAGGCGGTGTGCCGGGCGGGCCGGGTTGGTGGTGCAGGCGGCGAACGGGCCGTTGGGGGCACGGAGCTGGGCCAGGGTGTGGTCGAGGTGGTCGCGGTGCCAGGTTGACGGGCCGGACGGTCCGGCCTCGGGGTCGATGTGCTGCTGCCACGCGAGCCACAGGCCGTGCAGGCGGGCGACAGCCTCGGGGTGCTGGTCCCACCACGGGCACCACGGCGCGCTGGAGGTGATCTCCCGGCCGTAGACGGGGAGAAGGAGGTCGTCGACCCAGTCGGTGAGCGCATCGAGTTCGGCTTCGTATGCCTGGCCTTCCATGGCCATGATGAACAGAGGCTCCCCACCACCGGTCGGCGCCGCTCCCGCGCCGAAGGCGGTGAAGTCGGGGCCGGGCAGCGGTATCGGCGGCGCTTCGGCGGCCAGGCTGTCCAGGACGCGGGCCTGCTCCTGGCTCTGGTCGATCAGCTTGCGCACGCTGGCGGACAGATCGGCCAGATCGAGATCGGTGATGCGGACCGGCTCGGGAACCTCTCCCGCGGCCAGGTCATGCGAATCAGACACAGAACCTCTTCGGAAAAACGGTGCGAGTTCAGTGGCGTTCAGCGCCTGGAATGAGCCCGGCAGGGCTATCCGTCCCTCCGATACCGGGAAAGGGGGAAGCCGTTGCCTGCCGGTATCAGCCGGACGCATTCCCGTGTTACTCGGCAGGACCGGCGAGGGTGTAGTCCTGCTGTGAGGAGACCTGGCGCAGCGTCTCGGCCAGCCGCTCGGTGGCAATCTGCGCGTAGTGCTCAGTCTTTTCGATGCCGATGAAGTCGTAGCCCTCCAGCAGCGCTGCGACACCGGTGGATCCGGAGCCCGCACAGAAGTCGAGAATGGTGCCGCCGGGCGGGCAGATCTTCACCAGCTCCCGCATCACCTCAACAGGCTTCTGGGTGATGTGCTTGCGGTCCTTGCGCGGCTGGGACGCGGAGTACATGCCCGGCAGGTAAACGGGATTGCGCTCGGCATCCACCGCACCCTTGGACGCCCAGTGGATGAACTCGCAGTTCTGCGTGAAGCGGCCCCGCTGCGGGCGGGCCTGGGGCTTGTGCCAGGCCAGCGTGCCCCGCCAGGTCCACCCGCCGGCCTGCAGCGCGTCCGACATCGAGCCGGCCTGCCGCCAGTCGGTGAACAGCAGCAGCGTCCCCGACGGTCGCGTCACCCGGTGCGCCTCGGTGAGGATCTGCGTCAGCCAGAACGTGAAAGACCTCTGGTCCATGTTCTCGCCGGGGAAGTCCGACAGCACGTGGGCGGCGTCGCCGGAGACGTACTTCTGGCGGGCCGTGCGCGAAGTGCGCTCCTTGGCCGTCCGCCCGCCGCTGTTGTACGGCGGGTCGGTGATGACGGCGTCCACGCTGTCATCGGGCAGCGAAGCCAGCACGGACAGAGCGTCGCCCTGGTGCAGGGAAAAAGGCATGAGAAAGCCCCCATTCACGGGTGCAGAAAGAACTGGATAGAGAAAGTGCTGTCCTAGAGGCTCGCCCTGGAGAATCCAGTGGGCGGCGGTGCAGCGACTCCAGACTGTAGACGCCAATTCCCGGTTGACCCCGGTCGAACGGGAAACTCGTCAAAGTTCAGTTCCGGGCACCGAACTTTTTGGGTAACCAGCAGTCCGTCCCTACAGTTCTGGTCATGCCGCACCGGCCCCGCCGGGCGGCATCCCCCTTCCCCATCACCCTCTGCACGAGAGGTCTCTTCGCCTTGCCCCCGAACACCTGACGCCGTTCGCGCCGACGCCTCCAAGAGCTGCAACTCCCTCGCGCCGGCCACCCGATGCATTTCAACCAGATCCGTTCCGGGCCCCTTTGGACGAGAACGCAAGGCCCGGACTGGCTCCACTCACCCCGAAGGGTCCTTCCCGTGGCACACCCATGCCCTCATCCCGCCATGCCTCCGCCGCCGGGCGGTTCTGACAGCCGTGTGGGCAGGTGGCGTTGAAGGCCGTCGCCGCGACCATCGGTGTCGCGGTCCTCAGCCCCCTGCTGCTTGCCGGCACCGCGGCGGTCGCCGCCGCCGGTGGCGGCGCGGCGAATGCCGCGCACGGAGACTGCGGCGGCGAGGCCGGTTCGGTCGATGTCGAGGCGGTCACCAAGCAGGTCAAGGACATCCTCGGCGGCAAGGGCGGCGGCAAGGTCACCGTCGATGGGCTCGAGCTGCCCGCCGAGCAGATCCCCAACGCCAAGACGATCGTGGCCACGGGGGTGGCGATGCACATTCCCGAGCGCGGGCAGATCGTCGCCCTGGCCACCGCCATGCAGGAGTCGCGGCTGCGCAACCTGAACTACGGCGATCTCGATTCGCTGGGTCTTTTCCAGCAGCGGCCCTCCGCGGGCTGGGGAACCCCGGCCCAGGTCCGTGATCCGGTCTACGCGAGCACGAAGTTCTACAAGGCGTTGCTGGAGGTGCGTGGTTGGGAGTCGATGACCGTCACCCAGGCCGCGCAGGCTGTCCAGCGGTCGGCATTCCCGGATGCGTACGCGCAGTGGGAGCCGCTGGCCCGCGCCCTGCAGTCAGCGATCATCAAGACCCTGCCGAACGGCGGCAAGTCCACCGAGGACGGCAAGAACGCTGACAAGGACAAGAAGGACAACGCCAAGGCTCCGAAGGGTGGTTGCTCCACGGGGACTGACGGCAGCAATTTCGGCACGATCCCTCCGGGCGCGGTGCCCAAGGGATACGAGATCCCCAAGGACGCGCCGAAGAAGATCCAGACCGCGATCCGCTGGGCGCTCGGACAGTTGGACACCCCGTACCAGTGGGGCGGCACCTGCGAGAACAGCCACGGTCCGGACCCCATGGGCCGATGCGACTGCAGCTCGCTGATGCAGATGGCCTACCACGCCGCCGGCGTGAACATCTCCCGCACCACGTACACGCAGGTCAACGAAGGCAAGGCCGTCTCCGTGAGCAGCCTCAAGCCCGGCGACCTGCTCTTCACCCGCGGCACCCCTGCCGTGCCGGAGCACGTCGGGATGTACATCGGCAGCGGCTTGATCATCAACGCTCCGAAGACCGGTGACGTCGTACGCATCACCACCCTGGCGAACTGGAAAGACCAGATCCTCGCCGCCCGCCGCATCCTCAACTGACCGGTTCTGTACCGATCTTCGAGCCCGGACCGATGGTCCGGCGTCGCCCGCAGGGCAGGCCGCTTCGGCGCCGCTCCGCCAGTAGCGCACGCTCCGGGCCGCAGCCGTCCCTTCGCGGCATCTCCTCCCCTCTCCGAGGCACTCGCCTCGCCCCTTCCCCCTCCTCGTTCGTCGCTTTCGCACGCCGTTTCGGCGTGCCTGCAAGGAGCTCGTCTGTGCCCACGCTCGACCACGTCCGCTACCTCGCCTACAACCCGGGCATTTCTCCCAAGGAGGGTGGCCTGCCCGGCCTTTCGGTCCTGAAGGACGTCATCTCCTCGATCAACCTCTTCGCCATCATCGCGATCGTGGGCGCCCTGGCAGTGAGCCTGGCCGTGTGGGCCTGGGGCCACTACACCGGCGGCCACCAGGCCGAGGCCAACGGCAAGAAGGGCGCCGTCGTCTCGGCGGGATGCGCGCTCGGCCTCGGCGCCGCCAACGGCATCGTCTCCTTCTTCAGCACCCTGGGGACGCAGGTCCACTGATGCTGAAACGTCACGCCAAGCCGCCCCGCCCACCGCGCGCTTCCCGTACCGCGTCGTGGTCGGTGAACCAGCGCATCGCGGCCGGAGCCGCAGCGCTCGCGGTCCTCGCGGGCAGCGCGAGCCTGATCGCCTACCTGACCGGCGACTCCGGCAAGCCCGCCGACTCCCCCGCCCCGGCCGCCACCAGCAGCCCCTCGCCCACCGCCTCGGCCGACAACAGCGGCAACAGCTCGGTGCCGAAGCCGCCGTCCACCCGCGACCCGGTGGAGTTCGCCAAGGCCGCCGCAGGCGCCCTGTGGTCCTACGACACCCGCACAGTCACGCAGCCGCAGCACCTGGCCGCTCTGAAGGCATGGATGACGACGGAGGCGAAATACACCGACTGGCCCTCCGTGGCTTCGCAGGTTCCCGACCCGACCCTGTGGTCGCGCATGCATGACAACGGTCAGTACGCCACCGCCAAGATCTCCGAAGGCCACATGCCTCAGGCGTTCACAAAGGCCCTCGGCGACAACCCCGGCGCCATCACCGAGGCGTACGTCTACGCCGTCACCGTCAGCGGCAAGCAGTCCATCGCCTGGCGCGGCGGCGGAGCTGGCGCCGAGGGTCGGGCAATCACGCTCGCCGTCCAGTGCCGCCCCGACCATGACTGCGCTCTGTCCGGGGTCTCTCCCCGCGTCGCCCCTTAACCCCAACGCCCAGCAGGAAGGAGGTACACACCCATGGGCTTCTGCAATCTCCCCCTGGTGGACAACGTCTGCAAGGCGGTCGACGCGATCGATTTCGTCGCCGACCCCGGCAAGTCCATCACCGAGGGCCTCGGCGCATGGATCGCCAAGAGCGTCGGCGAGCTGGCCGCCTCGGCAGCCGACCTGGCCGCCAAGGCCGTCGACACCACCACCAAGGTCGATCTCAACGCAGGCTGGTTCAGAGACAACTACGAACTCATCCTGCCGATCGCCCTACTCGTGATCGTCGGCACGTTCTGCCTGCAGCTCATACGGGCCGCCTGGAAACGCGACGGACAGGCCCTGGCCCAGGCGTTCAGCGGCACCCTGGTCGGCGTGATGTTCGCCTTCGGTGCCATCGCGTTCACCACCGTCGCCCTCACCGTCGTCGACGCACTGTCCGACGGGCTGTTCAAAGCCGGGCACTCCTCGATCTCGGACTCCGTCCGCCGCATGATCAAGGTGAGCCAGTACGGCGGCATGTACGAACTGGGCTGGCTGGTCCCGACGTTCGTCGCCATCGGCGCGGCCATCGGAGCGTTCCTCTACTGGTGCGTGATGATGGTCCGCAAGGTCGGCATCCTCGTGCTGGTGACCCTCGCGTGCTTCGCCGGCGCGGGTGGTGGCTGGGAGCTCGCCAAGCGGTGGCGCCGGGGCTGGATCGAAGCCACCGCCACCCTCGTGGTCTCGAAACTCTTGATGACCATCGTCTTCCTGCTGGGTGTCTCCGCCATGGGCAAGACGGAGGCCAAGGACGGACTCGCCGCGGTCTCCGATGCGATGGCCGGCATCGTCGTGATGGTCATGGTGCTGCTGTGCCCGTACATCACCTACCGGTTCGTGCACTGGGCCGCTGACGGCCACGGTGAGGACCTCCACCGCTCCGGCGGCGCCGGTATGGCAGCTGCTTCCCGTACCGCCCAGGGTGTCGGCCGCAAGGCCATGGCCATGTCGACCGGAGGCGGCGGCGGTGCGGCCCTGGCCGCGGCGGCCCCGCAGGGTCCGCCCCAGGTCCCCGGCCAGCTGCTCGCCAAGGCCGCTCCCTCCTCCAGTTCGGACTCCCACTCCGAATCGGACAACGAGTCCTCCCCCGGCACACAGTCCGGGACCAGCGGACCCGGGTCTGGATCGTCGGGAGGCCCGGGCGGCGGCACCGGTGACGATTCCACTCCAGCTCCTCCCGCGCCGCTCACCGCGACGAGCAGCGGCTCCTCCTCGCAGGCCGGCCGTGCGGCGGGAGCAGGCAACGGAGTGCCACCGCAGCAGTCCGGAGCGATGGCCGCGGGTACCCACCCGGGTGCGAGCCTGGCCTCCGGCTCCGGACTGATCGGGCAGGGACCGGCCGCTCCGGCCCCCTCCCCGCAGGGCCCGGCCGTGGCCACGCCAAGGCCACAGCCCACCGCCCCCTCCAGCGGTACGCCCGCCCCGCCGTCGCCGCCCGCGACCGGCTACTAACCCCCTCCCCCATCCCGGGGCACCCGCCCGCCGCGGCCGGCGGGCGCCCCGGACCCCTCCGGCCACGGCACGGCGCGAGCAACCGCGCCCGTGCTTCGCCGCAGCCGGTGGACTTCCAGAACGGCCTTTCGTCTGTCATGTCTGATCACTCCGCCGCCATGCCGGTGACGGTGAAATTTCCGCACCGAAGCCGCCGCGGCATCCTGCTCGGGCTCTCGCTGCCCCAGCTCACCCTGACCGCGGCAACGCTCGCCGTGCTGATGCTCACCGTCGTCAGCACCGGCCTCGCCGGCGCCTTCGCCCTGGGTCCCCTGTGGGTGGCCGTCGCCGCGCTGGTCTTCATCCGCCGAGGTGGCCGCTCGCTCGTCGACTGGGCCCCGATCATCACCCGCTACCGCATCCGCCGCGCCCGAGGACAGCACATGTGGCTCGCCCGCCCCTCCACCCGCCCCCGCACCGAGGGCCTGCTCCACCTGCCGGGCACCGACGCCTCGCTGCGGGTCTTCACCTCCCCCGACCGGCAGCTCGCCGCCGTCCACGATCCGCGCGCAGGCACCATGACCGCCGTCGCCCGCATCTCCAGCCGGGCCTTCGCCCTCCTGGACCCGGCCACCCAGAACGCCAACGTGACCGGCTGGGGCCGCACCCTCGCCGGCCTGGCCCGCACCGGACACATCAAGACCATCCAGGTCCTCGAACGCACCGTCCCCGACTCCGGCGACGCCCTCACTCGGCACTGGAACGAGCACGGCCACCCCCAGGCCCCGGTCGCCGGCACCGTCTACGCCGAACTCGTCGCCGCCGCCGGCCCCGCCGCAGCACCCCACGAGGCATACCTGGCGGTCTCTCTCGACATGAAGGCCGCCCGTCGGCTGATCTCGCAGGCTGGTGGCGGACTGCCGGGTGGTTTCACCGTGCTGCAGCAGACCACCGCCACCCTCACCCAGGCAGCCCGCAACGCCGGGCTGACGGTCACCGGCTGGCTCGATGCCCGGGAGATCGCCGCGGTCATCCGCACCGCCTACGACCCCAAGGCCCTCTCCGCCCTGCAGCAATGGTCGCCTACCGGCCGCGCCGAAGCCGACCCGGCCGCCGCCGGACCCGTCGTCCAAGTCGAGGAAAAGGACCGGATCACCACCGACAGCGCCCACCACGCCACCTACTGGGTCGAGAGCTGGCCCCGCACCGAAGTCGGCGCGGGCTTCCTCCACCCCGTTCTCTTCTCCGCCGGAGTGCGCCGCTCCTTCTCCCTGATCTACGTGCCGCAGCAGCTGGAAGCCGCGCTTAAGGACGTCCAGCGCCGCAAGGCCACGATCATCGCCGACGCCGCCGAGCGGCAGCGCCGCGGCCAGGTCGACTCCGAGGAGGACAACGTCGAGTATGCGGACGTCAAGCAGCGCGAGCGGCAGCTGATCGCCGGCCACGCCGACGTCGCCCTCAACGGCCTGCTCACCATCTCGGCCGACAGCCACGACGAACTCGACGCCGCCTGCGCCCAGGTCGAAACCGCCGCCGTCGGAGCACAGGTCGACCTGCGCCGCCTGGACTACCAGCAGCCCGACGCCTTCACCACCGCCGCCCTGCCGCTCGCCCGCACCGCCCTGTAACACCCGCAAGCCGCAGGAAGGACCACCCTCTCGTGACGCCCCCGACCGCACACCGCGAGCCGCTCGCCTACCTCACCGCGGCCACCGCCGGCATCCGCCACCACACCACCGCCTCCCCCGGCAGCAGCCAACCTCCGGCCACCCGGAGCGAGATGGACGCCCTCCACGCCCACCTCACCACCCTCCACACCCTGATCAGCCAGCTCACCCAGCAGACAAAGCCAGAACACCCCGCTCAGAGCGGGCACTTGGCAGCAGCCCGGACCCGGCTGTGGCAGGCCAGCGAACACCTCCACGACGCCTTCCACCAAGCACCCCGCGCCCCCGTCCCCGGCCGCGAGCCAGCACAGGATGCCGCCTGCCGCCAGGACCTGGATGCCGGACCGCCGTTCGTGACGATCTGCCTGCGCCACCTGCGCACCAGCGCCCTCGTCCGACGGCAGACCACCCCCGCCGACCTGCACGCACCCCTCCACGGTCACGCCCGCCACCGCGCCAGCTGAACCAACCCCCGCTGAAAGCCGAGCACTTCCCCGATGACCCACCGGCCCGCCCGCACAACCCGCCGCGCCAGCGCCTCCCCGCTCTTCACCCCCCACCACCGTGACCGGGCCCAGCGCCGCGCCGACCGCCACCGCCTCCACGACGCCCGCGAACAAGCCCGCAAGGCCGCCCCCGCTCCCGCCCGCCGTCGCGACCGCATCGACGAACAGGGACCGGCCCCGCTGTACCCGGCGAGTGGCCGACCGGGCCCGGCCTCCGCACGCGGAGGGAAGCTCTCCCTGCCCGCCCACCGCATGACCACCGCCACCGTCGCCGGCGCCTACCCCTTCCTCGCCGAAGGCGGCCTCGGCGCCGAAGGCACCTACATCGGCCGCGACGTCCACGCCGAAGCATCCTTCACCTTCGACCCGTTCGCGCTGTACGGAAAGCTCGACGGCTTCACCAACCCCAACGTCCTGCTCGCCGGGGTCATCGGCATGGGCAAGAGCGCACTCGCCAAGAGCTTCGCCCTGCGCTCCGTCGCCTTCGGCTACCGGATCTACGTCCCGTGCGACCCCAAGGGGGAATGGACCGCGGTCGCCTCGGCGCTCGGCGGCACGACCATCGCGCTCGGCCCGGGACTGCCCGGACGTCTCAACCCGCTCGATGCCCCCGCTCAGCCCGATGGTGTCTGCGCGGAGGACTGGGCGAGCGAGGTCCGCAAACGCCGCCTGATGCTGCTCGGCTCCCTGGCCCGCACCGTCCTCGGCCGGGACCTGCTGCCGATGGAACACACCGCCCTCGACGTCGCCCTCGACTGCGTCGTCACCCACGCCGCCTGCACCGGGCGGACCCCGCTGCTCGGCGACATCGCCGCCACCCTCAACAACCCGGGCCTGCTCGATATCGCCGGCGGCGAACTCTCCGGCCGTCTGGGCGATGCCGCCCGCGACCTCGCCCACGCCATGCGCCGCCTCGTCCACGGCGACCTCGCCGGGATGTTCGACGCCCCCTCCACCGTGGTCTTCGACCCGCGCAGCCCGATGCTCACCATCGACCTCTCCCGCCTCGGCGGCTCCGGCGACGACACCGGCCTCGTCCTCGCCATGACCTGCGCCTCCGCGTGGATGGAGTCCGCACTCGCCGACCCCAACGGAGGCCGACGCTGGGTCGTCTACGACGAAGCATGGCGGCTGATGCGGCACGCGGGCCTGCTCGAGCGCATGCAGTCCCAGTGGAAGCTCTCCCGGGGCCTGGGCATCGCCAACCTCATGGTCATCCACCGCCTGTCCGACCTGCTCACCGCAGGTGACGCCGGATCGCGCGGACGCGCACTCGCCGAGGGCCTGCTCGCCGACTGCTCCACCCGCATCGTCTACCGCCAGGAAGCCGACCAGGTCCTGGCCGCCGCCGGACTGCTGGGGCTGACCTCGGTGGAATCCCAGGCCATCGCCCACCTCAACCGAGGCAGGGGCTTGTGGAAAGTGGCAGGCCGCTCCTTCATCGTCCAGCACCTCCTCCACCCCCAGGAGCTGCAGCTGTTCGACACCGATGCCCGCATGCACTGAGAGGTCCGCACGTTGCCGATCTACGTACGTCACCCCGACAACCTGCGCACCGTGGCCCGGGAGATCCGCGACCTGACCACCGGGCTCGACGTCCCTGAGCACAGCACCGCGGAGATGGTGGCCTACACCGCCGGCGCCCGGTTGAAGGCTCTGGGCCGCATGGCCGAGGAGATGTCCGACCTCCTGCTCTACCGGCTCACCGGACCCCTCTCCACGGACCGGGCCGAACTACGCGGCAACACCGCTCTCGCCACTGCCACCTCAGGCTGCGTACAGGCCATGAGCTCCCTGAGCGAGATCCTCCGGCAGGTCGCCTTCCTTAACGAACACGCGCGCCTGCCGCCCTCCCCCGATCTCGCCGACGCGCGAGACGCCGCCTGGAGCGTCATCCACGACCACGTGGAGGAAGCCCGCACCGCCCTTCATGACACTGCCGACCAGCTGAACTCCGACGCTCGACGGCTCGTCCAGCCGCCACGTCGACCCGCCGCTTCCACCCCGCAGGCGCAATGCCCGCCCGCGCCGGCACCCCTCTCCACCGCCGTCCGGCGCCGACCGGCCCTCTGAACCCCCGCCCGCCTGCACACACCGAAAGACCCCTCCTCGTGTCTCAACGCGCCGATCTGGCCACCTTCGCCACCGCACTCGCCCAGCGCCTGCCCGGCACCTGGACCAGCCAGCACCACGCGCACGCCACCTACCCCGACCAGTTCCCCATCGCCGAGGAACTGTGGGACATGGGCCACGCCCAGTGGGCCGTCTCCGAGTTCGTCCTGGACCACGGCGCCGTCCTGACCGGACCGGACGGCATGCGCCTGTACGTCATCGACCGGCCTCTCAATCAGCGCGAGTTCATCGTGGCTGCCCTTGCACCGCCCGCAGTGCCAGACCATCTCTTCCGCGGCGTCGAGGAGCCGAACGGCATCACCATGGGCACCGACCCCGTCCGCGCCGCTGCCACCGTCACCCGCCGTCTGCTGCCCCGCTATCAGGAAGCCCTCGCCCATGTGCGTCGCAACGCCGCCGCAGAGCAGGCTGCCGCGACATGTCGTACGGCGCGGGTCTCCTTCGCCTGGCAGGCCGACGGCACGCTGACCGCTGCCACGGACTATCCCGGTGCTGCCGAGTACCTCGAGCGCACCGGATTCCACCAAGTCCCGCGCGAGACCGGCGTCTTCACGCTGCCGGGTACGCTCACGGCTGCCGAACGTGACGCGCGGCTGCGAACCGCCGCCCTGCAACTCGGCGCCCTCGGCGCCGACGTCTCCATCGCACACGCCCCCACGGCGCAGCCGACCGCTCCTGCACCCGTCGCGGTTTCCCTGACCGAGTTGGCCCACCGGGCCACCACCGCCACCGATTTGCACGAGGTAGCTGCGGTTCTCGACCAGATACTCGATCCGGCAACGGGAACACTCCCGGCTCTGGAGGGCGTCGTCCGCCAGACTGCCTCCCGGGCCGCCGACGCTGGTCCGTCCGCGCTGCGCGGCGAGTTCACCACCTCTTTCAACGGCATCACGACCCGCCTGCAGCACCTCACCCGTGACCTGGCCGAACTGCGGCTCGGACTAGGCGAGATCGCCATGCTCACCCACGTTCACGGCGAGCACATCTGGGCCGACCTCCTCGGCAGTCAGCACCACACCTCCCGCACCCGCCCCAGCGCTGACACGGCCGCGCAGCCCGCCATCGGCTTCGTCTCCACCAAGAGCAGCCCGCGCGGGCGCTGACGCCGCCCCCTGCGCACCGCAGATTCGCCCCCTTCACCTCGCCGCGGTTGGTGATCCGTAACCGTGTGTCGCAGCACTCCCCCGGCCGCCGCCTCCACCAAGCCCGCCCACCACCGGTGAGCCGGTCACACTTTTCCCCAGCACGGAGCACAGCCCTGTGGATAACCCCGACCCTCACGTCATCGTCGGCCGCCACCCAGAACTCGGCTATGTCGCCTTGAACCCGCAGGAGTTGTTCGTCGCCGACCACGTACTCAAGCTCCTCGGCTTCCAGCCCGTCCCCGGCAGCAAGCTCTACGCCCTGGCCAACCCCGAGCACGACGGCGAACGCCGCACCCGGCAGGCCATCGCCTCCCTCCGCGCCGCCCGCTACCAAGTCGCCGCCGACATCAGCCTCGACCCCGCACCACCCCAGCAAGCCGCCACGCAGCGCCTCGCCAATGAACAACAGCAGACCATGACGCAGAACACCACGCCGCGAACGACGCCAACCGCCCAGGCCGCGGTCGCCAGGTCCGCCGCGTGGCAGAGCCGCACCGACCTGCAGCCCGTCCCCCCACGCCCCAAGCACCCTCCGCTGTGGGCGCCCCGCAGCCAGATACGGCGTTGAGGACCACGCGACGCTGCCGACCGTACTTGCTGAACTACCCCACCGCGCCAATCCACCGAGACACAGGAGATGTTGACTCATGGCTGTTCGTACTCACTGGACCGTCGACCACACGTGCGGCCACCAGGTCGAGCATGATCTTTCCGACCGCGCCGCCGACCGCCGCGCAGGCTTCGCCCGCTGGCTTGAGGCCCGCGACTGCTCCGACTGCTGGAGGGCCGCCCGCGAGAGCAGCCCGGACGAGAAGCAGCAGTGGCTCACTGCCCGGCGAGCCGAGGAACAACAGGCCGCAACCGAGTGGGAACAGCGCTACGGCATGCCGCCGCTGGAGGGCCCGCAGAAGGCACTGGAGTGGGCGGTGCGATGTCGGCACCAGCTCGTGACAGCTGCCTACACCGAGCTGGTCGTCGAAGGCAGTTGGAACGACACGGAGTGGTCGGTGATCGAGGAGAAGGCGCGCACGATCACGCGCGCGGGGTGGTGGATCGACCAGCGGGATGCCGACGGCCGCGATCTGCCGGAGCTGCTCGATGCGGCCACCGACGCCGACCGGCCGACCGAGAACCCCTTCGTCTAAGCCCTGCGGCTACAGCGCCGTTCCACCGGTTACGGAAACCGGCTGGCACACCTGATTCCGGGGCTTCCGCTGCCCAGCACACCCCATCACCGAGGTCTTGCTCATGCCCGATTCCGCTCCGCTTTCCGTCCACGCAACAGATACCGTCACGCCCGCCCGCGTGGTCGCACACGACCACTTCGCCCCTAGCGACCGTGTCGTGGTCATCCGGGGCAGCCTGGACGGCGATCTGCACGGCGACGACCTGACCGTCGTCGCCCCGTCCTGGCACACCGTCACCGGCCAGGACGGGTGGCGTACCCGCAATCCGCATGGCGGTACTCGCACCTTCACCACCGTGCACCCGCGCTACCTCATCCACGTCGAGCGGAACTGCCCCGAATGCCTGGACTTCTTCCGCGCCCTGGCCGTCGAACTGCTACCCCAACTGCCTCCGAAGGGTTGCACCGAAGGCGACTGGTACGCCTTCACCGCCCTCGACCAGCTCGTCCACCGCAACGACTACGACATAGCGGTCTGATCGTCCGCTCGAGCCACGACGCGCCGTACAGCAACGCTGTGCGATCTGCCCAGCGCGCCAACCTCATTCCCACCCCGTTCCGCCCGTCCGCTGGGACTTGTTGAAGTATCCCGTGCACCTCAACAGCCCATCGGCACCGCTCCGTTACGAAAGTCCCCATCCTCCATGAGCCTGGCTGACGAATACGGCACCGACGTCGAGATATACCGGCGTGACGACATCGTCTACGCGGACACCCGCACCGACGCCCCCGAGCGTCTACTCGAGCGCCTCGACTCCCTCGGCTTCACCCGCAAGTCGCGTGCGATCTACACCTGGCATGAACTGCCCGAGGGCCTGAACCAAACCGAGGTCAAGCAGCGATCTATCCGAGCCGTCCTGTTGCTGACCGCCGCCGGGTACGACGCCAACATCTCTCACGACCTGTACGACAAGGCCATCCACACGGCAGTCGTAGCGCAGGTGAAGTCCGCTTCGGTGAAGACAACTCGCGTACCTCCGCGACCTACGCCGAGCCCCACCACGCGCCGTAGTCGCTGATTCCCTCTCCCTCGGGTGTGCCAAGACCCGGCACACCCGAGGGCGCTGTACTGCACGCCGCCTCGCCAGAACACTGCTGGCCCGCGAAGCTTCCAGGCCCCACTGACTTCGCAGGATCGCCCCACGTCGCGCCAGCGGTGAGCGCTCTGCTCTGCCCCACCGCACTCCTGCCATCCGGCGCTCTGCCCACCCGCGTTCCTCCCACGCTCCGGCCGGACGCTGTCGCTGACCAGCGCAATCCTCAGAGCCTCCCGCGCCCCGTCTCCCCTTAAGCACCACCACAGGATCTTTCCTCTTGCCTCCTCGCACGCCCTCGTCCGCGTCCTCCTCCCCAGCCACGGACGTCCTGTTCCGTATCCTGATCGGCGGCATAGCCGTACTGGTCCCCTTCGCGACCGCTGCCTGGATCGGCGGCAACGCCGTCACCTTCCTCACCGACGCCGGCCCCCGCGCACCGTTCCAGCCCGCCGACGCCCTCCTCCACCCCCACGAGCTCTGGCCACACACCGGCGACACCGCGCTGACCATCGGCACGCTCGTCTTCCCCATCACCCTGCTCCTGGCCACCGCAGCCCTGGCCGCACGCCTCTACCTCCGCCACAAGAACGGCTCCCGTGGCCGGAAACCCGTCAAGGGCATGGCCACCCGGCGGGACATCGAGCCGCTGCTCGCCAAGCAAATGACCGCCAAGGCCCAGTCCCTCCGCCCCAGCCTGGCCAAGGCCGAGACGAAGAAGATCGCACCGGCCCAGACCGGCATCCTGCTCGGCGACCTCGCCGGTACCCGACACGAGGTCCGCATGGGCTACGAGGACGTGGCCGTCGCCATCATGGCCCCGCGCTCCGGCAAGACCACCTGCCTGGCCATCCCCGCCATCCTCAACGCCCCAGGCGCCGTCCTGCTCACGTCCAACAAGGCCGCAGGCGACGCCTACACAGCAACCCTGGAGGCGCGGAGCCGGGTCGGCCGGACCTGGACGATGGACCCGCAGCAGATCGCCCACGCCCCGCGGGAGATGTGGTGGAACCCCCTCGCGGACGCCACCACCCTCGAAGGCGCCGGACGCCTGGCCGGCCACTTCGTCTCCGCCTCCGTGGACGCCTCGAACGCCGGTGACTTCTGGTCCAAGGCCGCCCAGAACGTCCTCGCCCAACTCTTCCTCGCCGCCGCCCTCGACCGGCGGCCCATCACCGACGTCATGGGCTGGCTGGCCTTCCCCTCCGACCGCACCCCGCTCGACGTGCTGCGCGACCACCACTTCGACGCCGTCGCCGCCCAGCTCAAGGGCACCGTCGAAGGCCCGCCCGAGACCCGCGACGGCATCTACGAAACCGCCCGCCAGTACGCCGCCTGTCTGCTCTCCGCCGACATCGCCGCATGGGTCACCCCGCAACCGGACGTGCCCGAATTCCGGCCCGCCGAGTTCGTCCAGGGCCGCGACACGCTGTACCTGCTCTCCAAGGACGGCGGAGGCGGTGCCTCGGCACTGATCGCGGCCTGCGCCGACGCGGTCATGCGCACCGCCACCGCGCACGCCGAACGCTCCGGCGGCCGCCTCGACCCGCCGCTCCTCGCGATCCTCGACGAGGCCGCCAACGTGTGCAAGATCAGCGATCTGCCCGACCTGTACAGCCACTTGGGGTCGCGCGGCATCATCCCCATCACCATCCTGCAGTCCTACCGCCAGGGCCAGAAAGTCTGGGGCGACGCGGGCATGGACGCCATGTGGAGCGCCTCCACGATCAAGGTCATCGGCAGCGGCATCGACGACCCCGACTTCGCCGACAAGCTCTCCCGGATGATCGGCGACCACGACGTGGAAACCGTCTCCACCTCCACCTCCGATTCCGGCACTTCCAAGTCGGTCTCCATGCGGCAGGAGAGGATCCTGCCCGCCGACGCCATCCGCGCCCTCGCCAAGGGCACCGCCATCTGCCTGGCCACAGGGATGCGCGCCGCCATGCTCACCCTGCGCCCCTGGTACAAGGAGCCCGGCGCAGACGAGCTGTCCGCAGCCTCGGCCCATGCCTCCAAGGACATCACCGCCCGCGCCATCGCCAAGTCCAGCCCGCAGCAGGACAACTTCAGGACGGCCGCATGACGGGCCTCATCCTGGACCTGTTCGCCGGTCCGGGCGGCTGGTCGCGCGCACTGACCGTCCTCGGCGCACACGACATCGGCCTGGAGTGGGATGAATGGGCCTGCAAGACCCGCGCTGCCGCTGGCGAATTGACCATCCGCACAGACGTCGCCCGGTATCCGACGCGGCCCTTCGTCGGCAGAACCGTCGGGCTCCTGGCCAGCCCGCCATGTCAGGCGTGGAGCATGGCCGGCAAGCGTCTCGGCCTGGTGGACCAGCCGCTGGTCCACCAGGCCGTGGCCGACCTCGCAGCCGGCCACGACACCCGCGAGCGCCTCCTCACATCCTGCAAGGACGCACGCTCACTGCTCGCGGCCGAGCCGATGCGCTACCTGCACGCCCTCAACACTGCCGGTGAGCCGGAGTGGATCGCCATGGAGGAGGTGCCGGACGTACTGCCGCTGTGGCGGCAGTACGCGGCCATCCTGCGCACCTGGGGGTTCTCCGTGTGGGCGGGGATCCTCAACGCCGCGGACTACGGGGTGCCCCAGACCCGCAGGCGGGCGATCCTGCTCGCCTCCCGCACCAAGGCCGCGCGCCCGCCGGAGCCCACCCATGCCCGCGCTGGTGAGCCGGAGACTCTGTTCGGTCCCGGCCGCGCACGGTGGGTGTCCATGGCCGAAGCACTCGGCTGGGGCGCAACGGACCGGCCGGTGCCCACCGTGTGCGCCGGCGGCGGACCGGGCGGAGGCCCGGAACCGTTCCCCAGCGGCTCCCGGAAGGCGCTGACGACCTCGCGCGAGCGCGGCAGCTGGAAACACCGCACCCAGTCGCCAGTGACGGCAGGCTCCCGAACAACCCGCTCCTGGGTGCTGCGCAACAACAGCCAAGCCAACGCCACCGTCCGCCGCCTCGACGAGCCCGCCGGAACGCTCTTCTTCGGCCACCGGGTCAACGAGTGTGTCTGGCTCCCCGAACAACCGCATGCCGGTTCAACACCTGCTTCCCCTCGTCCCAGCTGCTCCTCGGAGGCGATCCGGATCACAGCGGTCGAAGCGGGAATCCTCCAGACGTTCCCGGCCTGGTATCCCTGGCAAGGCACGAAGTCGCGTCAGTTCCAGCAGATCGGAAACGCCGTCCCTCCGTTGATGGCCGCACACCTACTCGCCCCGTACGTGGGGGCGCGCGTGCGCCAGGACGACTTCGGGCTGGCCGCATGAGCGCCGGTCTCAAGGGGCTGCCGGGGATGGAAGCGACGGTGCTCGCCGAGCAGGCTCTCCTCGGCGCCCTCCTTCTCCGACCGCGCCACCTCGGCTCGACCGTCAACTGGCTGGAGGCCGGGCACTTCTACCTCCCCCACCACGCCGCCCTCCACACAGCGATGCGCCAACTCGCCAACGACGGACATCCCGCACTGGCCGACAAGTGCTCGAGCGATCAGGGCCTCGACTGGCTGAAGCGGACCACCGCCCTCGCAACCGAGCAAGCCCCAGGACTCACCCCGTCACACGCCCACACGCTGGTCAACTTCTGCCCTCAACCGGACCACGCCGCCGCCTACGGCCGCATGGTGCTGGCCGGCCACACCCGACGGACCATCGCCGAACACGCCCAACGCCTCGCCGACACAACGCGGTCAGCCAAAGATCCGGAACTCCAAGCAGAAGCGGTCAACGCGCAGGCAGACGCTCTCACCAGCGCTCTTGACGACCTATCCCGGCACTGGCGTGCCCACCCGGGAGCCACGCCTCGCGGGGGCTCCCCTCCCTCGCTCCGCGAGCTTCCCCCGAACGACCAACGGCACGCCGACGAACAAGCCTTCCTCTCCGCAGTCACGACGCGACCGCACGAGCTGAGGGACATCCGCGGCTACCTCACCCCGGAAGACTTCGCCGACCCTCTCCACCAACAGCTCTACCGCTGTCTGACCGCCCTGCACCACCGCGGCGAGCCCATCGACCCCATCACCGTGGTCTGGGAAGCCCAGCACCGCGGCGTCCTCGCCGGCACCACACCCGAAACCATCCTCACCACCTGCGCCCGCTCCGGCAACGACCCCGCCTACTGGGCCACGCGACTCCTGGACCACGCACTGCTCAGCGCAGCCGTCGTCTCCGCCGGACACATCGGACACGCCGTAGAAGACCCGGCCATGACACCACAACAACTCATCGCGGACTGCCGCCGTGCTCTTCGAGACCTCACCGCCGTGCGGCTACGGCGACACCACGGGCCACCAGCCCCGCCTGCACGTTCCTCTCGACTCCCGACGCAACGCTCCGCGACTCGCCCGCCCCCGAGGATCGCCCCAGTCAGCCCTTCCGGGCCCGGATTCTCAGCCCCGCGTGCACCGACATCGGGTTCGTCGCGGTAACGCATACACCGCCCGCCACCGCTACGGGCAAAAGCACGCACCAATTTACGCGCTGGCATAGCCCAGACGGAAAAGAGGGACGGCCCGTTCAAGGTCCTTCTCCGTACGAAGGCGCACCTCCAACGGACCCGTACCGTGATGCCCGATATTCGTCACATCACGAGTGAAACCGGGAATCAGGTCGACCTTGCCGGGATCGGCATTCAGGTAGATCAGAACATGCTGCCTATGCATGCGGCTGACACAGGCGAAATTCCGCAGTCTCCGGTAGGCGCGATATTGCTTGCGGTCCACCTGGGTCACGTCATCGCCGAGAGAGACCAAGACCTCGTCGACGGCTGACCTCAGCTCTTCGGTCACACCGCCGGAGGGCTGACCCACACGAGCAACGGCCCGCCGGGGACGTGGCTGGCGGTCCCATCCGGTGACGGATGCCACTGGTTCAAGCGCGAGCAGGTCGTTGCCGAAATACCGGTAGCGGACCAGGTCGATGGTGCGCTGGATCTCCCCGATGGCATGGGCGTCGTAGCGAGTGAAGTCCTCAGCGATGCAGATCAACCTGGGATCGTTCCACAGCACCTGGGCCGCAGCGGCTACGCCGAGGCGCTCGCGGACCAGGTGCTGGAACTCGGCCTTGTGGTCAATCAGCCACGACAGGTAGAAGAGCCCCTGGTTGATCACACCTGCGTCCTGGCCGCGCTTGTACTCGATGATCACGGGAGCCCCGTTCTCGTCGAGTCCGAGAGAGTCGATCCGGCCGCCGTGCCGCGGGCCGGTGCTGTACTCACTGGCCAGGAAGCGCACGCCGAGGAAGGTCTCCATGTGCTGCTCGACCAGCTCCTGCAGGCATCGCTCGCGCGCTACCGATCGCGCCGGAATCTCTTCCGCGCCGCCCACCCCGACGTTGAACAACTTCAGACCTGACACGTCCGCCCCTTCTTGCCTCCGCCTGCCTTAACGGCCGACGGAGGCAAGATTGTTTCCCGCCGCATGCCGGCCTGCAATCCAATTGCCGTGAACGTGGCCAGGCAGGCCCACCGTGCGCGCATCCCGCAGGTCCTCGGTCAGCGGCGCAGCGCAGTGAAGCCTCCTGCGGCTGGCCCGCCACCATCCGAAGCCGTCACCTCTCCGAGAAGCAGGGTGCCGCTCTATAGCAGACATTCGCCGGTTATCCCAACCGGCTGCGGTCAAGAAACTGGTCCTGTGCGCGTGTTCTCCGTAAGAGAATGCGCCCCCGCTTGAGTGGACTGTTCCGCGAGGTCGACCCAGTGTTGTGTCTCGCCGGAATCAGCCGACCAACGACCGGAACTCTCGCGGAATTCGCCTTGCACAGATCCTTGTTCAACCGCAGGAAGACCATGCCCGACCGCGCTATAACGCACCCGCACATATCCCCTGTCTCCAGCGCAGACGCTTCGGCCGACGCTCTGACCGCGAGCTGGTACACCACAGAAGAAGTCGCCCAGCTCCTCAAGCGCGACCCTTCCACCCTCCGCCGGTGGCGCACCGCACGCCCGCCGCAGGGGCCGCCTTTCGTGCAGCTGTCGCAGCGCGCTGTGATGTACAGCGCGCTCGACCTTCAGCAATGGCTCGCCAGCCGTCGTATCGATCCGGCGCAGGCCGCCTGATGCAGAAGCAGATGCCGCCGATCGGCGTCAAGCTGTCGGTGGACGTGGAATACCGTGAGGGATTCCCCAACCCCCACCGTGCCCGCGTCAGATGGTTCGACCCCGAATCCGGCCAGCGCCTCTCCCGCTCACGGATGCTGCCCACAGACGACGAAGCCCAGTCATGGGTCGACCGGATGGAGCGCATCGCGCAGCGCGGTGTTAGTCCCGCCGTGGCGACGATGTCGCTTTCCGAATACGGGGAGTTGGAGTGGGACCTGGCCATGCGCGGCCTGGAGCCCAAGACAATGGACCCCTACGGGGCGGGCTGGCGGCTCCGAATCGTACCGGCCATCGGACACCTTGAAGTCCCCGTCATCACCAACGGTGTTGTCGACCGCACGGTCTACGGATGGATCGCCGACGGCCACGGCCGTTCCACCGTGAAGAACTCCATCGCCCCACTGAACCGGGTCATGGAGCAAGCCGTCCGCGACGGCATCATCGACATCAACCCGGCCAAAGTCACTGGCTGGCAGAGGACTTACCAGCAGGTCGAGGACGAACTCGACGACCCGCGCTCCCTCGCCCTGCGGGACTGGGGCGCGCTCGACACCCTCGCCAACGCCCTCGTCGAGCGATCGCACGATCAGTACCTGGGCTGGGGCGACGCCGTCCGCTTCGCCGCCTGCACCGCCGCCCGCATCGGCGAGGTCTCCGGCGTCCGGGCCCAGGACATCGACCGGCGCACCTGGACGTGGGAGTGCTGCCGCCAGACCACCCCCAGTCCGGGTGGGCTCATCGACAAGGGCACCAAGGGCAAGCGGCGCCGCTCCGTACCTCTCATCCCCGAAATCCGACCCATGGTCAGCGCCCGCCTCGACGCAGTCGGGCACGACCCCATGGCCCGGCTCTTCACCGGACCGCGCGGAGGCCGGATCACCACAGCCATCCTGCGCGACGCCACCCACTGGGACGAAGTCGTCGTCCGCCTCGGCTACGAACACCTGCGCCGCCACGACCTCCGGCACACCGGGCTGACATGGATGGCGGATGCCGGCATCCCCGTCCACGTCCTCCGCATGATCGCCGGACATGGCTCGATCACCACCACCCAGCGGTACCTCCACCCGGACCGCCGCTCGATCCATCTGGCGGGCGCGGCTCTCAGCCGCTACCTCGCCGAAGGCCGCCAGGAACCCGCTGGTCCCAAACTGGTCCCAGAGGCCGCACCTGTGCGGCACCTGCGGCTCGTCAGGTGATCAACGCGAAAAAGCCTCTGACCTGCGGTTTCCCGCTGATCAGAGGCTTCTTTCACCGTGTCGGGACGGCGGGATTTGAACCCACGACCCCTTGACCCCCAGTCAAGTGCGCTACCAAACTGCGCCACGTCCCGGTGCTTGTCCGGCTCGGGGTTTTGCCCTCGCCGACCGCGCACGAGAACAATACCGCACTTCAGCGGGTGGGCGCGCACGGGTTTGCGGGGGTCTGATGATCGCCGGGGGTTGACCTCAAGCTTGGTCGAGGTTGCACGCTGATCGACATGACGACATCGGCCGGCACAGCCTCCGTATTCACCTATGACGACCTCCCCCGGCTCATGACCCTGATGAGCGGCGACGAGAAGCACGGGCCCGCCGCGACCTCGACGCTCGACGCGCTCTGGGTGCTCTACGACCGCGTGCTGCGCATCTCGCCGGAGCTGCGGGAGGCGCCGGGCCGGGACCGGTTCCTGTTGTCCAAGGGGCACGGGCCCATGGCGTACTACGCGGTGCTCGCCGCCAAGGGGTTCTTCCCCGAGGAGTGGCTGAGCGGGTTCGGGGGGTACGAGTCGCCGCTCGGGCACCACCCGGACCGGATGCTGGTGCCGGGCGTGGAGATCGGCAGCGGGTCGCTCGGGCACGGGCTGCCGCTGGCCGTGGGGACGGCGCTGGGGCTGCGGGCGCAGGGCCTGGGCGGGGCCCGGGTGTGGGTGCTGATCGGGGACGCCGAGCTCGACGAGGGCAGCAACCACGAGGCCCTCGCCTTCGCCGGGGCCACCGGGCTCGACACCCTCCACACCTTGATCATCGACAACACCTCGGCCACCCATGGCTGGCGCGGGGGCATCGCGTCCCGCTTCGAGGCGGCCGGGTGGTCGGCCGTCACCGTGGACGGCCGTGATCACGAGGCCCTGCACGCGGCCTTCACCGCGCCGCACCCCGGCCGGCCCCACGCCGTGGTCGCCCGCGTCGCCCCCAAGAACGCCTGAAGCCCAGGAAGGCATCACCGATGGACACCATGCGCGAGCGTTTCACCTCCACCCTCTCCCAGTTGCTCGACACCGATCCCCGCCTCGCCCTCGTGCTCGCCGACATCGGCGTGGCCGGGTTCGCGGACGCCCAGCGCGCCCACCCCGACCGCGTGATCAACGTCGGCATCCGGGAGCAGCTGCTCATCGGCACGGGCGCCGGGCTGGCCCTGACCGGGATGCGGCCGGTGCTGCACACCTTCGCCAGCTTCCTCGTGGAGCGCGCCTTCGAGCAGGTCAAGCTGGACTTCGAGCACCAGGGCGTGGGCGGGGTGCTGGTCAGCACGGGCGGCTCGTACGACTGGCCGGCCGGTGGCCGCACCCATATGGCGCCCGGGGACGTGGCGCTCCTCGACACCCTCGACGGCTGGACCGTGCACGTCCCCGGCCACCCGGACGAGACCGAGACCCTTCTGCGGCAGGCGGTCGCCGCGGGGGACGACCGGGTGTACGTGCGGCTCTCGCTGCACGCGAACACCACCGCCCGGCCGGTGTCCGGCCCCGGCTTCCACACCGTGCGCGAGGGGCGCGGCGGGGTGGTCGTCGCGGTCGGGCCGATGCTGGACAACGTGCTGGCCGCGGTCGAGGGGCTGGACGTGACCGTGCTGTACGCGGCGACGGTACGGCCCTTCGACGGCGCTTCCCTGCGGGCGGCGCTCGGTGGGAAGACGGACGCCGCCGACGTCGTGCTCGTCGAGCCCTATCTGGCCGGCACCTCCACGGGCGCCGTGAACGACGCCCTCGCCGATCTGCCGCACCGCGTGCTCGGCCTGGGCATCGGGCGGCGGGAGCTGCGCCGCTACGGCTCGGTCGACGAGCACCTCGCTGGGCAGGGGCTGGACGCCCGCTCGCTGCGGGACCGGATCACATCGTTCCTGAACCGGTGAGCACCCGCCCGGGGTGCCCCGGGCCGATGAATCGATGAGCGGACCGCACCCGCCCCCCTCGCCTCACCCGTGGCGGGGGCGGCGGGCGGCACCGCGGCGGCGATCGTCGCGACCGGTGCGGTGTTGACCCACGGCCCGTCCCCCGTGCAACCATCGAGCCGTCCCGCGCATCACCGCAACTCCCCCGCCCCAGGAGGACAGTTGGACACCCCCGGCCCGGTCGGCACACCCGCGTCCCCCCTCTCCGCGCTCTCCCGGCGCGGTTTCCTGCAAGCCGATGCCGGTACGGCAGCGGCGGCGGGCGTCGCCACGCTCCCCGCCGCCGCGGCGACCGCGGCCGCCCCTCACGCACCGCGCGCCGCCCTGTCCTTCACCGCCGCCACCAACGGATCCGCGTCCCTCTCCCCGGCCGGCGACCGGCTCATCGCCGAGGTGCAGAACGTCCTGTGGTCCGTCCCCCGCTCTGGCGGGGACGCCGTGGCGATCACGCCCGCCGATCTCGAACCCACCCGCCCCGTCCACTCCCCCGACGGCAGGACGCTCGCCGTCTGCGCCTACCGCGGCGGCGGCTTCCACCTCTGGACGCTGCGGCCCGACGGCTCCGGGCTGCGGCAGCTCACGGACGGGCCGTGGGACGACCGCGGGCCCGCGTGGTCGCCGGACGGTACGCGGATCGCGTTCGCCTCCGAGCGCGGCGGCGACCCGGTGGCCGGGAGTCCGTACCGCGTGTGGGTGGTGGACGTGCGGACGCGCACGCTCACCCGGATCAGCGGCCTGGCCGGGCAGGACGGGCCGGCGCAGGACGGCGCGTGGGAGGACTTCGACCCGGTGTGGTCGCCGGACGGCAAGCGGCTGTTGTTCGTCCGCGGGCGCGTCGTGGAGGGTGTGCTTCAGGCGCGTACGGTCGTGTCGGTGGCGTCCGACGGCCGGGGGCCGGTGCGTACGGAGCACACCGAGGAGGCCGCCGCGCAGGTGATGACGCCAGCCGTCTCGCCGGGCGGCAGGCTGGCCTATCTGCGCACGACGGCGGCGCCCGCCGCGTCCTGCGTGCTCGTGGTGGACGGTACGGCCGTGCCGGTCGAGGGTGACGTGGAGCCCGTACCGCCGCGGTGGGTGTCGCGGGACGAGCTGCTGCTCACGGTGAGCGGACAGTTCCGGATCATCCGGCCGGGACGGGCGGACGCCAAGGCCGCCGCCGCGGTCACCGCCACCGTCCCCTTCACAGCGAAGCTGCCGCTGGACCGGCCCCAATACCGGCTCAAGCGGTACGACTTCGAGGTCGGTGGCGTGCACAAGGCGCGTGCCGTGCATCTGCCCGCGCTGTCGCCCGACGCCCGGCAGGTGGCGTTCGCGGCGCTCAACTCCCTGTGGATCGCGGACGTTTCCGGCGGGCGGCCGCGCAGGGTCACGGGTGCGGCGTCCACCCGCTATCTGCTCGCTCCGGCGTGGACCCGCGACGGGAAGTCGCTGGTCTACAGCGACGACCGCGACGGGCTGCCGGCCGTGTGGCGCCGTGACCTCGCCTCGGGCGAGGAGAGGCTGCTGGCCGACGGCGGCCGGGTCCTCCCGGCGCTCTCGCCGGACGGTACGCGGCTGGCCAGCCTGGACATGTCGGGCAATCTCGTGGTGCGCGATCTGGCCGCCGGGACGGACCGGGTGCTCGCGGCGCCCCTGGGGGCGGGCGGGCTGCCCGGCAGACCGAGTTGGTCGCCCGACGGCCGCCGTGTCGCGCTGTGCGACCGCAACCGGCTCAACCAGCGGTTCCGCGAGGGCTACAACCTCATCCGGGTGCTCGACACCGCCGACGGCGGCAGCCGTCTCCACGCCATCGCCCCGCACGCCTCGCTCGCCGACCGCTACGACTCCGGCCCCGTCTGGTCGCCGGACGGCCGCCACATGGCGGTGATCCACGAGTCGGCGCTGTGGCTGCTGCCCGTGCGCCCGGACGGGACGCCCGACGGCGAGCCGCGCCGGCTGACGGACGAGGCGGCGGACCACCCGTCCTGGTCCGCGGACTCCCGCTGGATCCTGTATCTCTCGGCCGGGCGCCTGCGGCTGCTGGACGTGGCGGGCGGGCCGGCCCGTACGGTCCCGGTCGCGCTCGACTACCGGCGGCCGACCCCCGCGGACACGGTCGTGCGCGCCGGGAGGTTCTGGGACGGCACGGGCGAGGCCGTGCGCGAGGACGTCGACCTCGTGGTGCGTGACGGCCGGATCGCCGCCGTCGAGCCGCACCGCTCCCGGCGCTCCGCCCTGCGCACCGTCGACGCGTCGGAGCACACGGTGCTCCCCGGCCTGTGGGACGCGCACACGCATCCCTGGCAGAGCACCTACGGCGGACGGCAGACGGCGCTCCAGCTGGCGTACGGGATCACCACGGCGGTCTCGCTCGGCGGCTTCGCCTATGAGCAGGCGCGGATCCGTGAGGCCGTCGCGTCGGGTGCGCTGGCCGGGCCCCGGCTGCTGGCCACCGGCGAGCTGCTGGACGGGGCGCGCGTCGCGTACAGCATGGGCCGCCCGCACCGCACTCGCGAGGGGCTGCGGAGGTCGCTGGAGCGGGGCGCCGGGCTGGACTGGGACTTCGTCAAGACCTATGTGCGCGCGCCTGGTTGGGTGATGGAGGAGGCCGCGCGCTATGCCCACGACCGGCTCGGCGTGCGTGCGGGCAGTCACCTCTGCTCGCCCGGCGTACAGCTGGGCCAGGATCTGACGACACATCTCCAGGCCACCCAGCGCCTGGAGTTCGGGCACGCTACAACGGCGACGGGCCGCGCGTACGAGGATCTGGTGGAGATCTACACCGGTACGGACTTCCACCTGATCGCCACGATCTTCACCTCGGTGCCGCTGCTCGGCGCGGCCCCGGCGCTGGCCGAGGATCCCCGGGTGACCAAGCTGATGCCGCCGTGGGACGTGGCAGTCGTACGGCAGACGGCGGCCGCCTCGCCGACGGCGGGTCAACTGGCCACGCTGGAGCGGGAGATCGACGTCTATCGCCGGGTCCTGTCCGGTGGCGGCATCGTCGCGCTGGGCACGGACGCGCCCCTGGTGCCGGTCGGGCTCTCCCTGCACCTGGGGCTGCGGGCCCTGCACCGCTATGGGCTGTCGCCGGCGCAGGCGCTGCGGACGGCGACGGTCCTGCCCGCCCGGGTGTTCGGCGCGGAGCGGGAGCTGGGCACACTGGAGGCCGGGAAGCTGGCCGATGTGACGATCGTGGACGGCGACCCGTTCACGGACTTCGACACGCTCGTGCGGACGGTGTCGGTGCTGCGCGGCGGGATCCCGTTCGAGCAGGCGGAGCTGGTGGGGGCTTACGGCGGCGCGGGCGACCGGAAGGCGCACGCGTCGCGCTCACACGACGAATGGCTGGAGGTCGGGCGGCAGTTGCGCCGCGACTCCTGCTGCGAGGAGATGGAGCTGCCGCACTTCTGACGGCCACCGCCCCGCGCGCCCTCCCGCAAAGGGCGCGCGGGAGCCGTCGGCTACTGGTTGATCTGGTACGAGTCGCCGTAGACCTTCCACTTCAGCGGCGGGCGGAGGTCGAAGTTGCCGTTGTCGAGGAAGACGCGCTGCTCGGTGTCGATCCGGCTGGTGTCGCTGTGCGCCTCCTCCTTCTTCATGACCTTCTTGCGGGCGTCGAAGAAGGCGTTGAGGTAGGTCTTCTCGTCACCGCCCTGCGCCGGGGTCCTGGCCTTGGCCATGGCCGCCTTGCGGATGCCGCCGAAGCTGTCCTTGCCGTCGCCGGGGCCGTGCATGACGATCGCGTCGTAGTAGACGAACTGGCCCAGGGTGCGCAGCCCGTCGGCCTTCGCCTGCCCGACGGCGGGGTCGAAGTACATGCGGTCGCGCAGGGCTTCCTGGGCGTCGCGGAAGGTCTTGTCCTCGGCGGCTTTCTTCCAGGCGGCCTCGAAGGGCTTGCCGAGGCCGGCGTGCGAGTCGCTGCCGTTGGCCTTGCGGAGGGCGGGGAGGTACTTGGCGAGCGGGTTGTCCGGCTTCGTCTTGGTGTAGCCCTCGACGAGTTCGAGCATGTCGCCGGTGCCCGAGGTGAAGCCGATGATGCCGCCGGTGTAGCCGCGGCCGTCGTCGTAGGGCTCGATGTAGGCGAACTGCGCCCGCCAGTTGAGCGTGGAGTTCTCCGCGCTGGCCACCAGCTGCATCGCGATGTCCTTGGCGTGCGGGTCCTCCAGGCCGGCCCTGGCCCGGTCCGCCTGTATCCGGGCGGTGGCCGGTGCGGCACCGGCGGGGCCGGGGGCCGCCTGGCCCGCGCCCGCGAGGGCGAGCGAGGCCGGGACGGCCACGGCCAGAGAGAGCAGGGCGATGCGGCTGGTCCTCTTCGAGATGCGCGTGGGCATGCGGCGGTTCTCCGATTCCCGATCAGCTGTTAGGAAGCTTTCCTAACCGTTGACGGGCATTGAAGCGGCACAGCCACTTCCGCCACAAGAGATGTCTCGAACACCGGAACGGGAACGCGCCACTTCCGCGCCGGACATCAACCTCCGCGCTACGCCCCTACGGTGGCCTCCGCGTCGTCGGCCCGCTGCCGCACCGGCGCGGGCCGGACCGTGACCGGGTGGAGCGCGATCGGCCGCCACCACGGGTCGGACGGCAGCGCGCCCGCGGGCTCGAAGGGCTGTCCCGGCCGCGGCGTGGCGACCCGCGCACCATGGTGCTGACCTGCCGCGACCGATCCCTCGACGGGCTCCTCCCAGGAGTGCGGCGCGAGATTGAAGGTGCCCCAGTGGATGGGCAGCATGACGCCTCGCGCGGCCTCGCCCTGGAGATCGAGATGGGCCCGCATGCCCTCTTCAGGAGTCATGTGAATGTCTGGCCAGAACTCACTGTAGGCACCGATCTGCACCATCGTCGCGTCGAACGGCCCGTACTGCGCGCCGATGTCCGTGAAGCCCGGGAAGTAACCGGTGTCACCGCTGTGGAAGACGCGGTGCTCGGGACCGGCGACCACCCACGAAGCCCACAGGGTGTGCTGGGTGTTGCGCAGCGCACGGCCGCAGAAGTGGCGTGCGGGGGTGGCGGTGAGGGTGAGGCCGCCGACCACGGTCGACTCGTGCCAGTCCAGCTCGGTGATCCGGTCGGGCCTGACGCCCCAGTGCTCCAAGTGGGCGCCGACGCCCAGCGGTACGGCGAAGCGGACGCCCGTGCGGGCCAGGGCTCTGACCGTCGCCATGTCCAAGTGGTCGTAGTGGTCATGGGAGATGACCACCACGTCCAGCCGCCCGATCTCGGCCAGCGGCACCGGCACCGGGTGCAGCCGCCTGGGCCCCGCGAACGCGAACGGCGAACAGCGCTCCGACCACACGGGGTCGAACAGCACCCGGTGGCCATCGATCTCGGCGAGCACGCTGGAGTGCCCCAGCCACGTCAGCCGCAGCCCGGAGGCGGCGGGAACGGCCAGGTCGGCGATGGTCGTGGGGTGCACGGGCACATTGCCGGCGGGAGTGCGGCGGGCCCGCTCCTCCTTACGGAAGTACGTCGGCAGGAACTTCAGCAGGGATCCGGAGGGGGTGCGGTCGGCGGCCACGGGGTTGGTGAACACCCCGTCGGCGAAGTTCGGCGACCGCCGGATGCGCTCCATCCGCTCCCCGGAAGGATCCGCCCCGAACGCGGCCGGGCGCAGAGCGTCGAGCGGTGAGCTTTTCGGGCGGAAGCCGGTCACGGCACCTCCAGTGAGCAGCGGGCAGGTCATGCCATTATCTGCCCCCGAGGACCGGCGGCCGGTGACCCCCTCCCGAAGCCAGGACCGCGCCCACGCGAACTCCGCGTGCCGCCGCCCGGGCCCACCCCCGATTGGGGCCCGGACGACAGCGGCGGAAGCATGCCCCACTGTGCAGGGTCGCGGCCGCGTCCGCACGTGGTTTTTCCATGAACATGCCGAGTGCCTGTGTCGTTCGGGGCCGCTCAGAGCCCGCTCACCCGCAGAGTGATGTTCAGCCGCCCGGACAGCCCGAGCGCGGGCGGCGCGGTGTCCGGCAGGGTGCGGGGCACACCGTGGAAGGCCCGGCGCGCGGGGCCGCCGAAGACGAAGAGGTCACCGCTGCGCAGCTCGACGTCCGTCCAGGGCCGGTCGCGGCCGCTCGCGTTGCCGAACCGGAAGACGCAGGCGTCCCCGAGGGTCAGCGAGACCACCGGCGCGTCGGCCTTCTCGTCGCGGTCCTGGTGCATGCCCATCTTGGCGCCCGGCCCGTAGAAGTTCACGAGGGCGACGTCGTACGGAGGGACGTCGGCCGCCTCCGTGCCGTACGCGTCGGCGACGGCCGCCCGCGCGAGCTCGCCCAGCCAGGGCGGGAACGGCTTCACGGGCGCGCCGTCGCCGTCGACGACGGTGCGGGCATAGCCGTAGGGGAACCAGTGCCGGCCGAGGCAGACCGTCCGTACGGACATCTCCCCGCCGCTCGGCATCCGCACCGTCCGCAGCCCGGCGGGCGGCCTGGCCCACTCCCGGCAGGCGGCGAGCAGCCGCTCCTGCGCGGCGGGGGCCAGCCAGTCGGGCAGGTGCACGGCGCCCGGGGCGATCTCGGCCCGGGGGCGGGGGAAGAGCGAGTCGTGCATACCGCCAGCGTAGGTCCGCGCCGCGAGGGCTTACTCCGTGAGCAGCCGCTCCCGCAGCCGTTCCCGTGTCGTGGCGGTGATCCCGAGGCCGTCGGCGAGATAGCGGTCGGCCGTGCCCCACGTCTCCTCGATCGCGGCGAACGCCGCGGCGAGGTACTCCGCCCGCGCCTCGAACATCGGTGACAGCAGCGCCGTGATCTCCGGCGGCTCCGCCGGGCGCGGGTGCCGCATCCGGTAGCGGCGGTGCGGCGCGTTCGACTCCAGGTAGTCCGCCTCGATGACGTCGCGCGGCACCCCGAGCGCGAGCAGGATGATCGCGACGCCCAGCCCCGCGCGGTCCTTCCCGGCGGCGCAGTGCATCAGCACGGGCACGGCCTCCTCGGCGACCATGCGCAGGACGCGGCCGTGCTCGGCGGTGCGGGTGGTGATGATCTCGCGGTAGCTCGTACACATCCGCTCCACGCCTCTCGTGCCGGCCATCACCTCCCGCAGCCGGTCGAGGTCCCGGGCGCGGACCAGTTTCCAGAACTCGGCGCCGTACGCGGGGTCGCTGAGCGGGATGTTGACGTTCCGCACGCCGAGCAACTCGGCGTCGGGGCCGTCGAGCTCGATGTCGGCGGCGTTGCGGAAGTCGACGACCGTGTGCAGGCCCAGCGACTCGAGGAAGCGCCGGTCCTCCTCGGTCGCGTGGGCGAGATGGCCGCTGCGGAAGAGGACGCCGGACCGTACGCGCCGCCCGTCGGCCGCCGGGAGGCCGCCCAGGTCACGGAAGTTGCGGACCCCCGCCAGCTCGGGCTCGGTGGACGGGACATGCGGCGTCTGCGTCACGGGCGCTCCCAGATTCGGCCGTCGACGCTGTTCGTCGACGAGGCGACGAGGCGACTTTACGACAACGGCCCGACGGCAGATCAGCTCTCGCGGACACCCGCGCCGACGTATTCCGGGTGGCTCGATTTTTCCGGGGTGGGATACATCACTGCACGTCAACCCCTGGTTACGGTGGCGTAAGTCACTCCCGAAGGTGAAAGATGTGCTGACGTGGCAGACGATTCGCAAGCATTCAGCAAGAGCACGATCGGGTCGTACGCAGCCGTCGGGGACAGCTTCACCGAGGGTGTCGGGGACCCGGGGCCGGACGACGCCTTCATCGGCTGGGCCGACCGGCTGGCGGTACTCCTCTCCGACCAGCACGCCGAGCACGACTTCCGGTACGCCAATCTCGCCGTCCGCGGCCGCCTCCTCGACCAGATCGTGGAGGAGCAGGTGCCCCGGGCGAAGGAGCTCAGCCCGGACCTCGTGACGTTCTGCGCCGGGGGCAACGACATCCTGCGGCCGGGCAGCGACCCGGACGACGTGGCCGCGCGCTACGAGGCGGCCGTCGCGGACCTCGCCGGTTCGGTCGGCACGGTGCTGCTGTGCACCGGCTTCGACACCCGCGGCATGCCGGTCCTGCGCCACCTGCGGGGCAAGATCGCGACCTACACCGCCCACGTCCGCGCCATCGCCGACCGGCACGGCTGCCCGGTCCTCGACCTGTGGTCGCTGCGCTCGGTCCAGGACCGGCGGGCCTGGAGCGACGACCGCCTCCACCTGTCGCCGGACGGGCACACGCGCGTCGCGCTGCGCGCCGCGCAGGTGCTGGGCCTGGAGGTGCCCGCCGACCCGGACCAGGCGTGGCCCGAGGAGGGACAGCGCTCCCCCGCCGAGGTGCGCCGCGACAACATCCACTGGGCGCGCGAGCACCTGGTGCCGTGGATCGGCCGCCGGCTGCGCGGGGAGTCCTCGGGGGACCACGTGGAGCCCAAGCGGCCCGATCTCCTGCCGCTGTAGTCCAGCCGGCAGGTCAGTGGGGGAGCCGCCGGTGCGGCAGGTCGGCCCAGACGACACGGCCACGGCCACTGTCGTCGGGCCGGACCCCCCACGCCTTCGACAGCACACCGACCAGCAGCAGCCCGCGCCCGCTCTCCTCGTCCGCGCCGCTGCACCGCGCCCGCGGCTCCGTCGAGGTGTGCCCCTGGTCGGTGACCTCTATCCGCACGTGCGCGCCGCTCAGGCGCAGTTGACAGCTGACCTTTTCGCTGTCGGTGTGCCGCACGGCGTTGGTGAAGAGTTCCGACACCACCAATTGGGCGTCGTCGCACGCCACTTCGTCGATCCCCCACTCCCGCAGCTGCGCGGCGACTCGTCTGCGCGCCTCCGCCACCGAGGTGTTGAGAGCCGGGAAATGAAAGGCGTCCTGAAGACGCGCGGCCATGGAACTGCCGTAGCGTCCGAGCGAAGGTGCGTCATGGGAGGGGACCACTCCGCAACTATGTGCGATGCCGGTCATGTGTGGCAAGGTTCAATCTGTAATTTGCAGAATCGTCAGGGCAGTCTGTGCGCTCCGAGGGGTGCATGGCACACTGCGGGCATATGACAGCAGCTGACGGCACGGAGGGGGAACAACAGTGGCGGACGCGCGGCCGACAGGCGCCCCGACCGTCCTTCGGGTCGTACTCGGCAAACGCCTTCAGGACCTCCGGGAGAAGGCCGGGCTGTCCTATGAGGACGCGGGCCGCGCTCTCGATGTGACCCATGCCACGATCCGCAGAATGGAGAAGGCCGAAGTCGGTCTGAAGCTCCCCTATGTGGAGAAGCTGCTGTGCGTCTACGGCGTCGCCGGACCGGAAGAGGTCGAGAGCTTTCTCTCCCTCGCCCGCGAGGCCAACCGCCCCGGCTGGTGGCACCGTTTCCGCGACGTTCTCCCCGAATGGTTCAGCGCCTTCGTGAGCCTCGAAGGAGAGGCCAACCTCATTCGCGCTTACGAACCGCACTACGTCCCCGGGCTGTTGCAGACCGAGGACTACGCCCGCGCCGTGCTCCGCGCCGGAATGCCGCACGCGCCCGCCGCCGACATCGACCGCGCGGTCACCGTGCGCAGGCAGCGCCAGTCGCTGCTCACCGAGGACGGCGCGCCGCTGCTCTGGGTGGTGATGGACGAGACCGTGCTGCGCAGGCCCATCGGCGGGCCCGACATCATGCGCGCGCAGATCGCCCGGCTCATGGAGGCCACCGACCTGCCGAACGTCAGGCTGCAGATCATGCCGTTCGCCGCCGGCCCGCATCCGGCAATGTACGGACCTTTCCATATCTTCCGGTTCCCGCTCGCCGAACTGCCGGACATCGCCTACGCGGAAAACCTGGTCGGGGCCTCCTACTTCGACCAGCGCGACGATGTCTCGGCCTTCCTGGAAGCGCTGGACCGCATGTGCGCGCAGGCCGCGCCGGCACACACCACCAAGGCCGTCCTCGGTGGCATTCGTAAGGAGATCTGAACCATGGATCGCATATACAACGGCATGCCTGCCACCGACCTCGGCACCGAGGGGTGGAGCAAGCCGTGGAGCGGCGGCAACGGGGGAAGTTGCGTCGAGGCCATGCGGCTGGGGGACGGCCGGGTCGCCCTGCGCCAGTCCACCGATCCGGAGGGTCCGGCGCTGATCTACACGCACCACGAAATCGAAAGCTTCATCAGGGGCGCGAAGGCCGGCCAGGCCGACTTCCTTCTCGCGGGAACGAGTGTGAGCTGCGAATGAATGAGCACGGCGTGAGCGAGCGGGGCTTCTCGGCCGAGGAAATAGACACCAGCAGGCCGCACCCGGCCCGGATGTACGACTACTACCTCGGTGGCTGGGACAACTACGAGGTCGACCGGCAGGCCGCGGAACACGTGATCCAGGCGCACCCGCAGGTGCGGCTCTCCGCCCGCGCCAACCGCGCCTTTCTCCAGCGCGCCGTGCGGGACTGCGTGCGCGACGGAATCCGCCAGATCATCGACATCGGCACCGGCATTCCCACGTCGCCGAACACCCACGAGGTGGCCCGCGAGATCGCCGGGGACGTCCGGGTCGCGTACGTCGACAACGACCCGATCGTGGCGACCCACGCCGGTGCGAAGCTCACCGACACGGGGCATGCCGCGTTCGTCCTCGGTGACGTGCGCGAGCCGGAGGCCGTCCTGGCCCACCCGGCCGTGCGCGAACTCATCGACTTCACCGAGCCGGTGGCCCTGCTGCTGGTGGCCGTCCTGCACTTCGTGAAGGACGAGGAGGACCCGGCCGGCCTCGTCGCCACGCTCGGCGCCGCACTCCCCTCGGGCAGCCGCCTGGTGCTGTCCCACGCCACGGCCGAGCCGTACGAGGGCTACGCGGACGGCTATACGGACGTCAAGGCGCGGGACAGCGTGCTCGGCACGTACAAGAACGCCACCGCCGCCCTGAACCTGCGCGACCGCACGGCCGTCGCGCCCCTCTTCGGCGACTTCGTGCTCCAGGACCCGGGCCTGGTGCGGGTGCCGCTGTGGCGCCCGGACGGCCCCGTGCCGAGCGCGGAGGAGCTCAACAGCACGATCTTCTACGGCGGGGTGGGGCAGAAGCCCTGAGGTGCGGGGCCGGGTTCTCAGTCGGGGACCCGGACCTCACACGTGTCCTTGAAGCCCTGGCTCGTCAGGCCGAGTGCGGTGTTGGTGCGCGAGCGGAGGTTCTCCACCGCGACCATCGCGGTCAGCTCGACCAGGGCGGCGTCGTCGAGGTGCTTCCGCAGCCGCTCCACCAGCTCGTCCGTGACGGTGGGCGGGGTGGCGGACATCGCCTCGGCGTACTCCATGACGTCCCGCTCCAGCGGGGTGTAGACCTCGCTCTCCCGCCAGCGGGGCACATCGCGCAGTTTCTCGGGCGAGAGACCGTGCCGGTGGTTCTCCCAGAAGCCGAAGTCCATGCACCACGAGCACTCGACGGCCGCCGCCGCGGCCATCACCGCCAGCGCCTTGAGCTGCGGATCGAGCCTCTTCCAGCGGCCCACCGCCAACTCGAACCCGCTGGTGGCGAGCACGACCCGCGCGTTGTGCGCGGTGGCCATCACCGGGTCGAGCGCCTTGCCGTAGCTGCGTCGGCAGTACCACCGGATCAGCCGGACGAGCGGGGTGGGCCGGGGGGTGAGGGAAATGCGGGCCATGGCTGGACCTCCGTGTCGTGTCGGTGGCTTCCGCCCGTACGACGGGCGGCCCCTGCGGATCCGTGACATGCCCGCGAATAACTTCCCGGAGAATGTCTGGCTTGTTCCGTACGAGCCGGTCCAGGCCATCCTGACCCCGTTTCGGCATGGTGCGCCCGAAGGGTCAGGGACCAGTGCGCTGCGAGATGCACGTGGGAAGGTAGTGCTCATCCTGCATGTGGCGCGTGTGGTGAGTGTCATCAAATGATGTGCAGATCGGCTGACTTGGCCGCGTGGCAGGGAACGCTACGTCGCGTAAAGAGCCCCCCCTTTCGCGGAAGCCCGGACCCAAGTGAGCCTGGTTCGGCACAGCAAAGGCCGCATCGGAGATATTTGCCGCGAACACGGGTGAGCCAGGCAGATGGTGAGCGGCCCAAGGGGCGAGCAGTGATCGCTCCGCATGTTCCAGGCAGCAAAGCGACAGACGAGTCGAAGATCTCGTACTGCGCAATCGACAGCGGGGAGGAGACGGCGATGAGTGAACCCGTCGGTACCCAGGGGGCTCCGGAGCCGACAAGCGACCCTTCCATCGACACCGTGGCGGGCAACGGCAACGCCGATTACACCGGTGACGGTCACGCAGCCGGCACGGCCAGCCTTTGCCGCCCCAACACCGTCGCAACGGACGCCTTCGGCAATGTCTACATTGCCGACACCGACAACCACCGGGTACGGAAGGTCGACGCGAAGACCCGGACGATCACCACCATCGCGGGCAACGGCGAACAGGACTTCTCCGGCGACGGCGGCCCGGCCGTTGACGCCGCCCTCTCCAGTCCCCGCGGCATCGCATTGGACGCCAAAGGCAATCTGTTCATCGCCGACACCGAACACCATCGGGTGCGGAGGGTGGACGCGAAGACCCGGACGATCACCACCGTCGCAGGTTGAGGCAGGGCCGGTTTCGACGGGGACCAGAAGGCAGCCGACGAGGCCAGCCTCTACACGCCCTTCGGCGTCGTGGTGGATTCCGGAGGTGATCTCTACATCGCCGACACCGACAACCACCGGGTGCGGAAGGTCGACGCGAAGACCCGGACGATCACCACCGTCGCGGGCAACGGCGAGCAGGACTTCTCCGGTGACGACGGGCCGGCCGTCCACGCCGCCCTCAACCGTCCCCGCGGTGTCGCGGTGGATTCCCACGGCGATCTCTATATCGCCGACACCGACAACGACCGGGTGCGGAAGGTCGGGGCGAAGACCCGGACGATCACCACCGTCGTCGGTGACGGCAGCGCCATCTTCTCCGGTGACTACGGGCCGGCCGTCCACGCCGGCCTCAACCGCCCCCGCGGTGTCGCGGTGGATTCCGGAGGCAGTCTCTATATCGCCGACACCGACAACCACCGGGTACGGAAGGTCGACGCGAAGACCCAGACGATCACCACATTCGCAGGTGACGGCAGCGCTGACTACGGCGGCGACGGCGGGCCGGCTGCCAAGGCATCCCTCAACGGTCCCTGCGGGGTGGCGGTGGGTTCCGATGGCAGCCTCTACATCTCGGACACGCAGAACCATCGAGTGCGGAAGGTGAGCGGTCTCCCCGTCCCGGCCCAGATCGCCGTGTGGTCGGGGGGAATGACGACCCTGGACCGCTCCGGCGGCGCCGGCTGGCCGGGCGTGTACGTGAAGGCACTCGGGGACGGCTGGATTCCCCCGCAGACGGTGAGTGTGCAGCTCCCCAAGGGAAAGAACCTGCGGTTCTCCGGCAGCGGCACGCTGCTCGTGTATCTCGCGGACGGCTCCCCATACTACTACGGCGGGACCGTGTCGGCGGACAAACAGACCTTCACCACCAACAGCCCCGTCGACCTGCACCTGTCGGGAGCAGGCGCGACGAACTCGCTGCTGGTCGCGGTGGAAGCCCCTGACGGCGCCGAGCTGGGCGAAGCGCAACTGACCTTCACGGTCGGCGACCTGCCTCCGACCGCCGCGCCCGTCGACGTCGTGGTCGGGTTCTCGGTGACACCGGGGGGACCGACGACAGTGCGGCGCGGACAGGACCTGGCCATGCCAGGCATGTTCGTGAATCAGCTCGGAGTCGGCAAGGTCCCCCCGCAGACGGTGAGTGTGCGGCTCCCCGAGGGAAAGAACCTGCAGTTCCACGGCGGCGGCAACCTGCTCGTATGGGGCGATGGCCGGCAACTGGCCTCCTATGGCGGGACCTTGTCGGAGGACAAGCAGACCTTCCACCAACGGTCCCGTCGACCTGCGCCTGTCGGGGCCGGGGGCATCGAACTCGCTGCTGATCCTGGTGCATACCCCCGAGGACGCCGTGCTGGGCGACACGAACCTGACCTTCACGGTAGGCGGCAAGCAGACCGTCGCGCCCGTCACTGTCATCGACAAGTAGGCCCGGTGACGGCTGGATCCTTCCCGCCGGAAGGCCGCCATCAGAAATGCGCCGCCTTGCGCCACCGGGGCCACGGTGAGGCCGTGGTCCCGGCCGGCCTCGCGGGCGGCATCACTCGAAGGCGCCCTTCGCCCCGCTCTCATGCCGTTCTTCCGGAGGGAGTACATGCACGTGGACTCGGCGGCGGCCCGCCCGCACAAGCCTCCCCTGGCTGCACGCACCAAGTCATGGAGCCTGTCCATCGCGGCCCGGGTGTACGGATATCCACCGGCCCACAACGCGGGATCCGAGTGGATGCTCCACTCGATGCTCCGCCCGCTGGCCGAGCGCGGCCACCGGGTGACCGTCTGGCTTTCCCACCCCGGGAGCATCGAGAAGAGTTACGACATCGACGGGGTGCACGTCATCCCGTATCAGGAAGGCGCCGACTTCGCCGCCGCCTCGCAAAAGGCGGACGTACTCCTCTCCCACTTCGAGAACGTCCCCATCGTGTCGGGCCTGGCCCAGGCCCGCCGGATTCCCGTGGCCGTGATCTGCCACGACAACTTCGCCACGAGCTTCCACAACGCGGCCGGAGCCGATCTCGTGGTCTACAACAGCGAATGGATCCGGCGGGACGGGGAGATCTTCTATGCGCGCTACCCTCCGGAATTCCTGCCCAAGCGCACGGTCGTCGTCCGCCCTCCCGTGATCGCGGAGGATTACCGCACCGAACCGGGCGACCGCGCCACCCTGGTGAACCTCAACCCCGACAAGGGCGGCGACCTCTTCTGGCAGATCGCCGCATGGACGCCGGAGTGGCAATTCCTGGGCGTCCGTGGTGCCTACGGGCAGCAGATCATGCCACCGCCACGGCTGCCCAACTGCGAAGTCGTCGACGGCGTACCCGGAAACGAGATGCGCACGCACGTCTACGGCCGGTCCCGCGTGATGCTCATGCCCAGTCTGTACGAGTCCTGGGGACGGGTGGCCGTGGAGGCGTTCGCGTCCGGCATCCCGGTGATCGCCCATCCCACCCCCGGGCTGATCGAATCCCTCGGCGAGGCTGGGATCTTCGCCTACCGCGACGACATGGACGCCTGGATCCACGCTCTGATGGGGTTGAGAGACCCGAAGAACTGGGCGAGGGCCTCCCGCCGGGCGAAGGCCCGATCCGACGAACTGACCAAGACCCCCGACCTCGATGTCTGGTGCGAAGCCATCGAGTCGCTGGGCAGTGAGAGCCGACGGACCTCCTTCCGCATAGCGGGCTCGGCGCGCTGACCAGCGTCCCTCTCGGCGGAATGACCACCGCCCCATATGCGATCACTCAGGCGGAAGAATCCGGAGTGGTCACGACAGAAATACCGCCGACGAACTTCCGACCCGAACCGGAGGCAAGGCAGTGCCTGTCGAATTCAAACCGGTCACGTTCACGGTGAGCGATACACCCATGGGTGACAGCCCCTGCAAGCAGACGGTGGGGTTCGCACTCAACGGCAAGGTCCGTAAGGACCTGAGGAACAAGTCCGTCTGGAGTGTGGCGCTTCAGTCGTATTCCCTCGAAGCGGTCTACGACCACAAGGCGGACGTCGACCAGATCCTGACGCTCGACCAAGTGGGATTGAAGATCGTTTCAACCGAGAATCCGGATTACGACGCGGCCGTCGAGCTGACCATCTGGCGCCGCACCCGCCCCGGTGCGACCTCGGACAACAACCGGCAGTTCAGGGGGACCGTCACCGCACTCGTCATCGCCGACATCACCAGTACCTGACCGAAGAGCGGCAGCCCGAACACAGGCAACGCACCGTCCGCCGCTGACGCGAAGGCCCTCCGGCCGACGACCCCGCCGGCCGGTGGGCCTTCGCATTCGGCCGCCACCACCCCGCCGCTCCCGTAGCGGCCGCGCACCGTCCCAGGAGGAGCCGTGAACATCGCCGTCGCCATACCCTGGCGGCCCCAGCCCGGCCGCGAGGAAGCCCACGACATCAGCGTCGCCCACTGGCTCCGCACGCTGCCCGCCGCCGCGGTGCTCGACGTGGACACCGACGACGAGCCGTTCAACCCAGCCGCCTGCCGCAACGCGGGGGTGCGCCGTGCCGAGCGGCCCGGGGCCGACATCGTCATCATCGCCGACGCCGACACCTTGGCCGAGGAAGCCCCGCTCCGGAACGCCGTCGAGGGCGCCGCCGGAAGCGACCTCGTCCATCTGCCGTACACCGAATACCGGTCCGTCGACGCCGAAGGCAGCGCGCAGCACCGTGCGGGAGTGGCGCTGTCCGAGTGCAGCGCCCTCACGGTCCAGGGCGCGTGCAGTGGCGTCTACGTGACCACTCCGGCGACGTGGTGGGCCCATGGGGGCCAGGACGAGCGGTTCCGCGGCTGGGGCTTCGAGGACGCCGCGTGGGAGATCGCCCACACCGCCCTTCTGGGCGCGCCCCCCGTCCGCCACGAAGGCCGCGTCTACGCCCTGCCCCACCCACCGGGGGTCAAGGAGGGGCTGCAGTACGTGGCCAACGCGGCGCTGTGCTATCGCTACCAGCAGGCCGCGGCCGACCCCGAGGCCATGCGCGCCCTTGTCGAGGAACGGGAGGCCGCCCGCTCCTCGTCCCGCCTCTGACGACCTGGATCCGGCACTCGCCGCCCCTGAGCCGGGTCCGGACGCTCAGCGGCCACCGTCGTGGCCGCGACCAGGCGACGTGACGGCGACTTCGAGGCTCGGCCCACATCACCGACGGCATCCGCCGTGACCGAAAACCCGCCGCCTGTCCGCCTCAACAACTATCGCGGACCCCGGACCCCAACTCTCGGGCCACCCGCACCAGATCCCCGTTGCCGGCGGCTCGCGCGCCGTCCGGCAAGCTCAGCACGTCCTCCAGACCGACGCGAACGGACAGCCCTTCCCGCACCGCCAGCCGCAGCACCGGCCACGCGCCGCCGTCCTGCCCGTGCAGCAACACCGGTATGCCGCCGTCCCCGAGCGCGCCGATGTCGGCCAGCAGGGCCCGGGCCGTGTCCTCGGCGGCGGCAGCGTCCGTGCCGGCCATGACCTCGGCGAGGATCCGCAGCACTTTCCCGGCGAACGGCGAGGCGGCGAACCGGGCGACCGCGTCCGTCCCTGCGAACAGCCCCGCCTCGATGCCGATGCCTCGTTCCGTCAGGGCGGCGGCGACCAGATCGGCGCCCTCCTCATGCCAGTTGACGGAGGCGTGGTCCGGCAGGACCGTCCACGACCGCACCAACTCGGCTCGCCGCCGCGGATCCGGCACGGCCCACGCACCGGTGGTGACTCCCACCGGAACACCGGGCACCGCGGCCCGCACCTGCTCGACCACCTCTGCGACCACGTCGGGCGCAAGGGTGTCCGCGCCCGCGGTGTCCTTGGGGTGTACGTGGAGGTCGACCGCGCCCGCGGCGACCGCCTCCCGCGCCGCCTCGGCGATCTCGGCCGGCGAGACGGGCAGGGACGGGAACTCCCGCTTGTTCCTGGGGCCATTCACACACGTCTGGAGAATCATGACCGCATCATGGCATCAGGACCGGCACTCCCTCGCCTGGCCCGACGTCAGTCGGCGGACCATCGCGACGAGGGTGGCCCGGGTCGCCTCCGGGGAGTCGTCGGTGCCGGTGAGAGCCATGCGGGCGAGCTGAGGCATCGTCAGCCACCAGGTCGCGAGGGCGAAGGCGGCGCAGAACAGCCGGCCGGGCGGGAAGTCCGCGGTGACCGTTCCGGAGTTCTGCAGGGCGGTGATGGCGGCGGCCTTGTCCAGGTAGTGGGCCGTGCGCTCGGACTCGGCGACGGCCGGGACGCGGCCGTCCCGCAGGCCCTCCCAGGACAGCAGGCGCAGCAGGTGCGGGTGGGCGAGGTGGTAGTCGAAGAGCAGGCCGGCGAAGTCACCGAGATCGCCCTCGCCGGCGCGGGGCAGCGGGGCCGCCGCCGCGGCCTTGGCCAGTTCGGCCTCCAGTACGGCCGTGAACAGCTGCTCCTTGCCGCCGAAGTACTGGTAGATGCGCTCCTTGTTCACCTTTGCCGCGGCGGCGACGCGATCGACGCGTGCGCCCAGCGGACCGTGCTCGGCGAATTCCTCGACTGCGGCCTCCAGCAGGAGGCGCTTGGTGCGTGCGGTGTCCCAGGCCATGGCATCACTATACGCAATATCCAACTGACGAGTTGGACATGGCGAGGCCGGACATGCCAGACTCCAACCCGTCAGTTGGATATTGAGGAGACCACCGTGCACGTCACCGGCCCCACCCCCGAGCAGACCCGCCTCGCCCGCGGCCTGGCCGTCCTCGACCGCGTCGGCGGCGGAGCCCCCACGCCGCTCGACACGCTCGCCGACATCGCCCCCGACCTCGCTCGCTATGCCGTCGAGTTCGCCTACGGCGACCTGTACACCCGCCCCGGTCTCGGCCTGCGGGACCGTCAACTGGCCACCGTCGCCGCCCTCGCCGCGCTCGGCAACGCCGCCCCTCAGCTGCGCTTCCACATCGCGGGCGCCCTGAACGTCGGCTGCACCCGCCGCGAAATCGTCGAGGTCCTCATGCACACCCTCGTCTACGCCGGGTTCCCGGCGGCTCTCAACGGCATCGCCGCCGCCCGCGACGTCTTCACCGAACGCGGCATTCAGGACGACGCGCAAGCCGACCGGCACGACCCCGCCACGACATCCGCCGACCGCTTCGAACACGGCAGCCGGACCCTGGCCGAGGTCGACGGCCACGCCGGGCAGCAGGTCATGGACTCCCTCGCCGACATCGCCCCCGACCTCGCCCGCTACGTCATCGAGTTCGTGTTCGGCGACATCTACCCCCGCGCCGGGATCGACCTGCGGACACGGGAGCTCGCGAGCGTCGCCATGTGCACCGCGCTGGGCACCGCCGCCCCGCAACTACGCGTGCACATCCACGGACTCCTCAACGTAGGCGGCACCCGCGACGAGACCGTCGAGCTGATCACGCACCTGGCCGCCTACGCCGGATTCCCGGCGGCACTCAACGGCATCGCCGCCGCCCGCGACGTCTTCACCGAACGCGACGAGAGGGCCGCCTGCTGATTCTTTCCCTGCCTGGCTCGACCGGAAGCGGTCAGCCTCTCCCCGCTTGCAAGGACTGCTTCACCAGCGTGCGCCCGAAGTCCCACATCAGGCCGCCGCCCGCGTGGGCGTCGTCCATGACGGCGGTGAACGCGGTCACGAAGCGGTCCACCTCGCGTTCGCCGATGATCAGCGGCGGGATGAGCTTGATGACCTCCAGATGGTCGCCGGAGACCTGGGTGAGGATGCGGTGCTTCTGGAGCAGCGGGACCACGACCATCTGCGCGAACAGGCCCTTGCGGGCGGCCTGGAGCATCGCCCAGCGGCTGCGCAGGCCCAGCGACTTGGGCTTGCCGAACTCGATGCCGATCATCAGGCCGCGGCCGCGCACGTCGTGCAGCAGCTCGTATCTGTCGACCAGCGCCGCCAGGCGTGTCCGCAGCAGGTCGCCCGTGTGCCGGGCGTTGGCCACGACCTCGGCGTCCTCCATCACGGACAGCACGGCGAGGCCCGCGGCCATGGCCTGGGCGTTGGAGCCGAAGCTGGCCGAGTGGACCAGCACGCGGTCCATCGAGGAGTAGACCTTCTTGAAGATCCAGTCCTTGCCGAGGGTCGCGCCGACGGGCACGTAACCACCCGAGAGGGCCTTGGCGACGCACACCAGGTCCGGCTCGACGCCGTCCTCGTGCTGGTAGGCGTAGAAGTCGCCGGTACGGCCGATGCCGGTCTGCACCTCGTCGGCGATGAGCAGCGCCTTGTGCCGGCGCAGCAGTTCCTGCGCCTGGCGGAGGAAGCCGGGCGGCGGCTCGTGGACGCCCTTGCCCTGGATGGGTTCGACGACGAAGGCGGCCACGTCACCGCGGCGCAGCTCCCTCTCCAGGGCGTCGAGGTCGCCGAGCGGGATCGCGGTGTCGGGCAGCAGCGGGGCGAAACCGTCGCGGAAGCCGTCCTCGCCGTTGACGGACAGCGAGCCCGTCGTCAGGCCGTGGAAGGCGTGCGCGCAGTAGAGGATCCGTGGCCGCCCGGTGGCGTAGCGGGCGAACTTCAGCGCGGTCTCGACGGCTTCGGTGCCGCTGTTGCCGAAGAACACCCGGTCCAGGTGCGGGGTGTACGACAGCAGCTTCTCGGCGAGGAGGCCGGGCAGCGGCTGGCAGTCGAAGCGGGTGAGATCGGCGAGCGAGGCGTCGAGGACGTCGTGCAGGGCCTTGCGGACCACGGGGTGGTGGCGGCCGACGCCCATCACCCCGAAGCCGGCGAGCATGTCGAGGTAGTCCTGCCCGTCGGCGTCCCAGAAGTACGCCCCTTCGGCCCGTTCGTAGACCTTGTCGAAGCCGATGGTGTGGAGCATGCGGGGCAGTTGGTGGTTGAGGTGGCGGGCGTGGAGCTCGTAGCGCTCGCCGCCGCGCTCGGCGAGGAGCCGGGTGAGGTCGAATCCCCCTCCGCCGTCGGTGCCGTCGGGTGTCATGCGTCGTTCTCCTTACGGGCCGTCCGCGCCGCCGCGGCCTCCTTACGGGCCAGGGCGGCGCTGATCCGGCCGGCGATCTCGGCGGGGGTGAGGCCCAGGTCGGCCAGGACCTCGCCGCGCTTGGCGTGGGGCAGGAACTGCTCGGGGATGCCGAAGGTGCGCACGGGGACGTCGATCTCGGCGTCGCGCAGGGCCTGGGCCACGGCCCAGCCGACGCCGCCGGTGCGGCTGTTGTCCTCGACGACGGCGACGATCCTGTGCTGTTCGGCGAGGGCGGGCAGGGCCGCGTCGACGGGCTTGACCCAGCGCGGGTCGACGACCGTGCAGGGGGTGCCGCGGGCGGCGAGCAGGTCGGCCGCCTGGAGGCAGACCTCGGCCATGGTGCCGACGGCGACGAGCAGCACCTCCGGCATGGGGGTACCTCCCATGCCGTTCAGGCTATGGGGGACGGTGCCGGGGCGGGCGATCACGTCCATGCCGCCGACCCGGTCGAGGGCCGGGACGGCCTCGCCCACGGTCTCCTTGGGGAAGCGGATGACGGTCGGGGCGTCGCTGACGTCCATGGCCTCGCGCAGCTGGGCGCGGAGCTGGTCGGCGTCGCGCGGGGCGGCGATCCGCAGGCCGGGGACGACCTGGAGGATCGACATGTCCCACATGCCGTTGTGGGAGGCGCCGTCGGTGCCGGTGACCCCGGCCCGGTCCAGCACGAAGGTGACGCCGCACTTGTGCAGCGCCACATCCATCAGCACCTGGTCGAAGGCACGGTTGAGGAAGGTGGCGTACACCGCGAAGACCGGGTGCAGACCGCCCGTCGCCAGACCGGCCGCCGACGTCGCCGCGTGCTGCTCGGCGATCCCGACGTCCCACACGCGGTCGGGGAACGCCTCGGCGAACCGGGTGAGGCCCACGGGGTGCAGCATCGCGGCGGTGATCGCCACCACGTCGGGCCGCTCGGCGCCGATCTTGAGCATCTCGTCACCGAAGACCGAGGTCCAGGACCGGCCGGCGGAGGCGACCAGGGGCTCACCGGTGAGCGAGTTCATCACGCCGACGGTGTGGAAGCGGTCCGCCTCGTCCTCCAGGGCCGGCTTGTAGCCGCGGCCCTTCTCGGTGCGGCAGTGGACGAGCACGGGGCCGTGGAAGCGCTTGGCCCGGCGCAGCGCCGATTCGACGGCCTCGATGTCGTGCCCGTCGATCGGCCCGACGTACTTCAGCCCGAGGTCCTCGAACATGCCCTGCGGGGCGAAGGCGTCCTTGAAGCCCTTCTTCGCGCCGTGCAGCGATTCGTAGAGCGGCTTGCCCACGACGGGCAGCCCCTGCACGGCGTCCTTGCCCCAGGACAGGAAGCGCTCGTAGCCGTCGGTGGTGCGCAGCGTCGCGAGGTGGTCGGCGAGGCCGCCGATGGTGGGCGCGTAGCTGCGCTCGTTGTCGTTGACGACGATGATCAGCGGCCTGTCGCGGGCGGCCGCTATGTTGTTGAGTGCCTCCCACGCCATGCCCCCAGTCAGCGCGCCGTCACCGATGACGGCGACGACGTGGCGGTTCCAGCGGCCGAGCACCTGGTTGGCCTTGGCGAGGCCGTCGGCCCAGCCGAGCACGGTGGAGGCGTGGCTGTTCTCGATGACGTCGTGCTCGGACTCCTCGCGCGAGGGGTAGCCCGACAGTCCGCCCTTGCCGCGCAGCTTGGAGAAGTCCTGGCGGCCGGTGAGCAGTTTGTGCACGTACGACTGGTGGCCGGTGTCCCACAGGATGCGGTCGGCCGGGGAGTCGAAGGCGCGGTGCAGGGCGATGGAGAGCTCCACCACGCCGAGGTTGGGCCCGAGGTGGCCACCGGTCCTGGCCACCGCGTGCACCAGGAAGTGGCGGATCTCCTCGGCCAGTTCGGTCAGGTCTTCGCCGTCAAGCACCTTCAGGTCGCGCGGACCGCGGATGTTCTCCAGCAACGACACGCGAGCCCCCTCCTCATTCTCTCGGCCTGGGCCGGGCTTGCCGCCTCGGCCCCTGATTCCCCCCGCGGTACGCCTTCCGGCGGTCAGCCGACGGTGACGTCGGGCACGCCGGAGGCGACACCCGCCGCCACCATGTCCTCGGCGATCCTCATCGCCTCGTCGATCAGGGTCTCCACGATCTTCGACTCGGGAACGGTCTTGACGACCTCGCCCTTGACGAAGATCTGCCCCTTGCCGTTGCCGGACGCCACGCCCAGGTCGGCCTCGCGGGCCTCGCCGGGGCCGTTGACGACGCAGCCCATGACGGCGACGCGCAGCGGCACCTCCATGCCCTCCAGACCGGCGGACACCTCGTCCGCCAGCTTGTAGACGTCCACCTGCGCCCGGCCGCAGGACGGACACGAGACGATCTCCAGGCGGCGCTGCCGCAGCCCGAGCGACTCCAGGATCTGCATGCCGACCTTGATCTCCTCGGCCGGCGGGGCGGAGAGGGAGACCCGGATCGTGTCCCCGATCCCCTCCGAGAGCAACGCCCCGAAGGCGACGGCCGACTTGATGGTGCCCTGGAAGGCGGGGCCCGCCTCCGTCACACCCAGGTGCAGCGGGTAGTCGCACTGGGCGGCCAGCTGCCGGTAGGCATTGATCATGACGACCGGGTCGTTGTGCTTGACCGAGATCTTGATGTCCCGGAAGCCGTGCTCCTCGAAGAGGGACGCCTCCCACAGGGCGGACTCGACCAGCGCCTCGGGCGTGGCCTTGCCGTACTTCTCCAGCAACCGCCGGTCCAGGGAACCGGCGTTGACGCCGATACGGATCGGGGTGCCCGCGTCGGAAGCCGCCTTGGCGATCTCCCGCACCTTGTCGTCGAACTGGCGGATGTTGCCCGGGTTGACGCGCACCGCCGCGCAGCCCGCGTCGATCGCGGCGAAGACGTACTTCGGCTGGAAGTGGATGTCCGCGATCACCGGGATCTGCGACTTCTTCGCGATCACCGGCAGCGCCTCGGCGTCGTCCTGCGAGGGACACGCCACCCGCACGATCTGACAGCCCGCCGCCGTGAGCTCCGCGATCTGCTGGAGCGTGGCGCCGATGTCGGCCGTCACGGTCGTGGTCATCGACTGCACCGACACCGGTGCTCCCCCGCCGACAGCCACCGGCCCGACCTGGATGCGCCGCGAGGTGCGGCGCATCGCGAGCGGCCGGGCCGGCACGCCGGGGAGCCCCAGAGAAACCGGCTCCGAGGATCCCATGGCGATCAGCTCCGGTTTCCCGCGACGCTCTCGCGGACGGCGCGCAGCGACTCCTTCAGCGACCCCATGGTGGCGAGGACCGCCGTGGGCTCATAGCCGCAGTGGGCCATGCAGTTGTCGCAGCGGGGGTCCTTGCCGCGGCCGTACTTGTCCCAGTCGGTCTTCTCGATCAGCTCCCGGTACGTCGGCACATAGCCGTCGCTCATCAGATAGCAGGGGCGCTGCCAGCCGAAGAGGGAGTAGTTGGGGATGGCCCACGCGGTGCACGGGAAGTCGACCTTGCCCTCCAGGAAGTCCAGGAAGAGCGGGCTGTGGTTGAGCCGCCAACGCGCGCGGTTGCCGCCGGAGAATGCCTTCTTGAAGAGCTCGCGGGTCTGCTCGACCCCCAGGAAGTGGTCCTGGTCGGGAGCCTTCTCGTAGGCATAGGCGGGCGAGAGCATCATCTCGTCGACCTGGAGCTCGTCGTTGAGGAAGTCGAGCACGTCGACGATGGTCTGCGGGGTGTCGGTGTTGAAGAAGGTGGAGTTGGTGGTCACCCGGAAGCCACGCCGCTTGGCCTCCTTGATGGCCTCCACGGCCTCGTCGAAGACGCCTTCCTTCGCAACGGACTCGTCGTGCCGCTCCCGCAGCCCGTCGATGTGCACCGCGAACGCGAAATAGGGGGAGGGCGTGAACTTCTCCATCTTCTTGCGCATCAACAGCGCGTTGGTGCACAGGAAGACGTATTTGCGCTTGGCGACGAGCTGCCGGACGATTTCATCGATCTGAGGGTGCATCAAGGGCTCGCCGCCGGCGATGGACACCATCGGCGCGCCGGACTCCAGCACGGCACCCACGGCCTGGGCAACGGGCATGCGCTGCTTGAGCACGCCCGCGGGGTGCTGGATCTTGCCGCAGCCCTCGCACTTCAAGTTGCACGCGAAGAGCGGTTCGAGTTCCACGATCAGGGGGAACTTCTCCCGCCTGCGGAGCTTCTGTTCAAAAAGGTAGGTTCCCACCCGGATGGACTGACGGAGCGGCATGGCCATCTGGCTCACCTCCTGGGGAGCAGTAAAGAACGGTGCCATTCGATAAATGCGGGAAGGACGGTGCGGAGCACCCGGAAGGCTGATATTCCACCCCGCAACGTCCCGATTCGTACGAGTTCATGTTCTGGAGCGTCCACGACCACCCGGACGGCCGCAACGGGGCGCGGGCCCATCCGCACGGCGCTCCGGAGCGTGGCGGCGGACTCCATGTCCACCGCGATCGCGCCCGCGGCGTGCAGCGCCGAGCGTTCCGCGCCCCTCACGACGTGGTCCGAGCCCACGAGCGGGCCGGTGTGGATGACGCGCTTGGGCACGGCCCGGGCGAGCTCCTTGGCGAGCAGCTCGACGCCGGAGCACTCGGTGCGGCCCTCGCGGTCGTGTGTCTCATCGGCGACGACCAGGTCCCCGGGGTGCATCCCGGGGGCCAGGCCGGCGCAGAATCCGGTGGCGATCACGGCCGCGTCCCGCATGGCCGTGCCGTCACCGAGCGCTTGCGTGACGGCCTGGTCCGCGGCGTGCGGTCCCATGCCGGTGCGCAGGACGGTCACGGGTCCGGCCGCACCGCCGAGGCCGCCGCCGCGCAGGGCGAGGCGCTCGATGCCGAGCGCGCAGGCGATCAGCAGCGGTGCGGACGCAGGACCCGTGCCCGTGGTCATCACGCCTCCCGGCGGTTCGGGGTGAAGGGCTCCCCGTGCACGTAGCGGCCGAGCGCCGTGACGGGGAACACCTGCCGGTAGAGGTGGTAGTTGATGGAGAAGTCCCAGGGGAACCCGGTGCCGGTGAAGTACGGCTCGTCCCAGGTGCCGTCCTCGGTCTGGGTCTCCACCAGATAGGCGATGCCGCGCTCGACGGCCTTGCTCTCCCGCTCCCCCGCAGACAGCAGCGCCATCAGCGCCCACGCCGTCTGCGAGGGGGTGGAGGCGCCGCGGCCGATCCACTCGGGGTCGCGGTAGGAGCGCAGGTCCTCGCCCCAGCCGCCGTCGGCGTTCTGCACGCTCTCCAGCCAGCGCACGGCCCGGCGGACGGCCGGGTGGGAGGCGGGGATGCCCGCGGCGGCCAGGGCGGGCAGCACCGATCCGGTGCCGTAGACGTAGTTGACGCCCCAGCGGCCGAACCAGGCGCCGTTCTCCTCCTGTTCGGCGAGCAGCCACTCGATGCCGCGGCGGGTGCGCGGGTGGTGCTGCTGCCCGAGGACCGCCAGCATCTCCACCACGTGCGCGGTGACGTCCGCGGACGGCGGGTCGACGACCTCGCCGAAGTCGCAGAACGGCAGCCGGTTGGGGAAGGGGCTGGTGTTGTCGGCGTCGAAGGCGCCCCAGGCGCCGTTCTTCGACTGCATCCCGAGGTTCCAGCGGGCGGCCCGCTGGATCGCGGCCTCGACGCGTACGGGGTCGGGGTGCGCGACGCGCTTGAGCGCGAGGACCACCTCGGCGGTGTCGTCGATGTCGGGGTAGTTGTCGTTGTGGAACTCGAACGCCCAGCCGCCCGGGGTGAGTCCGGGCCGTCGCACGACCCAGTCGCCGGGCCGGGTGATCTGCTCGTCCAGCATCCAGTCGACGGCCTTGACGAGCGCCGGGTGGTCGGCAGGCAGCCCGGCGTCGGCCAGGGCGATGGCGGCGAGGCAGGTGTCCCAGACGGGCGACTGACAGGCCTCGATCATCCGCGAGCCGTCCTCCCGCCACACGGCGAAACGGTCCAGCGACTCCAGCCCGGCGCGCAGCACGGGGTGGTCGAGGTCGTAGCCGAGGAGGTGGAGGGCGATGACGGAGTAGACCGCGGGTGGCTGGATGCCGCCCCAGCAGCCGTCGTTCTCCTGCCGCTCGATGATCCACCGGGCGGCCGCGTCCAGCGCGTTGCGGCGCACTCTGCGCAGCGGGAACTTCCGGTACTGGTGCAGCGCCTTGTCCAGGCGCTGGAAGACACCGTCCCAGCTGGCCAGCGGCGCCGGCGGGCGCGGGGGGCTGGGCCGCGCCGGGTCGGTGTGCAGCTCGTCCAGGGCGAACGGCGCGGGCCGTACGGGCCGCTTGGCCGAGACGACGGTCAGCGGCACGATGGTCTGCCGCGCCCAGCAGCCGAAGTCGTAGATGTTGAGCGGTACCCACTTCGGCAGGTACATGATCTCGGGTGGCAGCTCGGGGAGGTCGTCCCACTTCCACCAGCCGAAGAGCGCGAGCCAGATCCGGGTGAAGACGCGGGTGGCCGCCATGCCGCCCTGGGAGCGGATCCACTCGGAGGCGGCGGCCATGTGCGGGGCGTCGGGGGCGTCCCCCGCGAGCCGCAGGGCGACATACGCCTCGACGGTGGCGGAGAGCTCGCCCGGCCCGCCGTGGAAGGTGGCCCAGGTGCCGTCCGGACGCTGCTCGGACCGGATGAAGAGGGCCGCCGCCCGTGTGGTCTTCTCGTCCTGGATTCCCAGGAACTGACGGAGCAACAGGTCCTCGGCGTCCATGGTGACGTTGGTCGCCAGGTCGCCCTTCCACCACCCCTGGTCGTCCTGACGGGCCAGGAGGTGCTCCACGGCCCGGGCCGTGGCCCGCTCGGCGGCCGTCGCGACGGTGGAGTCACCGGCCGGGAGCGGAGGTGTCGCTGTGGTGCTGTCGTTGGCCGCGGCTGCGCGGGGTGCGAGGGCCCCGGTGCTTCCGTCGGTCGTCGCTGTCATGGTTTCCCCTTTTTGCAGTGATCTTTCTTCTCTGCCGTGCTGGGGGCTCCGTCGGCCGACGCTCCGTCAGGGCGTCGGCCGGCGACTGCGATCTGTCAGGTCGGGTAAATGGTGATCATCTCTTTCGTACGACGACGAAGTCGGCGAGCGCGGTGAGCTGCGCCCGGACCTCGGTGGGCATGTCGACCCCGTCGAGCGCCTCGATCGCGGTGGCGTGCTGGCGGCGGGCTTCCTGGGAGGTCCACTCCCGGCCGCCCGCCTCCTCGATCAACGCCGCGCGGCTGGCGAATTCTTCCTCGTCGAAGTCGGCGGACTGGGCGTCGCTGAGCTTGGCGTCAGCGGCGAGGATGTCGGCGAGCCGGGCCGAGGCCGGGCCGCCCGCCGCGAGAGCGGCGACGACCGGGAGCGACTTCTTGCGCTGGCGCAGGTCGCTCCAGGTCTGCTTGCCGGTGGCCTCCGGGTCGCCCCAGATGCCGAGCAGGTCGTCCACGGCCTGGAAGGCGAGGCCGAGGTGGTAGCCGTACGCCTCCAGGGTGTCGGCCGTGCGGTCGTCGGCGCCGCCGAGGACCGCGCCGATGGAGACGGCACAGGCGAGCAGGGCGCCCGTCTTGTTGCCCTCCATCTCCAGGCACTCCTCGACGGTGACCCGCTCGCGGTGCTCGTAGGAGATGTCCTGGGCCTGACCGTCGATCAGCTTGCGGGTGGCGGTGGTCAGCCGCCGGGTGGCGCGGCCCGCCTCGACGGTGCCGAGCTCCAGCAGCACCTCGTTCGCGAGCGCGAACAGTGCGTCACCGACCAGGATGGCCTGCTCGGGGCCGTACACCTTCCACACCGTGTCGCGGTGCCTGCGCTGCTCGTCGCCGTCCATCAGGTCGTCGTGGAGCAGCGAGAAGTTGTGCACGAGCTCCACTGCGACGGCGCCGGGGATGCCCACCTCGGGACGGGCGCCCGCGGCCTCGGCCGAGAGCAGGGCGAGAGCGGGCCGTACGGCCTTGCCGCCGTCGCCGTGCGCCGGCCGGCCTTCGGCGTCGATCCAGCCGAAGTGGTAGGCGGCGACGGTGTCCATGGGCGGCGCGAGCCGGTTCACGGCAGCACGCAGCACCGGCGTGGCAAGCGTCCGTCCGCGCTCCAGCAGGGCGTTGACGCCTGCGGTGTCGACAGCTGGGATCGCCGAAGTCACGGTCTCTCCTCTGGTGGTCGTGCTCGTACGCGCCCCTTCGCGGGGCGGCACGCCTGGATGGCTCGCCTCGTTCATGCCGCCTCCCACAAGGGGTTCCGGCGGGGTAGGCCGAGCTCGGAGAGTGCCGCGCCGGCGGCGCTGACACCGCTGCGCACCGCGCCCTCCATGGTCGCGGGCCAGCCGGTGGCGGTCCACGCACCGGCCAGACAGAGGCCGGGCGCGTTCGTGGGGGCGTGCGGCCGCAGCCGGCCGACGCCCGGGGTGGGGGCGAACGTCGCTGTCCGCTCCCGGGTCACGAAGAAGTCCCGTACGCCGGCGCCGCGTGCCGCGGGCAGCAGCCGCTCCAGCTCGGGAAGATAGCGCTCGCGGAGCTCGGCGACGGGCCGGTCGATGTCGTCGTGCGCGGCCGACTGGGAGACGGCCAGGTACTGGCCGCCGTCGGCGCGGCCGCCGAGTCCGGAGGAGTCCGTGCGGTCGAAGACCCACTGCACCGGCGAGCCGAGCGCCGCGAAGAACGGCTGGCGCAGGACTTTGCGGTCGTATACGACGTGGAGGTTGAGGATCGGCGCGGTGCCGATCTCCAGCAGCCGGTCCGGGTCGTCGAGGGCGCCCTCGGGCAGCAGGCCGTGGGCCTCGCGCTGGGGCACGGCGAGCACGACGGTGCCGGCGGCGAGCCGCTCGGTGCCGCCGGGCCCTGCCTCGATGTCGACGAGCCAGCCGCCGTCCTCGCCCCGGGTGATGGCGGTGGCGCGGGTGCGCAGCTCGGTGCGCACCCCGGCCTTGTCGAGGGCGGTGCGGGCACGGACGTCGTGCAGCTCGCCGAGCGGGACGCGGGCCCAGCCGATGTCGGCGGCGCCCGGCTCGGACAGCAGCCCGGTCTTGAAGACCTTGGCGGCCAGGCCCAGCGAGGACCGGTCGGCGGTGGCGTTGAGCGTGGCGACGCCGACGAGGTCCCACAGGGCCTCGATCGCGCGGTCCGACTGGCCGTGGCGGTGCAGCCAGCTCGCGAAGTCCTCGCCGTCCAGGGCGGGGTCGTCGAGATCGAGGCCGCCGAGGGCCAGCGCGGCGCGCCCGACCTTGGCCCGCTCGGCGAGCGAGAGGTGCGGGTAGGTGGCGAGGCTCGCGGCGAGGTGCAGGGGCACGGGCAGCTGGGCGCGGCGCAGCCGGCCGAGGCGCGGCCGCCCGGAGGGGTGGCCGATGTCCAGCACGGGGACGTCCAGCCGCTGTTGCAGCGGTGCGAGCCCGGCGGCGTCGACGCGGTCGAGGAACCACCGGTAGGCGGTACAGCAGCGCAGATAGACGTGCTGTCCGTTGTCGATCGTCAGTTCACCGCGACGGAAGGAGAAGGCGAGCCCGCCCAGCCGCGGCCGGCCCTCGAGGAGGGTGACCCGCAGCCCGGCGTCGGCGAGTTCGAGCGCGGCGGTGACACCGGCGAGACCGCCGCCGATGACCACCGCGGCCGCGCCTACGGGGCGGCCGTCCTCGTCCGAGCGCTGCCGCTCGGATCTCGTCGTCGTCAGTGGAGACGTGCGTGGAGTCGTCATGCGCCCACCCCCTCGGCTGCTGTCAGTGACGTGTGCGATCGCCGGAGGGTTGCACACCGCCCACCGGTAGGAGTAGGGCGCATCAAGTGCGCCCCCCGGCGGTCCGCCGGTCGACGCTCCGGGCGTCGAGGCCGGACAGGCCGCGCACGGCGACATAGACCTTCTCGCGCCCGGGGAGCGAGACCCGGCCGCGCAGCACCGCCTCGGGGTCCTGGGCGATGCGGTCCAGGAGTCTGCGGTAGATGCCCGACATGGCAGCGACGCAGGCGCCGCTGCGCCGGTCGAGCATGGGCAGCAGCTTGGTGCCCTCGGCGAACAGCGCACGGGCGCGCCGCGCTTCGAAGTGCACCAGGCCGGTGAAGTCCGATCCGGCGGGCGGCCGCACGGAGTGGAAGCCCGCGGAGCAGCCGAACTTGGCGAGGTCGTCGGAGGGCAGATAGGTGCGGCCGTTGGCCGCGTCCTCGCGGACGTCGCGCAGGATGTTGGTCAGCTGAAGCGCGAGCCCGAGCGTGTCGGCGTACTCCGCGGCGCGCGCGGCATCCCGCGCGCCCGGCACGGTGCCGAACACCCCGAGGGAGAGCCGCCCGATGGCGCCCGCGACACAGCGGCAGTACGCCGCGAGGTCGTCCCAGGTCTCGTAGGTCTCCCCGCGCACGTCCATCTGCACGCCGTCGATGAGCTCGTCGAGCCCGTCGAGCGGGATCGGGAAGCGGCGCGCGGCATGGGTGAGCGCGACGGCCACCGGGTCGGTGTCGTCCTCCTCGACCTTGCCCTCCCGGATACGGGCGAGCAGGGCCCGGGTCTCCTCGAGCCGGTGCCGCTTGGATTCCGCGTCCAGTGGGCCGTCGCCGATGTCGTCGACCCGCCGCGAGAAGGCGTACAGCGCGGACATGGCGCGCCGCTTGGCGGTCGGCAGAAGCCTGATGCCGTAGCTGAAGTTACCGGCCTGCTGTCCGGTGACTGCCTCGCAGTAGCTGTACGCGGCGAGTACCGGCGCGGACGCGTCTGGCGATCCGTTCACGGTCCCGCTCACCCCTCTCTTCGCAGTGTCGCTCCCACCTCGCGCAGCAGGCTGAGCTTGGTGGGCTTGGGCGGTCCGGGCAGTACGTCGTATCCCGCGGCGGAAACCGCTCTGAGCGCGGCCCTCCCCCCGCCCACGAACCCCGCGAGCAACAGCTTCAACCTGCCGTGGACGCTACCCACCAGGGGGGTGCCTTCATTCAGCAGTTCCCCGGCGCGTTCCGCCTCGTACGCGACCAGGGTGCGCAACGACGCGCCGCTGGTCGGACGGGCGAGGTCGGCCTCGCCGACGCGGAACCGTTTCATGTCCTCGGCCGGGAGATAGATGCGGTCGCGCCCGAGATCCTCGGCGACGTCCTGCAGGTGTTCGACGATCTGCAGAGCTGTGCAGACCGCGTCCGAGCGGCGGATCCGCTCGGGGCTTGCGGTGCCGGTGATGCCCAGGACCAGGCGGCCGACGGGATTGGCGGACAGCTCGCAGTAGGCGAGCAGGTCCTGGTAGGTGGCGTAGCGGCGGACGCGCTGGTCCTGGCGGTTCGCCTCGATCAGGCCCAGGAAGGGCTCCGGGGTCAGGCCGCACCGGCGGACGGTCGGCCGCAGGCGGAGCAGCAAGGGGTGGCGCGGTCCCGTGCCGGAGCTCTCGAAGACCCGGCGCAGGTCGGCCTCGAGGGCGTCGAGCATGGCGAGGCGGTCGTCGGTCTGCTCGCGGTGGAGGCCGAGCAGTTCGGCGTCGCGGCCGCCGGGGGCGAGATCGCCGTCACCGATGTCGTCCACGAGTCTGGCGAAACCGTAGACGGCCATGAGATCGTCCCGCCAGGCGCGTGGCACGAAGAAGGGCGCCACGGGGAAGTTCTCGTGCGCGGCCTTGTCGAGCACGGCGCGCTCGTGCGCGTCCGTCCCCGCCGTCACCGCGGGCTGCCCGGACCGGGGACGGCGGACACGCCTCGGAGCTGGAGAGTTCCCGTAGCCATTGCCGTCACATCTCCCGTTCTACACTGCCGACCCAGAACATCCCATTTCGGACACGCCGCAGGACAGACCTCCCCCTGCCCCCCTCGACACCTCCTGCTGACCAGCCACGGAGCCGCGCCCCGCGGACGGAGATACACCGGTATCGCCCCGCTTCTCCGCAAATCAGCACGGTACAGCGTACGACGTACAGGTGTCCGACGCGCGCCCGGGTAGGTGCTTGATCCATACAATGCCACGCGGGGAACGAATCAACCCTGTCAATAAGTGAGTTGATCGTTACGGAAAGGTCAAGGCCCCCGCCGAACGCGTCACAGCGGGGGCCTCGGGGGCGCTTTTCGGTCCCGCCGGACTAGCGGGCGGTCTCCTTCTCGTAGGCCCGGACGACTTCCTCCGTGGGCCCGTCCATGAGCAGCTGGCCGTGTTCGAGCCAGAGCACGCGGTCGCAGGTGTCGCGGATGGACCGGTTGTTGTGGCTCACGAGGAAGACGGTGCCGGCGCCCTTGCGCAGCTCGCGGACGCGGGCCTCGGAGCGCTTCTGGAACGACCGGTCGCCGGTGGCCAGCGCCTCGTCGATCATCAGCACGTCGTGGTCCTTGGCCGCCGCGATGGAGAACCGCAGGCGGGCCGCCATGCCGGAGGAGTAGGTGCGCATGGGCAGGGTGATGAAGTCGCCCTTCTCGTTGATGCCCGAGAAGTCGACGATCTCCTGGTAGCGCTCGCGGATCTGCTCGCGGCTCATGCCCATCGCCAGGCCGCCGAGCATCACGTTCTTCTCGCCGGTGAGGTCGTTCATCATGGCCGCGTTGACGCCCAGCAGCGAGGGCTGGCCGTCGGTGTAGACCTTGCCGCGCTCGGTGGGCAGCAGCCCGGCGATCGCCTTCAGGAGGGTCGACTTGCCGGAGCCGTTGGACCCGATCAGGCCGATCGCCTCGCCGCGGTAGGCGGTGAAGCTCACACCCTTGACGGCGTGCACCTCGCGCACGCCGGCGTTCGGCTTGCGCCGGACGAGCCGGTTGAGGGCCGCGGTGGCGCTGCCCCGGCCCGTGTTGCCGCCGTAGACGCGGTAGACGATGTGCACGTCGTCCGCGATCACCGTCGGGACCTGGGAGGTCGACATGGGCGCCTTCGCGGCGCCGTTCTGCTCAGCCACGGCCGTACTGCTCCTCAGCCTTCCAGAAGAACACGAAGCCCCCGAGGCCGATCAGCAGCGACCAGCCGACGGCCAGCGCCCACACGTGCGGCGGCAGGTCGATGTGCTTGTGCGCGGCGTGGCCGCTGATCAGGGAGGAACGCATCAGGTTGATGAAGACGGCCGCCGGGTTCGCGCTCAGCACGTCGATGAGCCACCCCGGGGAGTGCTGCTTCTTCAGCGCCTCGACCAGGTTGTACATCACGCCGGACGCGTACATCCACGTACGCAGGATGAACGGCAGCAGCTGCGCCAGGTCGGGGGTCTTGCTGCCCGCACGGGCCAGGATCATCGCCAGGCCGGTGTTGAAGACGAACTGGAGCACCAGCACCGGGACGATCAGCAGCCAGGACAGCTGCGGCGTGTGCCCGAACCCGAGCAGGAAGAGGAAGAGCACCACCATCGAGAACATCAGCTGCTGGAGCTGCTGGAGCGCGAAGGAGACGGGCAGCGCCGCCCGGGGGAAGTGCAGGGCCCGCACCAGCCCCAGATTGCCGGAGATCGACCGGACGCCCGACATCGCCGAGCTCTGGGTGAAGGTGAAGACGAAGATGCCCGTCACCAGGAACGGGATGTACGTCTTGATGCCCATGCCCTTGCTCTGGCCCATCAGCAGGCCGAAGATCAGGAAGTACACCGTGGCGTTCAGCAGCGGCGTCGCCACCTGCCACACCTGACCCAGCTTGGCCTGGCTGTACTGAGCGGTCAGCTTGGCGCGGGAGAAGGCGACGATGAAGTGCCGTCGGTCCCACAGCTGCCGCGCGTACTCCACCAGCCCGGGCCGGGCACCGCTCACCGCGAGGCCGTACTTCTGGGCCAGCTCGGCGGCGGAGAGTCCGTCGTCGGGTGATGGCGGGGCACTCATGGCGACCGCACTGTCGTGCGTTGTCTCGCTCACAGTTGACACTTTCGTCCTCAAGGTGCGCTCCCGGGGCCGGGCCCCGGTTCGCGCCCGATGCTCATCGACAAGAGCTTGTCAGATCACGGGAGGGCGACCCAGTCGGGTCAGGCGCCACACGGTACGCCACTTCATGGGACGCCGTGGACCGCACGGCGTCGACCAGCCCTCCCGGAAGCCGCCGAACCACGCGCGCAGCGCCGGCAGCGAGGGCCGCCGCGCCAGGGTCAGCAGCAGCCACACCCCGACGTAGACCGGGACGAGGGGCGCGGGCAGATTGCGGCGCGCCAGCCACACCCGGTTGCGGGCGACCATCCGGTGGTAGACCGCGTGCCGGCTCGGGGCCGTCGTCGGGTGGTGCAGGACCATGTCCGCGCGGTAGTCGATCATCCAGCCCGCGTCCAGGGCCCGCCAGGCGAGGTCGGTCTCCTCGTGCGCGTAGAAGAAGTCGTCGGGCAGCCCGCCGACCTCGGCGAAGACCCGGGTACGGGCGGCGTTGGCGCCGCCGAGGAAGGTCGTCACCCGCGAGGACCGCAGGGGGTCCGAGGCGCGCAGCCGGGGCACGTGGCGGCGCTGGGTGACCCCGGTGTCGGGGTCGGCGATGCGGAAGCTGATGATGCCCAGCCGCGGGTCCTCGGTGAACGCCCGCCGGCACAGCTCGGCGGTGTCCTGGCCCGGCAGCAGTCCGTCGTCGTCCAGGAAGAGCAGCACGTCGACGTCGCGCCCGGCGGGGCCGAACGCCTCGATGCCGACGTTGCGGCCGACCGGGATGCCGACGTTCTCGGACAGCTCCACCGTGCGCACGGTGAGTCCGGGCACGGCGAGCGGGGGCAGCGGGGAGCCGTTGCCGACGACGACGACCTCGATCGGGTCGCCGTCCTGCTTGGCCACGGACTCCAGCAGCGCGCGCAGCTCGGCGGGGCGGTTGCCCATGGTGAGGACGACCGCGCCGACCTTCAGCGAGGGGGCACTCATTTGAGCCTGCTCGAAGCGAGGATGGACACGAGGTGCAGCACAGTCTGCAGGACGGCGACGGCCGCGAGCAGGACGACCGCGATCCGGGTGAACAGCAGGTCGTGGTGGACGAAGTCCGCGATGCCGGCCACCAGGATCACCAGCGACGCCTCGACGCCGCCGACGAGCCGGTGGAACTTCAGCGCGGCCGCGGCCTTGCGGGCCAGCGCCATGCCCGACGAGCGGGGCGTGGCCGCGGAGTCCTGCACGGCCGGCATGCCGCTGCGGGCGCGGGCCACGTCGACCAGGTCCGTCTCGGCCTTGATCAGGATCGCGCCGAGCGCGGCCACCGTGCCGAGGAACGCCCACTGCCACTGGGTGGCGGCGCCGTCCTTGTGGAAGACGTCCGCCGCGCGGACGCCGAAACCCACCAGAAGAGCGGCCTCGGAGAGGTAGTGCCCCACCCGGTCGAGGTAGACGCCGGTCGTCGAGGTGACCTTGCGCCAGCGCGCGAGCTCGCCGTCGACGCAGTCCAGCAGCAGGTACAGCTGGATGAGCAGCATGCCCAGGATCGCGCCGGTGAGGCCGGGCACCAGCAGGGCCGCGCCCGCCGCCACGCCGGCGAGGATCATCAGGCCGGTGTACTGGTTGGGCGTGAGCCTGCTGTTGAGCAGCACCCGGGTGCAGCGCAGCGAGACCTCGCGCATGTACAGGCGCCCGGCCCAGTGCTCACCGCTGCGCCGGTCCTTGAGGCCGCCGGGGTGAACGACCGGACGGAGTTCAGCTAGTGACGGTTTTGGCATAGTCGGCGTAAGCGTCCCTGATCTGGTCGGTGGAGAGGTCGAGGTGCTCCAGGATCGTGTAGCGCCCGGGGCGGGTCCGCGGGGCGTACTCGACCGCCTTGACGAACTCCTCGGTGCTGAAGCCGATCTCCTGCGGCAGCACCGGCAGCCCGTGGCGGCGCAGCACCTCGACCATCAGCGCGGACTCCGCGCGGGCTCCGCGCAGGTACATCGCGAAGGCGGCGCCGAGGCCGCACTGCTCGCCGTGGCTGGCGGCCCGCTTAGGGTAGAGCAGGTCGAAGGCGTGGTTGATCTCGTGGCAGGCGCCCGAGGCGGGGCGGCTGTCACCGGCCACCGACATCGAGATGCCGGTGAGGACCAGGCCCTCGGCGAGCACCTGGAGGAAGCCGTCGTCGCCGACGCCGCCGGGGTGGCGCAGCACGGCCTCGCCGGCCTGCCGGGCCATGGCGGCGGCCAGGCCGTCGATCGACTCGCCCGTCTCGCGGTGGGAGAGCTCCCAGTCCGCTACGGAGGAGATGTTGGAGATCGCGTCGCCGATGCCGGAGCGGACGAACCGGGCCGGGGCCTCGCGGATGACGTCGAGGTCGATGACCACGGCGATGGGGTTGGGCACCCCGTAGGAGCCGCGGCCCGCGTCGTTGTCGAGGGTGGCGACCGGCGAGCAGAGGCCGTCGTGCGACAGGTTGGTCGCGACGGCCACCAGCGGCAGGCCGACCCGCGCGGCGGCGTACTTCGCGCAGTCGATGATCTTGCCGCCGCCGAGGCCCACGACCGCGTCGTAGTGCCCCTTCTTCATGGCGTCGCCGAGCTTGATCGCGTCGTCCAGCGTGCCGCCGCCGACCTCGTACCAGGTGGCGCCGGGCAGCGCCGGGGCGAGCCGCTCGCGCAGCACCGCCCCGGAGCCGCCGCTGATGGCGATGGCCAGCTTGCCGGAGCTGGAGATCCGCTGGTCGGCGAGCACGCCGGCCAGGTCGTCCAGCGCTCCGGCGCGGATGTCGACGACGACCGGCGAGGGGATGAGCCTCGTCAGTACTGGCACGCGATCCCCCGGCCCTTGGCGAGGTCGTCGTGGTTGTCGATCTCGACCCACTTGACGTCGCCGATGGGCGCCACGTCGATCTTGAAGCCGCGGTTGACGAGCTCCTGGTAGCCGTCCTCGTAGTAGAGGTCGGGGTCGCGCTCGAAGGTGACCTTGAGGGCGTCGGCCAGGTCGGCGGCGGCCTCGCCCTCGATGAGGGTGACGCCGATGTACTCGCCGGTCGCCTCCGCCGGGTCCATCAGCTTGGTGATGCGCTGGACGCCCTTGTCGGGGTCCACGACGACCTTCATCTCCTCGTCGGCGAGCTGCTTCACCGTGTCGAGGGCGAGGATGATCTTCTGGCCGTTGCCGCGGGCGGCGAGCAGGGTCTTCTCGACGGAGACCGGGTGCACGGTGTCACCGTTGGCGAGGATCACGCCGTCCTTGAGGGCGTCCCGGCCGCACCACAGGGAGTAGGCGTTGTTCCACTCCTCGGCCTTGTCGTTGTCGATCAGGGTGAGGCTCAGGCCGTACTTGGCCTCCAGGGCCTCCTTGCGGGCGTACACGGCCTCCTTGCGGTAGCCCACGATGATCGCGACCTCGGTCAGACCGATCTCGGCGAAGTTGGCCAGGGTGAGGTCGAGGATGGTGGTGTCGCCATCGACGGGCACCAGGGCCTTGGGCAGAGTGTCGGTGTAGGGACGCAGACGCCGTCCGGCGCCGGCGGCCAGCACGAGGCCGATCATGCGGGTTCTCCTGATTCGTCGTGTACTGCGGGCGCCCCGGAGGACACCCAGAAGCGGATGCTCTCGATGAGCACCGTGAGCGCGATGGCGGCCGCGAGGACCGTCAGCGCGATCGTGAAACCTTGGTCGTGCCACAGGGCGGCGGCGATCGAGACCGCCAGGATCCGTCCCTCGTGCCCGCCGATCGCCCGCACCAGCCAGTGCGGGGGCGCCCCGGTGCCACCGCGGATGCGGTACACCGTGTCGTAGTGATGGTAGGCGACCGCGGCCACCAGGCCGAAAGCCGCGGGCAGGGCGCCGGGGACGCCGGAGGTGGCGGCCAGCGCGAGGATCATGCCGTATTCCGCGGCCCGGAAGACCGGCGGTACGAGCCAGTCGAGGGGGCCCTTGAGCGGGTGGGCGACGGCCACCCCGGCGAGGATCGCGTAGACGACGGCCTGCGGCACGGCCCGCCAGGTGCCCACGGTGTGCGCGACGAGCGGCCAGACGAAGAGCGCGGCGGTCCCGAGCAGCGCCCAGTAGGGGGCGCTGTAGGTGCCCGCGGCCATCGTCCGGCCGAGCGTGCGGCTCGCGAGCTGGGCGAGGGGGCCGGAGTCGGCGAGGTCGGCGAGCGCCCGCGCGGCGCGGTCGGTGCGGCGGGCCTTGCGGGTCAGGGAGCGCAGCACGCGGCCGGCGGTGGTGTAGCAGGCGGCCAGCGCGCAGCCGATGAGCAGGGCGTAGAAGACGACGCGGGGCGTGGTGAGGGCGGTGAGGACCGCGATCATCGCCCAGCGCTCGCCGATGGGCAGCACGATCATGCGGCGGGCCCAGACCGTCCAGCCGACGCTGTCGAGCCGGTCGGAGAGGGCGGCGGTGGGGCTGGTGTTGGCCGCGGCGTCGTGGTTGGCCTCGTTGAAGGAGAAGTCGACGACGTGGCGGCAGGTCTGGAGGACCATCGCGCCCAGCGCGAGCGCCCAGACCTCGTCGGTGCCGCCGCCGCGGGCCGCGCCGACGGCGAGGCCCGCGTAATAGGCGTATTCCTTGGCGCGGTCGAAGGTCGCGTCGAGCCAGGCGCCGAGCGTGGAGTACTGCAGGGAGTAGCGGGCGAGCTGCCCGTCGGTGCAGTCCAGGACGAAGGAGAAGAGGAGCAGCACGCCCGCGGCGACGAAGCCGGGCCGGGTGCCGGTGGCCGCGCAGCCGGCCGCGATCAGCGCGGTGAGCAGCGAGGCGGTGGTGACCTGGTTGGGGGTCAGGCCGCGGCGGGCGCACCAGCGCGCGAGGTAGCGGGAGTAGGGGCTGATGAAGAAGGTGGTGAAGAAGCCGTCGCGGGACTTCACTGCGGAGCGCAGGCGTACGGCCTCGTCGTCGACGGCCCGGACGTCGGCCTCGGCCTTGGCCCGGATGTCGGCGTCGGCCGGCACGGTGGCGACCAGGACGCCGAGGTCGGGGCGGTGCGGGGCGACGCCCTCGGCTTCCAGCCGGTGGGCGAGGGCGTCGGGCAGCGCGGCCTCGGGGCCGTCGGCCGGCAGGGCCGTTCCGGTGGCCGCCCGGGTCAGGGCGGCGCGGGCCTCGGGCCGCACGGTCAGCGCGCCCTCCACCGCGGCGGCGGGGAAGCGGGGGTCGGTGAGCGCCAGGCGCAGGGCGTGGACGTGGCCCACGAAGCGCGCGTCGACGAGCGCGACCCGCTCGTCCGCGGGGACGGCGGCGAGCTCGGTGGTGACGGCGGCGGCGTCAGCGGCCACGCGTACGCCGAAGCCCAGGGACCGCAGGTCGTCCTCGAGGGAGGAGCCGACGGGCGGCGAACCGGTGACGATGGCGGTCGACAGACGAACTCACTCCTTGGAAGCGGATGCGGCCGCCTCGGTCCGCGGGGCGTCCGGGCAGCGGGCGTGGCACGCGCCGGTCCTGCGGGGCGGGCGGCGTGCGGGCACGTCGGCAGAGGCTATCGGATCAACGGAAGGCGCCGTTCACCGCACGTGCGCCGGGGCTTCCCGACACTGACTGGACGCTCGGGCCGCCTGTGGGGTTCCGGGGGCGTGCGGGAGGGGGCACAGCGGGGGCGGACAGAGGTGAAGGGAACAGGACCCTTACGTCGGCTGGATTAGGGTGCCGACATGACATGGCTGATCACAGGTGGAGCCGGGTACATCGGGGCGCACGTGGCACGGGCGATGGTGGACGCCGGGGAGCGCGTCGCCGTGCTGGACGACCTGTCCACGGGCGTGGCCGGGCGGCTGCCCGCCCAGTGCGCGCTGGTGCGCGGCTCCGTCCTGGACCGTGAGCTCCTGGACCGTACGTTCGCCGAGCTGGATGTCACCGGTGTGGTGCACCTCGCGGCGAAGAAGCAGGTCGGGGAGTCGGTGGAGAAGCCGCTGCTGTATTACCGGGAGAACGTGCACGGCCTGACGGTCCTTCTGGAGGCCGTGGTCGCGGCGGGCGTGGGCAGCTTCGTCTTCTCCTCCTCCGCCGCCGTCTACGGCATGCCGGACGTGGATCTCGTCACGGAGGAGACGCCGTGCCTGCCGATGAACCCATACGGCGAGACCAAGCTCGCCGGTGAGTGGCTGGTGCGTGCCACCGGGGCCGCGCACGGGCTGTCCACGGCGTGCCTGCGCTATTTCAACGTGGCGGGCGCGGCCGTGCCGGAGCTCGCCGACACCGGGGTCTACAACATCATCCCGATGATGTTCGACCGGCTCACGCGGGGCGAGAGCCCGCGCGTCTTCGGTGACGACTACGACACCCCTGATGGCACCTGTGTGCGTGACTACATCCACATCGAGGACCTGGCCACCGCCCACCTGGCGGCCGCCCGGCGGCTCGCGGAGCGGCCGGGCACGGGCGACCTCACACTGAACGTGGGCACGGGCCGCGGTGTGTCCGTCCGGGAGATGGCGGACCTGATCGCCGAGGTGACCGGCCGCTCGGAGCCCGCGCCCGTCGTCGAGCCGCGTCGTCCGGGTGATCCGGCGCGTGTCGTCGCCTCGAACGAACTGATCGCGAAGGAGCTCGGCTGGAGCCCGGTGCACGGGGTGCGGAGCATGGTCGCCTCGGCCTGGGAGGGCTGGTGCCACCACCACCCGCGGGCTCGCTCGTAGGCGGTCGCCGCAGGTCGCGCCCATAGCCGTCACCGTAGGCATCGCCGCAGGTCAGGGCACATGACAACGGTGTTCAGTGCCGCGTTGCCCGATACCCCCCACCCGTAGTTCACTGGGTGCTCGGCCGGCGTCCGCCGGCCGTGCGGGCATCGTTATCAAAGGCGGCTTCCATGGGCGCAGGGCACGATCACGGCCATTCGCACGGCCCTCCGCCGGGGACGAGCGGCACGGCCGCCGCGGCCTACCGGGGCCGGCTGCGGATCGCGCTGGGCATCACGCTGACGGTGCTCGTCGCGGAGATCGTCGGCAGTGCGCTGACGGGTTCGCTGGCGCTGCTCGCGGACGCCGGGCACATGGCGACCGACGCCGTCGGGGTGGGCATGGCGCTGGTGGCGATCCACTTCGCCAACCGTCCGCCGGGCGGCCGCCGCACCTACGGCTACGCCCGTGCGGAGATCCTGGCCGCGCTGCTGAACTGTCTGCTGCTGCTGGGCGTGGGCGGCTTCATCCTCTTCGAGGCGATCAAGCGGCTGGCCAGCCCCACCGAGGTGCCCGGCGGCACGACCGTGGTTTTCGGTCTGGTCGGCGTGGTGGCCAATCTGATCTCGCTGGCCCTGCTGATGCGCGGCCAGAAGGAGAGCCTCAATGTGCGCGGGGCGTTCCTGGAGGTCCTCTCGGACGCCCTGGGCTCCCTGGCCGTGGTGATCTCCGCCCTGGTGATCATGGCCACGGGCTGGACGCAGGCGGACCCCGTCGCCTCCCTGCTGATCGGCCTAATGATCGTGCCGCGCACGCTCAAGCTGCTGCGGGAGGCGCTGGACGTCCTGCTGGAGGCGGCCCCCAAGAACGTCGACATGGCCGAGATCCGGTCACACATCATGGCGCTGCCCGGAGTGGTGGACCTGCACGACCTGCATGTGTGGACGATCACATCCGGAATGCCGGTGCTGTCGGCGCACGTGGTCGTCGACCACGCGACGCTGGACTCGGCCGGGCACGAGAAAATGCTCCACGACCTGCAGGGCTGTCTCGGCGAGCACTTCGACGTCGAGCACTGCACCTTCCAGCTGGAGCCCGGTGGCCACGCGGAGCACGAGGCGAGACTCTGTCATTGACGCCACGGCGGCGTACGGCAGACTTGAGGGCCGAAGACCGACTACGAGGATGGTCAATGCCGATCACACCTGCCAAGGGCCTGTCCGCCGACGACTCGGCGGTTCCCACCTCCGACGGCGCAGCTGAACCGATCATGCTGGAACTGGTCGACGAGTCCGGCAGAACCATCGGCACCGCCGAGAAGCTCTCCGCGCACATCGCCCCCGGGCGGCTGCACCGCGCCTTCTCGGTCTTCCTCTTCGACGAGCAGGGGCGGCTGCTGCTCCAGCGCCGGGCGCTGGGGAAGTACCACTCCCCCGGTGTCTGGTCCAACACCTGCTGCGGCCACCCCTATCCGGACGAGCCGCCGTTCGTCGCCGCGGCCCGCCGCACGGGCGAGGAGCTGGGCGTCGCCCCCTCGCTGCTGCGCGAGGCCGGCACCGTGCGCTACAACCACCCCGACCCGGCGTCGGGCCTGGTGGAGCAGGAGTTCAACCACCTCTTCGTGGGCACCGTGAGCGCGGCGCCGCACCCGGATCCGGAGGAGGTCGAGGAGACGGCCTTCGTGACCCCGGCCGAGCTCGACGAGCTGCGGGAGAAGTTCACCTTCTCGGCGTGGTTCATGGATGTGCTGGACACCGCGCGCCCGGTGGTGCGCGAGATCACCGGGGACGCAGCGGGCTGGTAGCCGGCGTGCCGAGCGGCAGGGCGGCCCAGACCACCTTGCCGCCGCTCGCGGTGTGCTCGACGTCGCACAGGCCGCCGGCCTCGTCCGAGATGGTCTTGACGAGCAGCAGGCCCCGGCCGCCGATGCGGTCGTCGTCCGCCTCCAGGGGCTTGGGCCGGTACGGGTGGTCGTCCTCGACGGCCACCCGTACCCAGTGCGGGCCGATGGAGACCTCCACGGCGACCTCCGGCGAGAGCAGCGCGGCGTGCTGCACGGCGTTGGTGACGAGCTCGGAGACGATCAGCAGCAGGCCGTGCAGGAGGTCGTCGCGCAGCGGCACCCGCTGACGGCCCAGCAGGTCGCGGACGGCGTGTCTGGCCCGGGGCACGGAGGAGTCCTGTGCGGGAGCGGTGAACCGCCAGGCACCGTCGAACTCGATCGGCCTGCGCGGCGGCGGGGCCTGTCCCGGTTCGGGCGGAACGCTCCCGAGGATCTCCATGTCCGATACCAACCCCTCACCGTGGTCGACCGCACATCGAGTGTTGGGAACGTAAGGGTCCGCACCGGCATTCTGAGCACAAGTCGGCGCCTATCGACGGGATTTGATCGCGCGCGTATGCCAGGGTCACTGACGCGACTGTTCCTGGCCACCCTGGTCGTTGTTCGCTGAACGATCCGGAGCACCTTCTTCCGAGGCCGCCTACGTGACCAGGCCGACGACCCGGCGGCCCCCGACCCCGAGGGCGATCAGGCCGAGCCCGTCGAAGAGCAGGGCGAGGGAGAAGAAGGTGCCGATCACATAGCGGCTGCTGTGCGGCCAGTCACCCAGCACCAGGATGCCCAGCAGCAGCCCGAAGGCACCCTGCAGGAGCGTCCAGCCCATCTGCGGCCCGCGCACCACCAGGCTGCCCACCAGCCGGAAGACACCACCGGTCAGGAAGAGCAGCGCGGCGAACATCGTCAGGCCCTCGGCGGCGACCTCGGGCAGCCGGATCACCACCACGCCCGCGGCGATGTTCAGCGCGGCGACCACCACGCCGAGCCAGAAGAAGCTGCTGCCCCGCGACTGGACGGCGTGCACCAGGCCGACGAGCCCGCCGATCAGCAGCAGCCAGCCGAAGAGAAGCATGGTGGTGAGGGTCGCGAAACCCGCGTAGGCCAGCCCCACCAGCCCGGCGAGCACCAGGATCCCGCCCAGCAGCGCCAGCACCCCGAACTCGCGGCTGAGCCGGTGGCCCGGCGACCGCGCCCGTCTCGTGCCCCTGGACATGAGCGCCTCCTCGTAGCGCCCCCTTTTTTTTGATCATAGGGCGGATCATGGAATCGCGCCCCGGATAGCATCCGGACCATGGAGCCCGCACTGCATCTGGACATCGCCGACGCCACCGCGACCGTCCGTATCGCCAACCCCGCCAAGCGGAACGCCATGACGACCGGCATGTGGCGGGCCCTGCCCGGCCTGCTGGAGCGCTGCGCGGCCGACCCGGCGGTACGCGTCCTGGTGCTCACCGGCGAGGGCGACACCTTCTGCGCGGGCGCCGACATCTCCTCGCTCACCGACGGCGGCGAGGGCTCCCGCGAGCTGGCCGTCGCGGCCGAGGAGGCGCTCGCCGCCTTCCCCAAGCCGACGCTCGCGGCGGTGCGCGGCTACTGCGTGGGCGGCGGCGTCCAGCTCGCGGCCGCCTGCGACCTGCGCTTCGCGGCGGAGGGTGCGTCCTTCGGCGTGACCCCGGCGCGGCTGGGCATCGTCTACGCGGCGTCGTCCACCCGGCGGCTGGCCGAGCTGGTGGGCCCGTCGGCCGCCAAGTACCTGCTGTTCTCCGCCGAGTTGATCGACACGGAACGGGCGCTGCGCACCGGGCTCGTGGACGAGGTGTGGCCGGCGGACGCGCTCGGCAAGCGGGTGGCGGAGTTCGCGCGGGTGCTGGCGTCGCGGTCGCTGCTCACGCAGGTGGCGGCGAAGGAGTTCACCGCCGCCGGAGGGGACGCGCGGTGGGAGCACTGGATGCGGGAGGCCCGCGGCAGCGGTGAGGCGGCGGAGGGGGCGGCGGCGTTCCTGGAGCGGCGGGCCCCGCGGTTCGCCTGGCGGGTGCCGGGCACGGCCTGACGGCCGCCTGGCGGGTGCCCCGGACGCGGCCTGCCGGCCGGGGAGGGCCGGACCCCCGTCCCGGTCCTCCCCGGCCGTCGTGTCCGGCCCCGCGCCCCGGTCAGATCCCCCGGGCCCGCCACTCCGCGACGAGGTCCGCGGGCGCCTTCTCCGGCGAGCCCGCGTCGTACGGCGGCTGGGGGTCGTACTCGACGAGGAGCTGGATCGCCTGGGCCGCGCGGTCGCCCGCGATCCGGCCGGCGAGCGTGAGTCCCATGTCGATGCCGGAGGAGACGCCCGCGGCGGTCACGTACTTGCCGTCGGTGACGACCCGTTCGCCGGTGGACTCGACGCCGTACGACGCCAGTTCCGCAAGGCGCAGCCAGTGCGAGGTGGCCCGGCGGCCGGTCAGCAGTCCGGCGGCGGCGAGGATCAGGGAGCCGGTGCACACGGACGTGGTCCAGGCCGTGGTGCGGTCGACGGCCCGCAGCCACTCCCGCACGGCCTCGGACCCCTGCGGCCCGCTCGTGTCGGGTGCGCCGGGCACCACGACGATGTCGGGGCGCGTGACCTCGGCGAGCGAGGCGTCGGCGACCATGGCGAGTCTGCCGCTGTCGTTGCGCAGCGTGCCGGGGTTCTCGGCGACGAAGACGGTCTCCGCCCCGGGGAGGTTGCCGAGCACCTCGAACGGGCCGACGGCGTCGAGCGCGGTGAAGCCGGGGTAGAGCAGGATGGCGATCTGCACGATCGTCCTTTCGTACGCGGTACCGGGCCGGTTCAGGCCGGGGTGAGCGGGCGGAAGCGGCGCCGGTATTCGGCCGGGGACGCTCCCAGGGCCCGGACGAAGGCGCGGCGCATCGCCTCGGGCGTGCCGTAGCCGCACGCGCGCGCGACGGACTCGACGCCGTCGGCGGTGTCCTCGAGGAGTCTGCGCGCGGCTTCCAGCCGGACCCGGTCGACGTAGCGGCCGGGCGTCATGCCGACCTCGCTGTGGAAGGCGCGGGCGAAGTGACGGGGCGACAGGCCGGCGCGGTCGGCGAGCGCGTCGACGGAGAGGTCGGCCTCCAGGTTCTCCACCACCCAGTGCTGGATGTCGCGCAGCGGCGCCCGCCGGGCGGCCTGGACGGCCAGCTGGGCGCTGAACTGTGTCTGGTTGCCCGGGCGGCGCAGGAAGACGACGAGCCTGCGGGCGACGGCGAGCGCCGGCTCCCGGCCCAGGTCCTCCTCCACGAGGGCCAGCGCGAGGTCGATGCCCGCGGTGACGCCGGCGGCGGTGGCGATGTTCCCGTCGCGTACGTAGATGGGTTCGGGCTCCACGCGGATCGCGGGGTACCGCTCGGCGAGGTCCGCGCAGTGGGCCCAGTGGGTCGTCACGCGCCGTCCGTCGAGGAGCCCGGCCGCGGCGAGCAGGAACGCGCCTGTGCACACCGACACGATCCGTTCGGCGCGCGGGGCCGTCTCGCGCAGCCAGTCGACGAGCCGCGGGTCGGGGGCGCGGGTGCCGGTTCCGCCCGGGACGACGAGGGTGTGCGGGGCCTCCGCGTCGTGGAGGGCCATGTCGGGCATCAGCCGCAGGCCACTGCTGGTGCGGACCGGCTCGCCGTCGACGGTGGCGGTACGGAGCTCGTAGAGATCCGGGTCGCCGGCCACGAAGCACGCGCGGTCGAACACTTCGAGGGGGCCCGTGACGTCGAGGCTCTGCACCTCCTCGAAGAGGGGGAAGAGCACGGTGCGGCGAGGAGTCATGCGCACCATGCTCGCCCGGGCCCGGCGCGTCCGCAATGACGAAGATCCCACCTTTCCTGCCATCTCCTGCCACCGGCGCTGATCGTCCCCGGGCCTTCCCGCCGTACCGACCAGTCGGTAACGTGCGGGCATGACCACTTCCCAGCGCCTGCCCGAGGGCGCCGCGCGCCGCTGTCACCACGTCGTGAACCCCCTCCACTCCCTCGTCTACTTCTCCCCGGACACCCACCGGGAGTTCACGGCACTGGGCGTCGAGGACCGCCCGTCCGTCAACCTGGCGGCGCGCAGTGCCGCGTTCGGGCGGGTGGGCGCGGGCGTGGTGGCCGCCGCGTTCTACAACTACAAGTACGAGCTCGTGGCCCGGCACATCCCGGCCGTCTGGGACACCGTGACGCCCGAGGACGCGCTCGTCGCCCGGCTGCGCGCCGCCGACGCGACCCTGCGCCGCCTCCTCGGCGACGATGCCGTCGCCTCCCCGGAGATGGCCGAGGCCGCCCGCCTCGCGCTGCGCGCGACCGAGGGCTGCACGCGGGGCGGCCGCCCGCTGTACGCCGCCCACGCGGACCTGCCGGTGCCGGACGCGCCGCACCTCGTCCTCTGGTACGCCGCGACGCTGCTGCGCGAGCACCGCGGTGACGGCCATGTGATGGCGCTCGTCCAGGCCGGACTCGACCCGGTGGAGGCCCTCGTCAGCCACGGCGCGACCGGCCGCGGCATGACCCGCAAGTGGCTGCTGGCCACGCGCGGCTGGAGCGAGGAGGAGCTGGACGCGGGCCTGGACCGGCTGCGGCAGCGCGGACTCCTCGACGCCGAGGGCGAGTTGACGGACGCCGGCATCACGCTGCGCGAGGAGCTGGAGAACACCACGGACCGCCTGGACGCGGCCCCCTACGAGCACCTGGGCGCGGCCGGCACCGAGCGCCTCACCGAGCTGGCGACCGCCTTCACCACGACGGCGTTCACCGCGGGCGGCTTCCCCGCGGACCTGCTCGGCAAGGGCTGAGCACCCGGGGCCGCGAGGCTCGCGCGGGCGTTGTCGGTGGCACCTGCCACAATGCAGATCGCAGCTCGAGGAGAAAGCGGAGCGTGATCGTGACGGCAGCGGGTGCGTCGACCGAGGACAGGATCGCAGGCAGGATCGCCGAGGAGCTCGGCGTCCGGGAGCGGCAGGTGAAGGCCGCCGTCGACTTGCTCGACGGCGGCTCGACCGTGCCCTTCATCGCCCGCTACCGCAAGGAAGCGACCGAGATGCTCGACGACGCGCAGCTGCGCGCCCTCGAGGAGCGGCTGCGCTATCTGCGGGAGCTGGAGGACCGCCGCACGGCGGTCCTGGACTCCGTGCGCGCGCAGGGCAAGCTGGACGCGGCACTGGAGGCACAGATCCTCACCGCCGACTCCAAGGCCCGGCTGGAGGACATCTATCTGCCCTTCAAGCCCAAGCGGCGCACCAAGGCGCAGATCGCCCGGGAGGCCGGTCTCGAGCCGCTGGCCGACGGGCTGCTGGGCGACCCGGGCGTCGAACCGCTCGCCGCGGCGGCCGCCTTCGTCTCCGCCGAGCGCGGTGTCGCGGACGCCGCGGCCGCGCTGGAGGGCGCCCGCGCCATCCTCACCGAGCGCTTCAGCGAGGACGCCGACCTGATCGGCGAGCTGCGCGAGCGCATGTGGACGCGCGGGCGCGTCGTGGCGAAGGTGCGGGCGGGCAAGGAGGAGGCGGGCGCGAAGTTCGCCGACTACTTCGACTTCGCCGAGCCCTTCACCGCGCTGCCCTCGCACCGGGTGCTGGCCATGCTGCGGGGCGAGAAGGAGGAGGTCCTCGACCTCGCCCTGGAGCCGGAGGAGCCGTCGGCCGCCGAGGGCCCCACGGCGTACGAGCAGGCCATCGCCCAGCGGTTCGGCATCGCCCAGCGGGGCCGCCCGGCCGACAAGTGGCTGGCCGACACCGTGCGCTGGGCCTGGCGCACCCGCGTCCTCGTCCACCTCGGCATCGACCTGCGGCTGCGGCTGCGCCAGGCCGCCGAGGACGAGGCAGTCCGGGTCTTCGCCGCGAACCTCCGCGACCTGCTGCTCGCCGCCCCGGCGGGCACCCGCGCCACGATGGGCCTCGACCCCGGTTTCCGTACGGGCGTGAAGGTCGCCGTCGTGGACGCGACCGGCAAGGTCGCCGCGACGGAGACGATCTACCCGCACGTGCCGCAGCAGAAGTGGGACGCGTCGCTGGCCACCCTCGCCCGGCTCGCGCGCGAGCACGGCGTGGAGCTGATCGCGATCGGCAACGGCACGGCGTCGCGCGAGACCGACAAGCTCGCGGCCGACCTGATCGCGCGCCACCCGGAGCTTGGCCTGACCAAGGTGATGGTCTCGGAGGCGGGCGCCTCGGTGTACTCCGCGTCCGCGTTCGCCTCGCAGGAGCTGCCGGAGCTCGACGTGTCGCTGCGCGGCGCGGTCTCCATCGCACGCCGGCTCCAGGACCCGCTCGCCGAGCTGGTGAAGATCGACCCCAAGTCCATCGGTGTCGGGCAGTACCAGCACGACCTGTCCGAGGTGAAGCTCTCCCGCTCGCTCGACGCGGTCGTGGAGGACTGTGTGAACGGCGTCGGCGTCGACGTGAACACCGCGTCCGCGCCGCTGCTCGCCCGGGTCTCCGGCATCAGCTCGGGCCTCGCGGAGAACATCGTGGCCCACCGCGACGCCAACGGCCCCTTCCGGTCCCGCAAGGGCCTCAAGGACGTTGCCAGGCTCGGCCCGAAGGCGTACGAGCAGTGCGCGGGCTTCCTGCGGATCCGGGGCGGCGACGACCCGCTCGACGCGTCCAGCGTGCACCCCGAGGCGTATCCCGTGGTGCGGGCGATGGTGAAGTCCACGGGCGGCGAGGTCGCCGCGCTCATCGGCAACACGAGCGTGCTGCGCTCGCTGCGCCCGGAGAGCTTCGTCGACGAATCCTTCGGCCTGCCGACGGTCACCGACATCCTGCGGGAGCTGGAGAAGCCGGGGCGCGACCCGCGCCCGGCGTTCCGGACGGCGACGTTCAAGGACGGCGTCGAGAAGCTCGGCGACCTCGTGCCGGGCATGATCCTCGAAGGCGTCGTCACCAATGTGGCGGCCTTCGGCGCCTTCGTGGACATCGGTGTGCACCAGGACGGCCTCGTGCACGTCTCCGCGATGTCGAAGAACTTCGTGAAGGACCCGCGGGACGTCGTCAAGCCCGGTGACATCGTGCGGGTGAAGGTCATGGACGTCGACATCCCGCGCAAGCGGGTGTCGCTGACGCTGCGGCTGGAGGACGAGACTGCTCCCGCGGAGGGGTCTGCGCCGCGGAAGGGGGCGCGCGGTGGGGCGCCCCGGCAGCGGCGGGGTGAGGGGGCGCCGCGGGGGCCGCGCGAAGTGCGGCAGGCGGCGCCGGGGAATGATGCGATGGCGGATGCGTTGCGGCGGGCCGGGCTCTTGGATCCGAAGCGACGCTGACGCGGGTCCGCTGCGCGGCGCTTGTTCCCCGATCGACGCCTGCGGCGGGCTTTGTTCCCCTACCCCGCCCCTTCCCGGCTGCATCTGATGTGCGGCTCCGCCGCGTGCGGGGCTCGTGCCCCAGGCTCCCGGCTGCGGGTGCGTTGCCGCCTGCGGCGGGCTTGTTCCCCAGCCCCGCCCCTTCCCGAAACCGGGGAGACCCCGGACCCCAACCCGGCTTCGCCGGGTGTCCTCAAACGCCGGACGGGCTGGATTTGGCTGATGTGAGTGCCAATTCAGCCCGTCCGGCGATTGAGGCAGCGCGCGAAGCGTGCTTCGGGGGTCTGGGGGCGCAGCCCCCCACGCGGCGGAGCCGCACATCAGACGCAGCCGGGAAGGGGCGGGGCTGGGGAAAGAAAACGAATCATCAAGCCAGGAGATCCACCCGTTGTCCCACATACCCACCGGCCCCGACCTCGCCGCAGACTGCGCGAACTGCTTCGGACTCTGCTGCACAGTCCCTGCCTTCTCCGCCTCCTCCGACTTCGCGATCGACAAGCCCGCCCGGACGCCCTGTCCCAACCTACGGGCGGACTCCCGGTGCGGTATCCACACCGAGCTGCGGCCGCGCGGCTTCCGGGGCTGCACGGTCTACGACTGCTTCGGTGCGGGGCAGAAGGTGTCGCAGGTGACGTTCGGCGGCCGGGACTGGCGGCAGGCGGTGGACGGCGGGCAGCTGATGTTCGACGTGTTCCCGGTCATGCGTGATCTGCACGAGCTGCTGTACTACCTGGCCGAGGCGCGGGAGCTGCCCGCGGCCCGGCCGTTGCGCGGTGAGCTCACCCGCGCGCTGGCGAAGACCGAGCGCCTCACCGGCCTGGACGCCGAGGCGCTGGCGGCCGTGGATGTCATGGCGGTCCGGCAGGAGGTCAACCCCCTGCTGCTGCGGGCGAGCGAGCTCGCGCGTGCCGGGTTCGGCGGGAAGAAGAAGGAGCGCCGCGGGGCGGACCTCATCGGGGCGAAGCTCAGGGGCGCGGACCTGCGCGGGGCCAGTCTGCGGGGTGCCTGTCTCATAGGCGCCGACCTGCGGGGCGCCGACCTGCGGCTGGCCGATGTCATCGGGGCCGATCTGCGCGGGGCGGACCTCAGGGGCGCCGACCTCACCGGCAGCATCTTCCTCGTCCAGTCCCAGCTCGACGCCGCGAAGGGCGATGCCACCACCGTGCTGCCGCCGTCGCTGAACCGCCCGGCGCACTGGTAGGCGCGCCGGGCGGTCCGGCGGCGGGGGTCACGCCCCGGCGGTCCCGGCCGGGAACTCCGGCAGCGACCTGTCGAACAGCCAGGGGTGGAGCAGGCCGACCAGCGGCCGTCCCGCCGTCCGTTCCGCGTGGGCGATGAACGCGTCGGTGTCCGCGCTGCCGCCCCGGTGTGCGGCGTGCCAGGTGCGCAGCACCGTGAAGAACCGCTCGTCGCCGAGGGCCAGCCGGAGCGCGTGCAGGGTGCACGCGCCCCGGACGTAGACCCGGTCGTCGAAGATGCGGCTGCGCCCGGGGTCGCCGATGCGCAGGTTCTGCCGGTGGCCGGACAGCTCCTGGCGCGCCTGCACGGCGAGGGTGTGGGCGTCGTCCTCGTCGATGTGCTCGGACCACAGCCACTCCGCGTAGGTGGCGAACCCCTCGTTGAGCCAGATGTGCCGCCAGTCGGTGAGGCTGACGCTGTTCCCGTACCACTGGTGGGCGATCTCGTGGGCCACGAGCGTCTCCCAACCGCGCTTGCCGTCCATGTGGTTGCTGCCGAAGACGGAGAGCGTCTGGTTCTCGACGGGTGCCGCGAGTTCGGCGTCGACGACGACCGCGCCGTAGGTCTCGAAGGGGTAGGGGCCGAAGAGTTCCGTGAAGGCGCGCAGCATCTGCGGCTGGCGGGCCAGGTCGTACCGGGCCCGGTCGGCGAGGTGGGCGGGGTAGGCGTTGCGCAGCGGCACGGGTGAGCCGCTGCTTTCGGTTTCGTACGTCTCGTGCGTGAACCGGCCGGTGTAGACGGCCGCGAGGTAGGAGGCCATCGGCCCGGGGTGGTGGTAGGTCCAGCTCACCGTCCCGTCGTCGAGCTCCCGGCGCTCGCGCAGGGTGCCGTTGGCGAGCGCGTGGTGGCCGCCCGGCACCCGCACGGTGAAGGTGTAGGCGGCCTTGTCGTCCGGCCGGTCGTTGCACGGGAACCACGAGGGCGCGCCGAGCGGCTGGGAGGCGACGAGGGTGCCGTCGTGGCCGTCACCGGTCCGGTCCCAGCCGATCGCGCCGAACGGGGTGCGTACGGGCCCCGGGCTGCCGCTGTAGCGGATGTCCGCGGTGAACGGCTGTCCCGGGGCGAGCGGCCGGGCGGCGGTGAGCACGGCCTTGCCGTCCCGGCGTTGCACGGTCGCCGGTTCGCCGTCGATCTCCGCGGCGTGCACGGTCAGCCGTGCCAGGTCGAGTTCGACCCGGCGGGTGCTCTCGTTGGCGACGGCCTTGATCGTGGCGTGGCCGTCCAGCCACGCGGACCCCGGGTCGTAGGCCAGCCGCAGGTCGTAGGCGAGGGTGCGGTGGCCGTACGACCCGTTGCGCGGGAAGTAGCGTGCCGCCGGGCCGCCCTCGCGGGCGGCCCGGTCGCGGGTGCCGGCCGCGGTCGCGGCCAGCGGGAGGGCCGCCGCCGCGGCCGTGAGGACGGCGCGGCGGCTGCACGGGATGCGGTCCCGGAGGGTCATGACGCGTCGTCGCCCCTCATGCCACACGCTCCCCTGCGATCGGATTGCCCGCCCAGCGGGTCCCGGCGGGCACGGACTCGCCGCGCATGACCAGCGAGGACGGCGCGATGGCCGCGTGCTCGCCGATGCTGGTGCCGGGCAGGACGATGCCGTGCGGGCCGAGCGAGGCGCCGTCGGCGAGGTGGACGGTGTCCATCCGCATGATCCGGTCGTGGAAGAGGTGGGTCTGCAGGACGCAGCCGCGGTTGACGCTGACGCCGTCACCGAGGGAGACCAGGTCGGTCTCGGGCAGCCAGTGCGTGTCGCACCAGACGCCGCGGCCGATCCGGGCGCCCAGGCTGCGCAGCCACCAGTTGAGGACCGGGGTGCCGGTGAAGGGGCCGGCCATCCACGGCACGGCGAGGGACTCCACGAAGGTGTCGTAGAGCTCGTTGCGCCAGACGAAGGAGCTCCACAGCGGGTGCTCCCCCACCTTGAAGCGGCCCATGAGCAGCCACTTCGCGGCGGTCGCGGTGAGTCCGGCGGCGGCCGCGGCGGCCAGCAGCAGGGGCGCGCCGACGGCCGCGGCGAGGCCGGGGCCTCCGGTGTCGAGGGCGTCCTGTTCGCCCAGCAGGACCAGTTCGGCGAACGCGAAGCCGATGATCAGCGGCAGGACGCGGCACATCTCGACGGCCGCGCGGGCGAGGACGAGGCGGCGCGGCGGCGCGAAGGTGCGGCCCGCCTCGGCGACGGTCGCGACGCGGGGCAGCGGCATCGCGGGGCGGCCCAGCCAGGAGGAGCCCGGCTCGCTGTGCTCGGGGGTGTCGGAGAGGACACCGATCAGGCCGTTGTCGGGCACGCTCCGGCCGGGGCCCACGATGCCGGAGTTGCCGACGAAGGCGCGCCGCCCGATGTGCGCGGTGCCCAGCCGCATCCGGCCGCCGTGCAGCTCGTAGGGGGCGACCAGGGTGTCGTCGGCGAGGAACGCGCCGTCGTCGACCGTGAGCAGCGAGGGGAGCGGGAGGACCGTGGAGATCTCGGCGCTCTTGCCGACGCGGGCGCCGAGCAGGCGCATCCAGACGGGGGTGGCGAGGCCCGCGTAGAGCGGGAAGAGGCTGGAGCGCGTGGAGTCGAGCAGCCGGGTGACGAGCCAGGCCCGCCAGGCGACGCCGCCGGTGGCGGGGTGGTCGCCGGGGGTGATCCCGCGTCCGAGGAGGCGGACGACACCGGCGACGAGCAGCGCCCAGCACAGGGTGGTGGCGACGGTGAGCACGGGCGCGGCGGCGAGCAGCACCAGCGTCACGGACAGCAGCGTGGCGCAGCCCTTGACCAGGTAGTACGTGCCGACCAGCGACGGGAGCGCCGAGACGAGCGGCAGCAGGGGCACGAGCGCGAGGGACAGCGCGTAGGCGAGTCGCCAGCGCGGCGTCATCCGTTGCGTGGCGGGCGGGGTGCGGCGGGCGCGCCGCGCGCGGCCGCCGGGGCCGCCGTGGCGGAGCGGGTCCTTGCCCCGGCCCGCGTACGGCTCGGGGCGGCCGGTCGGCTGCGGGCGGACGGAGCCGCTGCGCGAGCCGCGGCGGTTCCGCAGGGCCGAGCGGGTGGCGGCGCGGTCACCGGCGTCCGTCGTGTGGCCGGGGCCGTCGAAGGCCTCGTCCACGACGAGCGCGGCCGCGAGGGCGGCGTCCGTGCGGGAGGCCGGCACCGCGGTGCCGTGCGCGGCTCCTCGGCCGAGGCCGTCGGCGGCTGCCGCGCTCGCGGGGCGGGGCACCGCGGTGCGGGGCGTCGTCGCGCGGGGGCGGGGGCGCGCCGGCGATCCCTCCCAGGTCTCGCCCGCGGGGACGTGGCCGTCCAGGCAGGCGCCGGAGGTGAGTTCGGCGCCCGCGCCCAGCGAGGCGCCGGGCATCATCATGCTGCGGTGGGCCACCCGGGCGCCCGCGCCGATCTTCACGGCGCCGACGCGCAGGAGCCCGCCGTCGAGCCACCAGCCGGAGATGTCGGCCTCGGGTTCGACGCCGCAGGCGTCACCGAATTCGGCGAGGCCGGTCACCGGGGGCATCGCGTGCAGGGCGACGCCGCGGCCGGCCTTGCAGCCGAGGGCGCGGGCGTAGAGGGCGGCCCAGGGCGTGCCCAGGAGGGTGGGGACGCCGAAGGAGGCCACCGTGCGCTCGGCGGCCCACAGCCGTAGGTGCACGCGGCCGCCGCGCGGGTACGCGCCGGGCTTGATGCCGCGGGTCAGGGTGCGGGCGGCGCAGGCGCCGATCGCGAACCGGGCGGGTGCGCTGAAGAGCACCACCCAGCCGATGAGCACCAGCCACCAGGAGGTGTGCGGTGCCCACGCCTGGGGGGCGAGCAGGCCGAGGACGTTGTCGGCGGCGGCGAGGCCGACGAGTCCGCGGAGCCCGGCGACGCCGAAGAGCGCGCACTGCACGAGGATCTGGGCCGCGCCGGTGCGCCGCCGCACGGGCCGCACGGGGCGCACCTCGGGCGCGGGGCCGGTGGCTCGCGCGGGGGCGAGGGAGTCGATGTGGTCGGCCATGTCGCGCAGGACGGTGTGCCGGTAGAGGCCCGCGACGGAGACGCCGGGGTGGTGCTCGCGCAGGGCGGAGGCCATGCGGGCGGCGGTGAGGCTGGTGCCGCCCAGGGCGACGAAGTCGGAGTCGGCGGTGGGCCGGGTGCCGAGCAGTTGCTCCCACAGGTGGGCCAACCGGGCGGCGGTGCCGCGCAGTTCCTCGCCGTCGTCGGCGGACTGCGGGAGCGGCCACGGCAGGGCGTCGCGGTCGACCTTGCCGGAGGTGCGGGTGGGGAGTTCGCCGACCTCGGCGAGTACGGGGACCAGCGCGGCGGGGAGCCGCTCGGCCAGCAGGGCTCTCGCCTTGTGGCGGTCGTACCCGCCGTCGGGCAGGACGTAGCCCACGAGGATCTTGCCGCCCGCCGGGGTGGTGCGCACGGCCGCGGCGGCGCCGTGCACGCCGGGCAGGGAGCTCAACGCGGCGTCGATCTCGCCCAGTTCGAGGCGGCGGCCGCCGATCTTGATCTGGTCGTCGGCGCGGCCGGCGAAGACCAGGCCCTCGGGGTCGGCGCGGACGAGGTCGCCGGTGCGGTAGGCGCGGTCGGTCCCCAGGGCGTCCGAGCGCCGGTAGCGGTCGGCGTCCTTGACCGGGTCGAGGTAGCGGGCGTTGCCCGCGCCCGCGATGACGAGCTCGCCCTCGGCGCCGTACGGCACGATCTCGCCGTCGCCGTCCACGACGGCCAGTTCCCAGCCGTTGAGCGGGAGTCCGATGCGTACGGGCTCGCCGGGCAGCATCCGGGCGGCGCAGGCGACGACGGTGGTCTCGGTGGGCCCGTAGGTGTTCCACATCTCGCGGCCGGCCACGGCGAAGCGGTCGACGAGCGCGGCGGGGCACGCCTCGCCGCCGACGATGAGCAGGCGCACGCGGTCCAGGCACTCCGGGGGCCACAGGGCCGCGAGGGTGGGCACGGTGGAGACGACGGTGATGCCGCGTTCGACGAGCCAGGGGCCGAGTTCGTGGCCTGCGCGGACCAGGGCGCGGGGGGCGGGCACCAGGCAGGCGCCGTAGCGCCAGGCCAGCCACATCTCCTCGCAGGAGGCGTCGAAGGCGACGGAGAGTCCGGCCAGCACCCGGTCGCCGGGGCCCAGCGGGCTGTCCTGGAGGAAGAGCGCGGCCTCGGCGTCGACGAACGCGGCGGCGCTGCGGTGGGTGACGGCGACACCCTTGGGGGCACCGGTGGAGCCGGAGGTGAAGATGATCCAGGCGTCGTCCTCGGGGAGCGGCTGCGGCCGCTGCGTCCGCAGGGGATCGACGGGCCCGGCGGCATGGAGGCCGTCGGCACCGAACACGGCGCAGACGCCGGCCTCGCCGAAGACGGTGGCGGCGCGCTCGTCGGGGTCGTCGGCGTCGACCGGCACATAGGCGGCGCCGCAGGCCAGCACGGCGAGGATGGCCAGATACAGCTCCGCGGTGCCCGAGGGGACGCGGATGCCGACGCGGTCGCCGGGGCCGATGCCGATGCGGCGCAGCCGGTCGGCGCGGACGGTGATCTCGTCCCTCAGGGCCCGGTAGGTGAGTGCTTCGGTGCCGGTGTCGAGGGCGAGGGCCTCGGGGTGTGCGGCGATCGTGGTGTCGAGTACGTCGAGCAGGGTACGCGGGTGCGGTGCCGGGGCACTGCGGTAGCGGGCCTGCCCCACAGGGGGATCCTGTGTGCCGGGTTGTGGGCCGGAAAGGGACGGGGACATCGGTACGCCTCTATTCGCCTTAATTCGACGGCGGGTGGAACGGACGCCCTCGGGACGTCCGCCACCACAGACGCCGACCTCTGGCGCTGGGTTCGCATGGTGAAGCCAACATTCCGCAAATCGAACACCTGCTGGAGCATTCCCATCAGGAGTTCAAATCCGCCACCGTGCGGGGCTGAGGGACGACCGGCCCCGGCGCGTCGCCCCACCCGTCATGACGAGCGCTTGGCCAAATATTGGCCTGCTCCTGGGTTTGTTTTCGGCCACCGCTTCACCCGGACGGGCTGTTGCGGTTTCCCATCCTGTCGGTCCGCTGTCCGATCCTTGTCGATTCCCTGTGCGTCCGGGCGCGTCCGACCTGTCAGTTCTCTGTGAGACGGCCGTCCGCGACCTCGATGCGGCGGGTGGTGTGCACGGCGTCGAGCATCCGGCGGTCGTGGGTGACGAGCAGCAGCGTGCCCTCGTACGAAGCGAGCGCGGACTCCAGCTGCTCGATGGCCGGCAGGTCGAGGTGGTTGGTGGGCTCGTCGAGGACCAGCAGATTGACGCCGCGGGCCTGGAGCAGCGCGAGGGCGGCGCGGGTGCGCTCGCCCGGGGAGAGGGTGGCGGCCGGGCGCAGCACGTGGGCGGCCTTCAGCCCGAACTTCGCGAGCAGCGTGCGGACGTCGGCGGGCTCCAGCTCGGGCACGGCCGCCTCGAAGGCGTCCAGCAGCGCCTCGGTCCCGAAGAAGAGGGCGCGCGCCTGGTCGACCTCGCCGACGACGACGCCGGGGCCGAGCGCGGCGGCGCCCGCGTCCAGCGGCAGCCTGCCCAGCAGCGCTGCGAGGAGCGTGGACTTGCCGGAGCCGTTGGCGCCGGTGATCGCGACCCGGTCGGCCCAGTCGATCTGGAGGTCGGCGGGGCCGAAGGTGAAGGAGCCGCGGCGGGCCTCGGCGCCGCGCAGGGTGGCCACGACCGCGCCGGAGCGCGGAGCGGCGGCGATCTCCATGCGCAGCTCCCACTCCTTGCGGGGCTCCTCGACCACGTCCAGCCGCTCGATGAGCCGCTCGGTCTGCCGGGCCTTGGCCGCCTGCTTCTCGGTGGACTCGGCGCGGAGCTTGCGGCCGATCTTGTCGTTGTCGGTGGACTTGCGGCGGGCGTTCCTGACGCCCTTCTCCATCCAGTTCCGCTGGGTGCGGGCGCGGGCCTCCAGGCCGGCGCGGGTGTCGGCGTACTCCTCGTAGGCCTCGCGGGCGTGCCGGCGGGCGGTCTCGCGCTCCTCCAGGTAGGCGGTGTAGCCACCGCCGTAGAGCGAGATCCGCTGCTGGGCGAGGTCGAGCTCGAGGACCTTGTCGACCGTGCGGGCGAGGAACTCGCGGTCGTGGCTGACGAGGACGGTGCCCGCGCGCAGCCCGGTGACGAAGGACTCCAGGCGGGCCAGGCCGTCCAGGTCGAGGTCGTTGGTGGGCTCGTCGAGGAGGAAGACGTCGTAGCGGCTGAGCAGCAGCGAGGCGAGGCCGGCGCGGGCGGCCTGGCCGCCGGAGAGCGCGGTCATGGGCCGGTCGAGGCCGACGGTGAGGCCGAGGGAGCCGGTGACCTCCTCGGCGCGCTCCTCCAGGTCGGCGCCGCCGAGGTCGAGCCAGCGGTCGAGGCTGTGGGCGTAGGCGTCGTCGGCGCCGGGGGCGCCGTCCACCAGGGCCTGGGTGGCGGCGTCGAGGGCGGCCTGCGCGGCGGCGACGCCGGTGCGGCGGGCGAGGAAGGCCCGCACGGTCTCGCCGGGGCGCCGCTCGGGCTCCTGGGGCAGGTGGCCGACGGTGGCGGTGGGCGGGCTGAGCCGGACGGCGCCCTCCTCGGGGGCGGCCAGGCCCGCGAGCATCCTCAGCAGCGTCGACTTGCCCGCGCCGTTGGCACCGACCAGTCCGATGACGTCGCCGGGCGCGACGACGAGGTCGAGCCCGGAGAAGAGGGTGCGGTCGCCATGTCCGGCGGCGAGGTCCTTGGCGACGAGGGTGGCGCTCATGATGCGCCGACTCTAACCGCTGGAGGGCCCGGTCCCATAACAGTTTTTTCTGTGGACGGCCTGTGACACCCGCGCGATCCCGCCACCGGGGCGGGACCGCGCGGCACGGTCAGGCGGCCGGGATGTGGGACGGCGCCACCGGGCGGATGCCCCGCGGCGGGGTGCTCTGGTGCGGCACGGGGCGGTGGCCGCCGGCCGTGGCGCGGGCGAAGGCGGCCCACCCGCCGACGAGCGGCAGCTGGGCGGAGGTGCGGCTGAGGTCCACCGTCAGCCGCGGGCTGGTGGCGGCGGGCTCGATGAGCCCGGCGTCGGTGCCCGCGACGATCAGGGCGAGGCGGTGACCGGCCGGGACGACGTGGTCGGTGGCGGCGAGGTCGAGGGTGAGGGAGTACGGCTTGCCGGGGGTCAGCGGGCGCGCCTTGCCCCCGGCGTAGTGGCCGAGGTCGGCCCAGCCGCGGCTGAAGACGGTGTACCCGACCTGCTCGGTGTCCGCCGCGGTGTCCTTGAAGCAGCCGGTGTCACCGGGGGTGCCGCTCCCCCAGCAACTGCTGGCGGGCAGGGTGCGGATGCCCTCGCCGTCGCCCGCGTAGTTGCGGATGGTGGCCGGGCCGAGGTCCACCAGGACGGCCGAGAGATGGGCGGAGGCGGTGGACGGGGTGACGGTGAGGCGGACCGTGGAGGAGCCGGACAGCCGCAGGTCGTGGGTGAGCGGGCCGGTGGTGAACCCCGCCTTGCCCGGGGTCGCCTCGTCGAGGTGGGCCGACCAGTCGCCCTCGTTCAGCTTCGGGTCGTCGGTGAAGGCGGCGGTGGTGCCGGCCGGGGCCGGCTTCAGGCCCAGGGTGCCGACACCGGTGACGGGGCCCGCGGCCGGGCGGAGCGTGGTGGCCCGGGTGCCGCTCGGCGGCCAGACGCGGTCGGTGGACCACTGGTCGGGGGCGCGCTCGATGTCGGCCATGGGCTCGCGCTCGATGCCGTTGTCGTAGCCGAGGAGGTAGTGGTCGAACCAGCGGTGCAGCGTCGGCACCCAGGCGTCGCGGCGGAAGTCGAAGGGGTCGACGTGCCCGGCCTGCGACAGCCAGATCTTGCGCTCCACACCGTGCTGCGCGAGCGCGTCCCACCACTGGCCGAGGTGCTTGGTGCGGACGTTGAGGTCCTGCGCGCCGTGCACGGCGAAGACGCTGGCACGCACCTTGGCGGCGTCCTTGACGTAGTCACGCGCCTCCCACAGGGAGGTCCAGTCGCCGTTGCGCGGTGCGCCTTCGACGAGTTGGCGCTGCACGGCCTGGCAGTGGCCGCGCGCCTCGGGGCTCTCGATGCCGTCCGAGAGCCCGTCGGGTCCGCCGTCGTAGAGGGCGGCGCCCTTGGCGAAGTAGTAGTCGTACCAGGAGCTGATTCCCCCGATCGGGACGATGGTCCGCAGCCCCTCGACACCGGTGGCGGCGACGCCGTTGGCTACGGTGCCGTCGTAGCTCTTGCCGATCATCCCCACGGCGCCGGTGGTCCAGCCGGCCTTGACGGCCGATCCGCCCGTGCGGCTGCTGTAGCCGCGGGCGCGGCCGTTCAGCCAGTCGACGACGGCCTTCGCGGACTGGATGTCGGAGCGGCCGCCGATGTCGACGCAGCCGTCGGAGCGATTGGTTCCGGCCAGGTCCACCAGGGCGACGGCGTAGCCGCGCGGGACGAAGTAGTTGTCGTAATAGAGCGGGAACTGCACAGGCTTGCCCTGTGCGTCGTAGGTCTTCTTCTGGCTCTCGTTGCCCCGCCCGCAGCAGGAGTAGTACGGGCTCGCATCCATGATCACCGGTATGCGTCTGCCCTGTTCGGCGGGCTCGCGGGGGCGGATGATGTCGACGGCGACCCGGTCGGACCGGCCGTCACCGTCGCCGTCGGTCCTGATGTCCACCCATACGGACTCGCGCACGGCACGGTCGTACGAATAGACGGGTCTGCTCTCCTTCGGCTTCGCCGCGCCGCCGCCGGTCGCGGCGGTCGCCGCTCCCGGGGCGAGGAGCGCGGCCAACAGGGCGGCCACCGCCGCCAGTACGAGTGAGGTCCAGGGTATGCGGGTGTCCCGCGGGCGTGTGCGCACCGCCGGACCGTAGCGCGGCGGACTGCCGCGCAGAAGGGGATGCGAGCGGTCTCACGAGGTGGCCGGAAACACAGTTCATGACAGGCGCATGACGATCCTATGTCGCATGCCCCATGGACATACCCTCCCTCACAGTGAGTTCATAGGCTCCGAGTGATCGTTCTCCTCTACGAGTTGGAGTGACTCGTGCGTCACAGACTCATCGTTCCGGGCGCGGCCGCCGCCTGCCTGCTGCTGGCGGTCCCCGCGTCGGCCGCCGAGCCCACGCCGGGCGCCCCGGGCGTCGGGGACTCCTACTACCCCGACGCCGGGAACGGCGGCTATCACGTCTCGCACTACGACCTGAGGCTGAAGTACCAGCCGAAGACGGACAAGCTGGAGGGCACGGCGACCCTGCTCGCCACCACCACCCAGGACCTGTCCCGCTTCAACCTGGACTTCCTGCTCGACGTCAACGAGATCCTGGTCAACGGGAAGAAGGCCACGTTCGCCAGGTCGGGCGTCCACGAGCTGGAGATCACCCCGTCCGCCGCCCTGCCCAAGGGCAAGGACATCAGCGTGGTCGTCCGCTACAGCGGCACGCCCTCCCAGGTGAAGGTCGGCAACTTCACCGCCTGGAACCGCACGCCGGACGGCGCGGTCGTGGCGCAGGAGCCGGAGGGCTCGGCCTGGTGGTTCCCCAGCAACGACCACCCGACGGACAAGGCCACGTACGACATCTCGGTCTCGGTGCCGGACGGCTATCAGACCGTCAGCAACGGCATCCTGACCTCGCAGAGCTCCAAGCTCGGCTGGACGCGCTACAACTGGCGCTCCGCCAGGCCGCAGGCGACGTACCTGACCACGCTCGCGGTGGGCAAGTTCGACATCACGCGGGACACCACGGCCAACGGGCTGCCGGTCCTCAACGCCTACAGCAAGGACCTCGGCGAGAACGGCCCCGCCGTGCGGGCGAGCGTCGAGCGCACCCCCGAGATCATCGACTGGGAGAGCTCGCTCTTCGGGCCGTACCCCTTCACCGCGGTCGGCGGCTATGTGGCCAATGTGAAGACGGGCTACGCGCTGGAGACCCAGACCCGGCCGTACTACAGCCCGAGCAGCTTCAGCAACGGCGCCAACACCTCGCTGATCGTGCACGAGCTCGCCCACCAGTGGTTCGGTGACAGCGTCTCGGTGAAGGACTGGCGCAACATCTGGATCAACGAGGGCTTCGCCACCTACGCCCAGTGGCTCTGGTCGGAGAAGGAGGGCGAGGGCACCACCCAGGAGCTCGCCGACTACATCTACAACGGCGTGCCCGCCGACAACGCCTTCTGGACGGTCAAGCCGGGCGACCCGGGCGCGGACAAGCAGTTCGACCGCGCGGTCTACGACCGGGGGGCGCTCGCGCTCCAGGCACTGCGCACCAAGGTCGGCGACAAGACCTTCTTCGAGATCCTCCAGGGGTGGACGGCCGCGAACAAGTACGGCAACGCCTCGGTGCAGGACTTCGTGGCCTTCGCCGAGAAGGTCTCCGGCAAGCCGCTGGCGCAGCTCTTCGACACCTGGCTGTTCGCCACCTCCAAGCCCGCCGTGTCGCCGAACTCCACGGGCACGGCGGCCAAGGCGGCGAAGTCGCTCAAGGCCCCGGCCCAGCCGAAGTCCTGGAAGAAGATCCAGGAGGCGCAGGCCGCGCATCCGCACCCACACCACTGATCCCCGCACGTCCGGCAGGGCCCGTCGCACCGCGAGCGCCGCGGTGCGACGGGCCCTGTGCCGTACGGGCCGGGCGGCCGGGAGGTTTCACAGTGGCGGTGGTACAGCAATACTGTTGAACCCCAGAGGTCCCCAGGGGTGCGGAACAGAGAGCGAGGCGCCGCCGATGGCCACGGACACCGAGGAAACCGGCCTCACCGTCGACGAGTTGGCCGCCCGCGCAGGCGTGACCGTGCGCACCGTGCGCTTCTACAGCACTCGTGGCCTGCTGCCGCCGCCCGAGATCGGCCCCCGCCGGGTCGGCCGCTACGGCCCCGGGCACCTCGCGCGGCTGGCCCTGATCGAGGAGCTCCAGCACCAGGGCCTCACCCTCGCCGCCATCGAACGCTATCTGCGGCAGCTCCCCGACGGGATCAGCCCGCACGACCTCGCCATCCACCGCGCCCTGGTGGCCTCGTGGACGCCGGACAAGCCGCAGGAGACGACGCGAGCGCAGCTGGAGCGGCGGGCAGGCCGGGCCCTCACCGACGAGGACGTCGACAGGCTCACCGCGATGGGCGTAGTGGAACCCCTCGCCGCCGAGGACACCTTCCGGGTCGACGTGGGCCTGCTGCCGCTCGGCGTCCGCCTGCTGGACGTCCCGATAGCCCCCGAGACCCTCCGCGCCGCCCGCACGGCCCTGCTCGACCACGCCCGCGCGACCGCGCGCGAGCTCACCCGGCTCTTCCACGACGAGATGCCGGGGCCGGATGTGGCGGCGATGAAGTCCTTGTCGGCGCATATGCAGCCGCTGGTCGTGCAGGCGTTGGTGACGGCTTTTCAGAGGTCGCTGCGGTCTGAACTGCGGGGGCTTTACGGGGAGGCGGAGGGGGCTCGCTAGGTGGCCGGTTTCTTCCCCTACCCCGCCCCTTCCCGGCTGCGTCTGATATGCGGCTCCGCCGCGCGGGGGGCTTCGCCTGCGGCGCTTTGTTCCCCTACCCCGCCCCTTCCCGAAACTGGGGCTGCCGCCCCAGACCCCGCAACACGCTTCGCGCGCTGTCCTCAAACTCCCCCAGCTACCTCCCCCAGACTCCGTCCGGGGGTGCCCCCAGAGGTGCCCCCAACGGGGTGGATTTGGCTGATGTGGGTGCCAATTCAGCCCGTCCGGCGATTGAGGACGCGCCCGAAGGGCGCTGGGGTCCGGGGTCTCCCCCCACGCGGCGGAGCCGCACATCAGACGCAGCCGGGAAGGGGCGGGGCTGGGGAAAAATCCCCCCTACTCGAACCGTTCGCCCCGCTCCGCCTTCTCCAAGAGCAACCCCGGCACCGCGAACCGCTCCCCATAAGCCGCCTGCAAAGCCCGAGCCCGCGCCACGAACCCCGGCAAGCCCCCCTCATAACCGTTGATGTACTGAAGCGCACCCCCCGTCCACCCCGGGAAGCCGATCCCCAGGATCGACCCGATGTTCGCGTCGGCGACCGATGTCAGGACGCCCTCCTCGAGGCAGCGCACCGTGTCCAGCGCCTCGGCGAAGAGCATCCGCTCCTTCATGTCCTCGAACGGAATCGACGCGTCCGCCCGCGTGAAGTGCTCCCGCAGCCCCGGCCACAGGCCGGCCCGCTTGCCGTCCACGTAGTCGTAGAAGCCCGCGCCGCCGCTGCGCCCGGTGCGGCCGAACTCGTCGATCATCCGGTCGAGCACGGCATCCGCCGGGTGCGGGGTCCAGGTGCCGCCCGCCTCCTCGACCGCGCGGCGGGTCTCCTCGCGGATCCGGCGCGGGAGCGTGAAGGTGAGCTCGTCCATCAGGGTGAGCACCTTGGCGGGGTAGCCGGCCTGGGCCGCGGCCTGTTCGACGGAGGCGGGGTCGATGCCCTCGCCGACCATCGCCACGCCCTCGTTGATGAACCGGCCGATCACCCGTGAGGTGAAGAAGCCACGCGAGTCGTTGACGACGATCGGCGTCTTGCGGATCTGCTGGACGAGATCGAACGCGCGGGCCAGCGCCTCGTCCCCGGTCCGCTCCCCCTTGATGATCTCCACCAGCGGCATCTTGTCGACGGGCGAGAAGAAGTGCAGGCCGACGAAGTCGGCGGGCCGCTCGACGCCTTCGGCCAGCGCGGTGATCGGCAGGGTGGAGGTGTTGGAGCACAGCAGCGCGTCGGGGGCGACGATGTGCTGGATCTCCTGGAAGACCTTGTGCTTGAGGGACGGGTCCTCGAACACCGCCTCGATGACGGCGTCGCAGCCCGCGAGGTCGCGGGGGTCGGCTGTGGGCGTGATCCGGGCGAGCAGGGCGTCCCGCTCGGCCTCGGTCGTACGGCCCTTGGCCAGCGCCTTCGCCAGCAGGCCCGCGGAGTAGGACTTGCCCTTGTCGGCCGCCTCCTGGGAGACGTCCTTGAGCACGACCTCGATGCCCGCCTTGGCGCAGGCGTAGGCGATGCCCGCGCCCATCATCCCGGCGCCGAGGACGGCGGCCTTCGTGACCTTGCGGGGCGCGACGTCCGAGGGGCGGCTGGCGCCGGAGTTGACGGCCTGGAGGTCGAAGAAGAACGCCTGGATCATGTTCTTGGCGGTCTGGCCCGTGACCAGCTCCGTGAAGTAGCGGGCCTCGATGACCTGCGCGTTCTCGAAGTCGACCTGTGAGCCCTCGACGGCCGCCGCGAGGATGTTGCGCGGCGCGGGGTAGGGGGCGCCCCCGAGCTGCTTCTTGAGGGTGGCCGGGAAGGCCGGGAGGTTGGCGGCGAAGCGCGGGCTGGCCGGGGTGCCGCCCGGGATCTTGTAACCCTTCTCGTCCCAGGGCTGCCGGGACTCGGGGTGCGCGTCGATGAACGTACGGGCCTTGGCCAGCAGTTCCTCGCCGGTGGCGGCGAGCTCGTGGACCAGGCCCGCGTCGAGGGCGCGCCGCGCGCTGTGGCGGGTGCCCTGGAGCAGCACCTTGAGCAGGGCGTCGGTGATGCCGAGGAGCCGTACGGTGCGGGTGACGCCGCCGGCCGCCGGAAGGAGTCCGAGGGTGACCTCGGGCAGGCCGATCTTCACATGCGGGGCGTCGAGGGCGACGCGGTGGTGGCAGGCGAGGGCGATCTCGTAACCGCCGCCCAGGGCCGCGCCGTTGACGGCGGCGACGACCGGCACGCCGAGGGTCTCGATCCGGCGCAGGTCTCGTTTGATGGTCATGGACGTCTCGAAGACCTGCTGGGCGTCCTCGGGCCCGACCTTGATCATGTCCTTGAGGTCGCCGCCGGCGAAGAAGGTCTTCTTCGCGGAGGTGATGACGACGCCTCGCACGGACTCCTTCTCGGCCTCCAGGCGGTCGGCGGCCGCGGTGAGGGACGCCTTGAAGGCGGCGTTCATGGTGTTGGCGGACTGGGCGGGGTCGTCCAGGACGAGCGTGACGACGCCGTCGTCGCTCCGCTCCCAGCGAATGGTGTTCGGCTCGGTCATGTGGGTTCTCCGTAGGTTCCGGGGCGGTCGGCCGGTGCGGGGACGGTGGTGTCGGGGTGCGCGTCGGAGGGCTACAGCCGCTCGACGACGGTGGCGATCCCCATCCCGCCGCCCACGCACAGCGTGACCAGTCCGTACCGCTGGTCCCGCCGCTCCAGCTCGTCGATGACCGTCCCGAGCAGCATCGCCCCGGTGGCCCCCAGCGGGTGCCCGAGCGCGATCGCCCCGCCGTTGACGTTGATCTTGTCCAGGCTGATGTCCATGTCCTGGGCGAAGCGCAGGACGACCGCGGCGAACGCCTCGTTCATCTCCACCAGGTCGATGTCGGCCATGGTCAGCCCGGCCTTGGCGAGGGCCTTGCGGCTGGCGGGCGCGGGGCCGGTGAGCATGATGGTGGGGTCGGCGCCGGAGACGGCGGCGGAGACGATGCGGGCGCGGGGGGTGAGCCCGAAGCGCTCGCCGGTCTCGCGGTTGCCGATGGCCACGAGCGCGGCGCCGTCGACGATCCCGGAGGAGTTGCCCGCGTGGTGCACGTGGTCGATCTTCTCCACCCAGTGGTACTTCTGCAGCGCCACGGCGTCGAAGCCGCCCTGCTCGCCGATCGTGGCGAAGGAGGGCTTGAGGCCCGCGAGGGTCTCGGGGGTGGTGCCGGGGCGGACGTGCTCGTCGCGGTCGAGGACGACGAGGCCGTTGCGGTCGCGCACGGGCACCACGGAGCGGTCGAAGCGGCCCTCCTTCCACGCCTGGGCCGCGAGCTCCTGCGAGCGGGAGGCGAAGACGTCGACGTCGTGACGGGAGAAGCCGCCCAGGGTCGCGATGAGGTCGGCGCCGATGCCCTGCGGCACGAAGTTGACGTCGAAGTTGGTCATCGGGTCGGCGAACCAGGCGCCCCCGTCGGAGCCCATGGGCACCCGCGACATCGACTCGACGCCACCGGCGAGGACGAGGTCCTCCCAGCCGGAGCGGACCTTGGCGGCGGCGAGGTTGACGGCTTCCAGGCCCGATGCACAGAAGCGGTTCTCCTGGACGCCCGCGACGGTGTCGGGCAGCCCGGCGGCGATGGCGGCGACCTTGGCGATGTCGGAGCCCTGGTCGCCCAGGGGGCTGACGACGCCGAGCACGATGTCGTCGACGGCGGCCGGGTCGAGGCCCGGGAGGCGCCGCCGCAGCTCGTGGATGAGGCCGACGACGAGATCGACGGGCTTGGTGCCGTGCAGGGCGCCGCCCGCCTTCCCGCGGCCGCGCGGGGTGCGGATCGCGTCGTATACGTACGCTTCGGTGCTCAAGGTCGTGGGCCTTTCGAGGGGGCGGCTTCCGCGGCTGCGGCTTCGAACGTTCAGGAGGGGCGGATCAGGCGAGCAGGGAGCGGCCGATGATCTCCTTCATGATCTCGGTGGTGCCACCGTAGATCGTCTGGATCCGGCCGTCGGTGAACGCCTTGGCGACGGGATACTCGGTCATATAGCCGTATCCGCCGTGCAGTTGCAGGCAGCGGTCGGCGACGCGCTTCTGGAGCTCGGTCGCCCACCATTTGGCCATGGAGGCGTGGACGGCGTCGAGCTCGCCCGCGGCGTGCTCGGTGATGCAGCGGTCCACGAAGGCACGGGTGACCGCGCACTCGGTGGCCATCTCGGCGATCTCGAAGCGGACGTGCTGGAGTCTGGCCAGCGGTCGGCCGAACGCCTCGCGCTCCTTCACATGGCGGGTGGTGAGCTCCAGCAGGTGCTCCGCGGCCGCGATCCCGGCGACGGCGATGGTCATGCGCTCCTGGGCGAGATTGGTCATCAGGTGGCCGAACGCGCCGTGCAGCTCGCCCAGGAGGTTCTCCTTGGGCACCTGCACGTCCTGGAAGAAGAGTTCCGCGGTGTCCTGGGCCTTCTGGCCGATCTTGTCGAGGTTGCGACCGCGCTCGAAGCCGGGCATGCCCCGCTCGGCCACGAGGAGGCTGAGGCCCTTCGCCCCGCCCTGCGGGGTCGTCCGCGCGACCACGATGACGAGGTCGGCGAGGATTCCGTTGGAGATGAAGGTCTTGGAGCCGTTCAGCAGCCAGTGGTCGCCGCGGTCCTCGGCCGCGGTGCGGATGCCCTGGAGGTCCGAGCCCGCGCCCGGTTCGGTCATCGCGATGGCCGTGATGATCTCGCCGGTGCAGAAGCCGGGCAGCCAGCGCCGCTTCTGCTCGTCGGTGGCGAGGGAGGTGAGATAGGGGCCGATGACGTCGTTGTGCAGCCCGACCGCGAGCCCGGCGGCGCCCGCGCGGGCGAACTCCTCGGTGAGCACGGCGCTGTAGCGGAAGTCGGTGGTGCCCCCGCCGCCGTACTCCTCGGGCACGGCCGGGCCGAGCAGCCCCTGCCGCCCGGCCGCCAGCCACGCCTCGCGCGGGACGATGCCGTCCCGCTCCCACCGCGCGTGGTGCGGCACGACCTCCTTGGCCAGGAAGGTCCGCACCGTCGCGCGGAACGCCTCGTGGTCGGCGGTGAAGATCTGACGCTTCATCGGTGCGGGCCCTTCCGGTCGGGGGCGAGGCCGGGGACGTCCCAGTCGCGCGCCACCTCGGCGGTGTCCGCGCCCGGCCGGGCGGGCGGGCGGCGTACGGAGCCGGGGGTGGCGGAGAAGCGCGGGGCCGGGGCGGGCTGGGTGAGGCCGCCGTGCTCGACGAAGGTGCCGCGGGCGGCGAGGTGCGGATGGCCGGGGGCCTCCCGCAGGGAGAGGACGGGTGCGACGCAGGCGTCCGAGTGTGCGAAGACCTCCGTCCACTCGGCACGGGTGCGCTGCTTGAAGCGTACGGCGACGGCGTCGCGCAGCGCGTCCCACCGGGTGGGGTCGTCGCGGTCGGGCACCTCGCCGGTGAGGCCGAGGCGGTCGAGGAACTCCGCGTAGAAGCGCTTCTCCAGCGCCCCCACCGCCATGTGGCCGCCGTCGGCCGTCTCGTACGTCCCGTAGAAGGGCGCTCCCCCGTCGAGGAGATTGGCACCGCGCCGGTCCTGCCAGGCGCCCGCGGCGAGCATGCCGTGGATGAGGGCGGTCAGGTGGGCGGTGCCGTCGACGATGGCGGCGTCGACGACCTGGCCGGTGCCGGTGGCGCGGGCGTGCTGGAGGGCGGCGAGGACGCCGATGACGAGATAGAGCGAGCCGCCGGCGAAGTCGCCGAGGAGGTTGGCGGGGGCGTACGGCGGCCCGCCGGCGGGCCCGGCCAGGCCGAGGGCGCCGGTGACGGCGATGTACGCGATGTCGTGCCCGGCGGTGTCGGCGAGCGGGCCGTCCTGCCCCCAGCCGGTCATCCGGCCGTAGACCAGGCGGGGGTTGCGGGCGTGGCAGTCCTCGGGCCCGATGCCGAGACGCTCCGCGACGCCGGGCCGAAAGCCCTCCAGGAGGACGTCGGCACGCTCGACGAGAGCGAGCACGGCCGGGGGCCCCTCCGCCGACTTGAGGTCCACGACCACCGAGCGCTTGTTGCGGTTGGTGACGTCGTGGCGGGGGTCGATGTGCAGCCCGGGACCGTCGGGGCGGTCGACGCGGACGACATCGGCCCCGAGGTCGGCCAGCAGCATGGCGGCGAACGGCGCGGGCCCGATCCCCGCGAGCTCGACCACGCGGACGCCGGTGAGCGGACCGTTCGCCGTCTCTGCCATCCAGACCCCAGTCCTATGACACAAGTGCTGTAACACTCGCGATGTTAAGAACGGGTTCCACTTTCCACAAGACCTGGCCGTAGGTTCGCATTTCACCTGTCCTGTTCTCATCGACCGTGGCCCTTGTCCGGCCCGGTGTCAGGGCGTGGTGGTGAGGGCCGGCCAGAGGGTGGTGGCGCTGAGGGACTGGGCCAGGCGGCGTGCCCAGTAGGTCTCGTCGCCGTCTTCGTCACGCCAGGACCACAGGCGGGTGGTGGCCAGGTGGAGCGGGTGGAGCCGGGTGATCCCGATGGCGCCGTGCAGTTGGTGGGCGATGCGGGCGATCTCGGCGGCCGAGGCGGATGCCTGGGTCTTGGCGGCGGCGACGGCGAAGTGGGCGGCCGCACCGCCGGTGTCCAGCGGCGTGGCGGCGGCCTGGACGGCGGCGCGGACCAGGGCGGCCTCCTCGATCAGCCGTGCCTCTTCCTGCTTGACGGCCTGGAAGCGGCTGAGCGGACGGCCGAACTGCGTGCGGGCGGTGGTGTGGGCGACCGTCAGGTCGACGCAGCGTTCGGCGGCTCCGGCCATCAGGGCGGAGCGGGCCAGGGCCGCGCGGAGCCGGGCCTCGTCGAGCAGTTCGGGGGAGATCCGGCGGACCTGTGCGGCGGGGACCTCCAGGGCGGCGAGGTGGAGGTCGTCGCGGGGCTCCTCGGCAAGGTCGGTGCCGGGGGTGAGGACGGCCTGGTCGGGGGTGAGGGTGAACAGGACGGGGCCCGTGGGGGCTGTGGCCAGGACGATGACGGCGGTGGCGACGCGGGCCCAGGGGACGCGGCGCAGAGTGCCGGTGACCAGCAGGGTGTCGTCGTCGCCGGAGCAGCCGGCCGAGCCGACGGCGGAGGTGGCGGGGTGGGCGTAGCGGATCGTCAGCTCGGGAGTGATGGCGTAGCTGAGCGGGCCGTCCGGCACCGGAAGGCCGACGCGGCGCAGCAGGGGGCGGGCGACCAGGGCGGTCTCGGCGAGAGGGGCGGGGACGGCGCGGCGTCCTGCTTCCTGGGCGGCGGCGAGGAGTTCGGCGGTGGAGGCGCCCTCGGCGGGAAGCGCCACGGCGTCGGGAGCAGTGGTGTTGGCGACGGTGGCGATGGCGTCGGGATCGGCGTAGAAGGCGGTGGTGTCGTAGGCGTCGGCGGAGATGACGGGGGCGCTGGTGTCGATCGTGTGGGTGTTCATCAGTGCTGCTCCAGACCACGAGTGATGATGCCGCGAAGGATTTCGTTGGTGCCGCCGCGCAGGGTGTAGCCGGGGCTGTGCAGCAGGGCGAAGGCGAGAAGTTCGGGGTGGCTGCCGGGGGTGGCGTGCGGATCGGCCGGGGTGGGCAGGATGCCGCGGACGGTGTCGACCAGCGCGCCCTCCAGGCGGGTGCCGAGGTCCTTGACCAGGGCGGCCTGGGTGTCGGGCGAGGCTCCGGCGTCCAGGGCAGCGGCCACGCCGAGGGAGAGCTGGCGGATGCTGTGCAGACGGGCCGTCAGGACGCCTACCTGAGTGAGCTGTTCGGCCGTGGGCGGGCGCTGCTCCAGTTCGCGGAGCAGGGAGATGAGCAGGGGGAAGGTGGAGAGGTAGCGTTCCGGGCCGCTGCGTTCGAAGGCGAGTTCGCCGGTGACCTGCTTCCAGCCGTCGCCCTGCTGCCCGAGCAGCATGCCGTCGGGGACGTGGACGCCTTCGAGGTGGACGGCGTTGAAGCGGTGCTCGCCGCTCATCAGGTGGATCGGCTCGACCCGTACGCCCGGAGCGCGCAGGTCGACGATGAACTGGCTCAGGCCCGCGTGCCTGTCCTCGGCCTCGTCGGTGCGGGCCAGCACGATGGCGTAGTCGTTGACATGGGCTCCGCCGGTCCACATCTTGGTGCCGGTCAACCGCCAGCCGTCGGCGGTGCGTTGGGCGCGAGTGGTGACCGAGGCGAGATCCGAGCCGCTGCTCTTCTCGCTCATCCCGATGGAGAAGAAGCACTGCCCGGCGGCGATCCGGGGCAGGAGGAAGCGGCGCTGCTCCTCGGTGCCGTGCTGGAGGATCGACGGTCCGGCCTGCCGGTCGGAGACCCAGTGGGCGCTGACCGGGGCGCCGGCGGCGAGCAGTTCCTCGATCACCACATAGCGCTCCAGGAAGCCGCGGCCCGCGCCGCCGTACTCGGTGGGCAGGGCCATGCCGACCCAGCCGTGCTCGGCGAGGCGGCGGCTGAAGCCGGGATCCCAGCCGGCCAGCCAGGAGTCGGGCCGGCCGAGCACGGTGCCGCGGGCGCGCTCCTCGTCGAGGAAGGCGCGGACCTCGGTGCGGAGCCGGTGGGCCGATGCGGGCAGTGTGACGTCGGGGAACGCGATCGGTGACAGCGTCGAAGGTGACATGGCTGATTCGCTCCTGGGGTCGGTGAGGTCAGTTCACGGGGTGCAGCAGGGAGGGGTCGAAGCCGGCTTCCCGGAGCACCTCGTCGGTGTGCTGGCCGATGCCCGGGCAGGGCCGCAGCTCCGGCTCCGGGTCGGCCGAGTAGCGGACCGGGCGGCCGATGACCCGGTAGCGGCCCTCGGTGGGGTGGTCGGCCTCGTACAGCAGGCCGCCCTCCTGGGCGTAAGCGGTGGTGGCGGCGGACTCCAGATCGAGCACCGGGGCGGCGGCGATGCCCGCCCGGTCGCAGAACTCCTGCCATTCGGCACTGGTGTGCCGCGGTGTCAGTGCCGCGAGCACTGGATAGAACACGTCGGCGTTGCGGGCGCGTTCGGGGCCGGTGGCGAAGCGTGGTTCGGCGGCCAGGTCGGGGCGGCCGACGAAGGCGGTGAAGTCCCGCCAGTTGCGGTCGCTGTGCGGCAGGATGCACATCCAGCCGTCGGCGGTGCGCAGGGCGCGGCGCTCCGGGCTGAGCGAGCGGGCCGAGCCGAACTCGCCGTCGGTCTCCAGGGTGGCCGCGCCCAGGTGTTCGACCAGGTTGAAGGCGAGCATGGTGTCGGCCATCGGGACCTCGATGTGCTGGCCGGTGCCACCGTGCTCCCGGTAGTGCAGCGCGGCCAGGACCGACTGGGCGATCTGCATGCCGCAGATCTTGTCGGCGAGGACGGTGGGAACGTAGTGCGGTTGGCCGGAGACCTGGTGGTTGAGCCAGACCAGGCCGCTGGCCGCCTGGATGATGTCGTCGTAGGCGGCATGGGTGCCGTGGCTGCTGTCACTGCGGAAGCCCTGTGCGTTGGCGTAGATCAGGCCGGGGTTGACGGTCGCGACGTCGTCGTAGCCGAGGCGGAGCTTCTCCAGGGCCTGCGGGCGCAGGTTGGTGATGAAGACGTCCGCGGTGCGCAGCAGGGCGAGCAGGGCGTCGCGGCCGTGCGGGGCCTTGAGGTCGATGACGGCGCTGCGCTTGTTGCGGTTCAGGTTGAGTGCCGTGCCGCCCATGCCGGGGTGGCGCCGCGGCGGGTAGTGGCGCGTCATGTCACCGGTGGGCGGCTCGACCTTGATCACGTCCGCGCCCAGGTCGCCGAGCTGCTGTGCTGCGTACGGACCCATGATCACGCTGGCCAGTTCGACGACGCGGACGCCGGCGAGGAGTCCGCGGCCGGACGGGCCGCTCGGCTTTTCGGACATCTTGCGGTGCCTCCTGGGAGATCGGGTGGGGTGGGGTGAAGGTGGAACGAAGTGGTCTAGCGCCACTGGAGCGCGGCAGAGCCGAGCGGGGAGCGCCGTCCGGGCTGGGGGACCGTGCGCCCGCTGTACGCGAACGGTGTCGCCGGTTCGGTGAGCGGGCCGAAGTCGGTCGCGGTGGTCGACAGCGCGGCGAACGGCGCGCGCCCGGGGCGGGCCAGGTCGGTGACGTCCTCCCGTGCCAGCAGCCCGAGTTCCTGCACCCAGTGACACACCCCGGCCAAGGTCACCCGGATCCGCCACGAGCCGCCCTCCGCCGCGCGCCGGCGCAGGACCGTCGCCACGGCGGCGGCCCCGAGGTACGCGGCGAGGTAGTCGTTGAGCAGGTACGTCGGGGGCAGCGAGGGCCGGTCGGTCCACTCCTCGACGGCGAATCCGGTTGCCGAGCAGGCGAGCTGGTCGAACCCGCCGCGTTCGCCCCAGGGGCCGTCGGCGCCCCAGGCGTGGTATTCGAGGACGATGAGTCCGGGGCGACGCCGGACGAGCTCCTCGGTCTGTGCCCCGTGCCGGGCGAGTCCCCGGTAGGCGTGCACGAAGACGTCCGCGTCCTGGAGCGCGTCGTGGAAGGCCGCACGGTCGTTCTCGTCGCGCAGGTCGCAGTAGGCGTTGCGCTTGCCGCCGCCGGTCAGCGCGATCATCGGGATCGGGTCGGGGCGGTCGGGGCGTGACAGGTGCAGCACGTCGGCCCCGAACTGGGCGAGGAGCCGCGCCCCGACGGGACCCGCGATGACATGGGTGAGGTCGAGCACCCGTACGCCCGCGAGCGCCTCGTCGGCCTCGCCGATCGGCTCCAGCGGACGGGCCGGGCCGTCACCGACGCGTTCGATCTCGACGACCGGGCGCCGCGCGACGTACCGCCCCGCGGGGTGCGCGAGCCACTCGTCCCGGCTGCGCACGACGCAGGCGACGCCGCCCCGCGCGCAGATGGCGTCCTCCAGCGTGAAGGCGTCCCAGGCGGCCGCGGCTTGCGCGATCCCCACCGTGTCGAGCGGGCACCGCAGCACGGAGCCGACCGCGTCCCGCAGATGCGGATAAGTGGTGATGATGAAGATCCATCGGCCGTCGCGCGCCCGGTAGAAGTCGTTGTTGCCGAGCAGCGCCGGGTCGTCGAGGAGAGTGCCGATCGGGCGCCCCGAGAGCGTCGTGTGATACGTCGCCATGAGCTGGTCGATCGCGGCCCCGGCCTGCACCTCCACCTTCTGGTGGAGGTGGCCGCGCTGTTCGCCGAGTGCCGCCGTCTGCCGCCCGAAGACGCCGATCGCGGCGGACATGGCGTCGGCGAGGCGGTGCACCGAGGGCACCAGGGGGTCGGCCCCGACGACGGTGATGTCCTCGGCCCCGCGGGCCGGGTCGGGGTCGCCGAGGGTGTGCAGCAGCCGGGAGACGATCTCACCGGTCGTGATCAGTGGGTTCGAAGTCATGCCGGGATGCTCGTTCCCGGCCCCGCATGAGCACCCGCATTCACGGATATCCGTGAATCGATGCGGACATCACGTCCGCGTCTGCTGGATGTGCGCGAGGAGCCGGGCCGCCGCCCGGTCCAGGGACAGCCGCTCCGAGCGGCCGCGGCGCCGGTGTATCAGAGCGAGGGCTCCCGTGACGACGGAGCCCTCGGTGACGGGGATCGCGAGTGCGCTGGCCTCGGGGTCGGCCAGACCCTCGCTGCGGCTGATCCGCGACGCGCGGATCGCCGGAAGAGCGGAGCGGAACTCGGCGACCGCCTCGGGGTCGCGGCGGGCGAGCTCGTCGAGCAGCCCGCGGCGCTCCGCCTCGTCGGTGAAGGCCAGCAGCAGACGGCCCGCGGCGGTACGCAGCAGCGGCCGGGCCACGTGCTCGTCGGCGAGCGGCACGAGGCGCGGAATCTCGTCCTCGCCGCCGCGCGCGAGGTGCACGGCGTCGAGCCCGACCCGCACCGTGAGCAGCACCGGGGTGCCCGCGACGCGGCTCAGTTCGTCGAGCTCGGCCTGACTGATCCGTGGGACGATCCGGCCGGCGATGAGGTTGAGGACGTGCGGGGCGGGCCCGAGCCTGAAGCGCCCGTGCTGTTCCAGCAGAAAGCCCGTCACGACAAGGCCGTTGACCAGATCCTGCACCGAACTCGCCGGCGCCCCGACCGTCCGCGCCACCTCGGCCACGGTCACCCCGCCCGGCGCCCGCGCGGCGGCCTCCAGGATCCACACGACCCGGTCCACCGTACGATGACGCCGCCGTCGGCCGTGCCCACTCATCCCGCCCCACCTTGTCCTTCTCGCACATCGCCGGTCACTCGCGCCGACACAGCTCGTCGATCTTTCCCCCCGTCACCCCGCCGAGCAAGTCTGCCCCGGCCCCGGCTGCTCGCGGACCACGGCAAGTTCCATGCGCCGCATGGCCGCCGCGAATTGCCAGGGAGATCCGGTACTCCCGTTCACTCTCCAGGATCGTCGGCCTCGGCGCGCTCGGCGATGCGCTTCTTCAGCTCGGCCGGCGGATCACCGGTCAATACGTACGCGAACCCCACGCCGACAGCGACCCGGAGCAGAAGGCGCTGCCGGCCGAGCCGGTCGGACGGGCTCTGCTGGTTGTGCTGGACCGGCCGGCTCCGGACGAGTGGGCTGCCTTCGAGTGACGCGCTCGGGCCCGCGCGGCGTCAGAGCAAACCCGCCTCGCCCAGCAGCCGCCGCACCACCCCCACCGACTCCTCCGGCAAGCCGCGCGGGTGCGCCGCCGTCGCCGGGCACGCGATGACGCCGAGCAGGTGGAGGGCCGTCTTGAAGCCGGCGAGGGCGGACGAGCCGGCGCTCATCGCCGTCGGATCGCCCGTGTCCGCGAGGGCGAAGAGGGCCGTCAGCCGGTCCTGCTCCGTGGTCGCCTCGCGCCAGCGGCCCGCGCGGGCATGGGCGTACAGCCGTACGTATCCCGCGGGGTCCACGTTGCCCAGGCCCGGCACGACGCCGTGGGCCCCGGCCAGCAGGGCGGCGTCGGCGGCCGGTTCGGAGCCGGTCAGGACGGCGAACGTGCGGTCCAGGCCGCGCTCGCGCAGGGCGACGAGCAGGCGGCGCAGCGCGCCGAGGTCGCCGCTGCTGTCCTTCAGCCCGGCCAGCGTGCCGTCCTCCACGAGGGGCAGGAGGACGGCGGGGGTGAGCTTGCTGTGGACGGCGGGCGGGATGTCGTACGCGATCAGCGGCAGGTCCGTGCCGGCCCGGACCCGGCGGAAGTGGTCTGCGGTCTCGGCGGGGTGGGCGCCCGCGTAGAAGGGGGCGGTGACGACGAGCGCGTCCGCGCCGAGCGCCGCCGCGGCGCGGGCCTGCGCCTGGACGCGGGCCGTCGTCATGTCGATGGCCCCCGCGAGCACGGGCACCCGGCCGTCGACCGCCTCCACGACGGCCCGCAGCGCCGTGCGGCGCCGGTCGTCGGTCAGGAAGGCGGCCTCGCCGCTCGACCCCAGCGCGAACACGGCGTCGACGCCCGCCGCCAGCACGTGCTCCACGAGCGCGCCGAGCGAGCGGACGTCCACGTCGCCGTCGGGCGTGAGCGGCGTGCAGAGTGGAGGCACGACCCCGCCGAGGGGCACGGGCAGTCTCATGCGGATCCCCTTCCACCGTTTCCCCGGACGAGGGCTCTGCCCTTGGCCTCGCTGCCGGAAACGTCGGCTGAGCGGTGATTTTTGACCGCGGGTCCGTTTCACCTGCGGCGGGCGGTCTCAAAGGCCGGCCGGGCCGGCAACGCGGCCTGCGACCGACATCCGCTCCACCCCGGTCCGAACCATGGTGCGCCGCCTCTCCCCGCGCCACCATGGAAGCCGGCCGACCGCCAAAGGGAAGGGCACCCGTGGACTTCGACGTCGTCGTGGAGATCCCGCAAGGCAGCCGCAACAAATACGAGATGGACCACGAGCGCGGCCGGATCCGCCTGGACCGGCTGCTGTTCACCTCCACCCGCTACCCCGCGGACTACGGCTTCGTCGAGGACACCCTCGGCGCGGACGGCGAGCCCCTCGACGCCCTGGTGCTCGCCGGTGAGCCGACCTTCCCCGGGGTGGTCATCCGGTGTCGCGCGATCGGGATGTACCGAATGAGGGACGAGCAGGGCGAGGACGACAAGGTGCTGTGCGTGCCCGCGAACGACCCGCGCCATGAACACATGAGAGATCTGCGGCACTTGCCCGAGTACGACCGGCTGGAGATCCAGCACTTCTTCGAGGTCTACAAGGAGCTCGAACCCGGCAAATCCGTCGACAGCGGAGCATGCTGGGCCGACCGTGCGGCGGCGGAGGCGGAGATCGCCGCGTCGGCCGAGCGGGCGGCCGCCACGAAGAAGGGGCAACAGCGGCCGTAAGTACGGTAGAAGGGGGCATGGCCCCCACGGAACGGCACACCGACCGCGCGCGCACGGCGCCCCCTCGGCTGCCCGGCCCCCTCCTTCAGGACCGGCCGGCGCCCGAGGGCCGGGCGCCGGTGCGGCGGATCCCGCCGCTCGCCGCCGTCGCGCTCCTCTACGGCATCGCCCAACTCTGCTACGCGGTGGCGCACATGAACCTCGGCTGGGACGAGACCGTCTATCTCTCCCAGGTCGACCCCCGGCACCCCGCCGCGTTCTTCAGCGCTCCCCGTTCCCGGGGCATCACCTTCCTCGTCGCTCCCGTCGCCGCCGTGACGTCCTCCCCGCTCGCCGTGCGCGTGGCGCTCGTCCTGCTGTCGTCGGCGGCGCTGTACGCGGCGTTCAAGGTGTGGGAGCCGCTGCTCGGGCGGCTGCGACCCGCGCTCGCGGCCGCGCTCCTCGGCAGTCTGTGGATCACCGTCCTCAGCGGTCCGCAGGTCATGCCGAACCTCTGGGTCGCGCTGACCGCGGTCGCCGCCGTCGGCTGGTTCCTGCGCACCCGTGCCGAGGCCGGCCGCCGCCGGGCCCTCGCCGGCCTCGCCCTCTCGCTGGCCGCCGCCACCCTCTTCCGCGCGCCGGACGGCGTCTGGCTCGCGCTGCCGCTGCTCGTGGCCTGCGCGACCGTCCGCGCGTGGCGGCGCTTGAGCACCGTGGCGGCCGTTCTCGGCGGGCTCGCGCTGGGCGGGGCGCAGTGGACGGTCGAGGCGTACGTCCGCTTCGGCGGGATCGGCCGGCGGCTGGACATCTCCAGCGACACCGAGGGCGGCATGGGCGCGCACCTCGGCGGCGGGCTGTCCGCGGCCTACCGCGGGCTCGACGGGCCGCTGCTCTGCCGCCCCTGCCACATCGCCGCGCCGCCGCTGACCCACTCGCTGTGGTGGCTGCTGCTCCCCGTCCTCACCGCCACGGCCTGCGCGCTGGCAGTGCGGGCCCGCCGCCACAGGGCCGTGACCCTGCTGCCCGTGGCCTGCGCGCTGTCGGTCGCCGTGCCCTATCTGCTCCTGCTGGACTACTCCGCGCCGCGCTTCCTGCTGCCCGCGTACGCGCTGGCCGCCCTGCCGGTGGCCGGCGTCGCGGCCCACGCGCTCCGGTCCGCGCGCGAGGGCCGGGCCCGCACGGGCGTGGCCGTGCTGCTGTGCGCGGTGCTGGGCGCGCACCTCACCGTCCAGTGGGAGGAGTTGCGGGCGAACACGGCGGACGCGCGGGACACCACCGTGCGCTACCGCCGCGCCGCGGACGGCCTGGAGCGGCTGGGCCTGCGGGCGCCGTGCCTGGTCAGCGGGCCACGGGCGCAGCCGATCGCCTACGAGGCGGGGTGCGCGTCCGCGCAGACGATGGGCAACAACCGGTCGACCACGACGGCGGCGCTGGAACGCGCCGCCGCCCGGGAGCCGATGGCCGTGCTGTACGACCCGGCCGACGGCTATCTGCCGCCGTACGCGCGCGGCTGGCGGCCCCACCCGCTGCGCGGCACGGACTGGGTGGCCTACGTAGCGCCGTAGCCGGGGCCCGGACCGCGGCGCCGGGCGGGCTACGCCTCCCGCAGCAGTGTCGTCAGGTCCGCGTCCAGGTCGAGGTGGGCGGACTCCGCGCCGGCGGGGACGAGGGCGTAGGAGCGGGCCAGGAAGCGGCGGAGTTCGGCCGTGGCGATCTGGACCATGGCGATGCCCTCGGGGGCGTGGAACTCCAGCACGGTGCGGTCCGGGCCGCACGGCCAGACGTGCACGTCGCCTCCGCCCGCGGGGGAGATGAGCCCGCAGGCCAGGAGTTCGCGCGCGAACGCCCATGCCACGTCCGCCCCGTCGAGGGAGGCCATGGGAGGAAACGCGATATGCACGGCGAAGGGGTCGGAGGGCACATATCGGAGTTGCGCGGGAACGGCGCGGTCCTTCGGGGCCGATGCGATCAGTCGTGCCTGGACAGCCTGGTCGATGACGGTGGACAACGCGTGCTCCCTTGCGGTCGGGGTGGGTGGTGCGGGTCCGGGCCTCTCTCTGCTTCTTCTGGAGAGACGGCGGATCGATTACGTCAGCCGCATGAATCCGATGTGACCTGCGTCACTCCCACTCGTGTCAGTGCTGGACCGGCAGCACGGCGAGCACTTCCCAGCCCCCGCCCGGCACCGGCCCGGCGGTCAGCGAGCCGCCGATCGCGTCGGCCCGCTCGATAAGGCTCACCAGCCCCAGCCCGCCACTGTCCTCGGGGGTGCGGCGGGCGTGCTGCGGGCCGGGGCCGTCGTCGCGCACGGAGACGAAGAGGCGCGGGCCCGCGTCCCGGAGCTCCACCTCCACCGACGATGCGCCGGGGCTGTGCTTGGCGACGTTGGCCAGGGCCTCGGTGACGATGCGGTGGACGGATGCGGCCAGTTCGGGCGCCAGCCCGGCGTCGAAGCAGGGGTCGACGTGCAGGGACACGCGCGGGGCACCGCTCGTGCGGGAGAAGTCGTCGACCAGCTCCGCGATCCGGTCCAGGCCGGGCAGCGGCTCGCGGTGGGCCTCGTCCTGGTGCAGCACGCGCAGCAGCCGTCGGGCCGTGGTCATCGCCTCGCCGCCGGCTTCCTCGATGTCCCGCAGCGAGGCAGCGACCCGTTCGTCCCTGGCCAGCGAGCCGGTGGCCTTCGCCAGCAGGGTCATCGCGGCGACGTGGTGCGAGACGAAGTCGTGCAACTCACCCGCCAGCTCAAGCCGTTCGGCCTCCCGGGCGGCGGCCACGAGCCTGGCGCGTTCGGCGTCGCGGTAGCGCAGGCACAGCCCCAGGGCGGCGACCCCGGCCACGACGAGGGAGTAGGCGACCACGGTGGTGCTCAGCGCGTCGGCGTCCCGTACGGGCGCCGCGAGCACGCCCGCGGACAGCGCGATCCCCAGCGGCACGGCGACCCGTACGGGCGCCCGCCAGGCGACCAGCGCCAGCAGGACGAGCAGCGCCGCGCCCTCGGTCAGCCCCCACACGGGCATGTGCGCCCCGACCGTCAGCAGATAGCCGGTCGCCGACCAGGAGACGACGACGGCGGCCACCGCGCGGACGGCGAGCGCGGCCCACGGCAGCACGCACGCGGCGACCAGCAGGCCCGCGCACCAGACCACCAGGTGCGCGTGGTGCCCGCCGGCCTGGCCGGGGTAGGCGGCGCCCCGGCTCAGCAGCCGCCCCTCGGCCATCCACAGCCCGCACAGCCCGGCCAGCAGCCACCCGTGGCGGCGCCACGGCCGGGGGGCGGGAGGGCGGCCGGGGGACGAAGGCAGGGTTATGGGGGCCATGCGTTCACGTTATGAGCGGCCCCCGGGCGGGGGGATCGCCCTTACAGCCACCCGCCATGGGCCGAAAGGATGAATCTTTGACTGTTCAGGACGGCAACTCCTGGCGGTACGGCTCCAGCGGCGGCGCCGTCTTCGTCGCGATGAACTCCGTGATCGAGTATTCGCACACCCCCGCCACCATGAACGGGTCGCTCTTCGTGATCTCCTCGATCTTCGCGCGGTCGTCGCCGAGGGCGAGGATGACCCCGCCGTCGCGCGGGACCTTGCGCCCGGAGGCGATGAAGACGCCCGAGGCGTAGTGCGCGTCGAGCCAGGCGACGTGCTCGGCGAGGGCGGCGTCGATGCGCTCGATCGGCGCGATGTAGGTCAGCTCAAGTACGAACATGATCCACAGGCTACGCTCGCGGGCCCGGCGACGCCTCGGCGCTCCGCTTGGAGTGCCGCGAGGGGCCGTCAATCGTCTGCGGCGCCATTGTGGCTGGTCGCGCAGTTCCCCGCGCCCCTTCAGGGCCCGGCCTGCTTGGGCGCACCCGGCCGGTAGCGTTGGGCCCACCATGAGCGACACACCTGACGAGCTGCCCGCGGGCTGGCCCACGACCGAGGCGGAAGCGACCGCCGTCCAGGACGAGTTGCGGGGCCGGGTGGTGCGGGACGAACCGGGCCCCTCCCCCGACGCCGCCCTGATCGCCGTCGGCGTGGACGTGGCCTACGACGACGAGCGGGACCTCGTCGCGGCGGCGGCCGTCGCGCTCGACAGCGGCACCCTGGCGGTCGTGGCCGAGGCCACGGCGGTCGGCCGCATCGCCTTCCCGTACGTCCCCGGGCTGCTCGCCTTCCGGGAGATCCCCACCGTCCTGGCCGCGCTGGAGCGGCTGCCGGTCACGCCCGGCCTGGTGGTCTGCGACGGCTACGGGCTCGCGCACCCGCGCCGGTTCGGTCTGGCGAGCCACCTCGGCGTCCTGACGGGCCTGCCGACGATCGGCGTCGCCAAGAATCCCTTCACCTTCCGCCACGCCGAGCCGGGACCGTCGCGCGGTGACACCTCGCCGCTGCTGGACGGCGAGGAGGAGGTCGGCCGCGCGGTGCGCACGCGGGCCGGTGTGAAGCCGGTCTTCGTGTCGGTCGGCCACCGGGTGAGCCTCGACCACGCCTGCGGGTTCACCCTGCGGCTGGCGCGTGACTTCCGGCTACCGGAGACGACGCGGGCGGCGGACGCGCTGTGCCGTACGGCTCTGCGCGCGGCGGCCGCGGGTCTGTAGGCCCCGCGGGGAGGCTCAGTCCCCCGGGGACGAGCCCGAACGCATCGCGGGCCGCCGGTCGCACGCGGTGAAGCCGGCCCGGCCGGGGGCCGGGGCCGCCCGCCACAGCCGCGACGGGGTCGCGCCGGAAGGCCCGTGGCCCGGCCCTCCCGGGACGGGACCGCGCGCGGCGGGCAGGGAGGCCGGGCCCGACGGCGCGCGGTCCGCGCCGCGCGCCGTCAGCGTGATCACGCCGCTCGCGGCCACCGCACCGGCCACGGCGGCCAGCACACCGCCGGCCAGGCCGTAGCGGAAGCCCTCGCCGAGCACCGCTATCCCTATGGCGGCGGCCACCACGGGGTTGACGACGGTGAGCGTGGCGAGCGGGGCGGCGAGACCGGCGCCGCGGTAGGAGGTCTGGGAGAGCAGCAGTCCGGCCGAGGCGAAGACCACGACGCCGGCCAGGACCAGCGGCAGGGAGCCGGTCTCGTGCGAGGTCCAGTCCTCGGCGGCGGCCTTGGTGAAGACGGAGCCCAGGCCGAAGGCGACACCGGCCGCGGAGGCCAGCACCACGCCGCGCGGGGCCGGGCGGTGCACCCAGCGCGCGACGATCATGAGGACGACGACGGCGCCGAGCCCCGCGGCGGCGAGCACGGGTCTCGCGCCGCTGTCGAGGAACTCGGTGCGCGGTGACCCCGTCAGCATCAGCAGGGCGACCAGCCCTCCGGTGGCGAGCAGCGCGCCGCGCCAGCCGACGGCGCCGACGGGTCTGCGGGCGAACACGGCGGCCATCGGCAGGGCGAAGACGATCGTGAGCGCGCCCAGCGGCTGCACCAGGCTGAGCGGGCCGTAGGCCAGGGCCAGCACGTGCAGCCCGGCGCCCACCCCGGTCAGCCCCACGGCACCCCACCAGCTCGGGTGGCGCAGCGGACCGCAGGCACCACCGGCACTGGTGGTGGCGACACGCTCCTGCACGATGGCGGCGCCCGCGTAGCAGAGGGCGGACACCAGACACAGCAGCACCGACATCACCAGCGAGCTCACGTCACCCCTCGCCGGTCCGTCCCGAAGCCCTTCATACCTCCACCATGCCCCGGCGGGCCCAAGACGTCGTCGTACCTGAGAACGGACTGTCGGGTACTACAGATGGAGTACGGGTCCACAGGCGCACGTAGGGGCCACCCCGAGACGTCCCCGAATGCCGTTCCCCATTCGCCGGGGAGTAGGCGCGCGGAATGGCACGTGGAATCCGGGGCAGCCCAGGGAATTCCGCGCGGGCGCCGGAACCCCCGGTTACGGAGCTATGGATTCCCTATCTCCGGGCGGGAGTGCGGCCCGTGTCTGTGGCGTCGGCCGGCGGGAGGTCCCGCACGACGGGGGTGCGGCTCGCCTCGCTGCCGCGCCCGCTCCGGCACACCTTGCGGGCCCAGGGCAGGCCCATTCCGCCGGATACGGCCTTCGCCGTCCGGTATGACTCGCCCGTCACCGCCCCCGGCGGGCCCGGCGCCCTCCGCTGACGTACGGGTGCCGTGGCATCGGCCCCGGGCCGCCGCACGCACCGGAACGACGCCGGGCGCGCGTTCACCGAGCGCGGGACCCGCGGCGTGGGCACCCCACCGCTACGCACACGGGTGGCCGACTGCCGCCGCCTGGCGTACGTCCTCGTACGACCCGACGGCCACGCCTCCTGGCGCGGGCCGCGATCGCCACCGGCTCCCGGAGCGTCGGCGGACACCGCGCGGAGCGGGAAACGGTGAGGAATTTTACGACCCGCGACTACACCCCCGAGGGCCGCGTCTTCCGCGCAATTCATCGGCCCGGACAGAGCGCCGACACCTTCCGTGCGAGAAGGAGCCGCGCGCGGCGGGAAGGGGAGGATTCCAGGGCCCTGAGGAATTCCTCCAGGGCGGGCCCGGCGGGGCTCGTGGACGACTCGCGAGGAAATGACGTCCGGTGCGCGCGATATGACATCGACTCCGCCAAATAAAAGGGCAGTTCAGGATAGCCGCGACGCAACGTACGGCGCCACCGGTTTATCGCGGCCGTGGCACCTTTCACCCGACGGCGTCCACCGACCCGGAACGGTCCGCCGGATCGCCTCGAATGGGGAGGGAGCACGACAACTGGAGGGCGCGCACCGCGATGTCCGGCTTGATCACGGAGGGCCGCACTCCCCCTGCGCGTCCACCCGGGAGAACGCCGCCGGACCGGCTCCCCACACCCCCACGCGGCGGGAATTTCACATTCCGCGGTCCGCGCAGTTTACCGTGTCCGGCGCCACTTCGGATTCAACTCCCTTACTCCTGAAAGCAGTTGACGGACACATTGCCGTCAGCAAGTATCGGTTCCGCCGATGGTCGGCGATCCCCTGTTCACCCAACCGGCACTCACAGCGAGGACATCGGATGTCCACCATCGAGTTATCGCGCGGCCCCGTCGAATACACGGTGTTCGGCGGCGATCCCGGAGCGGCGCCGCTGGTTCTCCTTCATGAAGGACTCGGCTGTATCGCCATGTGGCGGCGCTTTCCCGCACGTCTGGCGGCTGCCACCGGGCGGCGCGCCCTGGTCTTCTCCCGTCATGGTTACGGCAGTTCGGGGCCCGCCCGGTTGCCGAGGCCGCCCCGTTATATGCACGAGGAGGCGCTCGACGTCCTGCCCGAGCTCCTCGACCGGCTCGGCCTGCACCGGCCCGTGCTCGTCGGCCACAGCGACGGGGCCTCGATCGCGCTGCTGCACGCGGCCGCGCACCCCGTCGAAGCGGCCGTGGTGATGGCCCCGCACCTCTTCGTCGAGGACCGCACGCTGCGCGGCATCGAAGCGGCGCGCGCCTCCTTCGCAGCCGGTCCGCTGGCCCGTGAGCTGGCCTTCTACCACCAGGACCCGGGCGCCGTCTTCCACGGCTGGAGCCAGGTGTGGCTCTCGCCGGGGTTCCGCGACTGGGACATCACACCCGGCCTCGCCGGGGTCACCGCCCCCGTCCTGCTCGTCCAGGGCGACCGCGACCGCTACGGCACCATGGCCCACCTCGACGCGGCGGAGCGCGCCGTGACCGGTCCCGTACGCCGCCTGGAGCTGGCCGGCTGCGGCCACACCCCGCACCTGGAACGGACCGACGACGTGATCGAAGCCGTCCGCACCTTCCTCGCCGATCCCCTGGCCGAGCCCCTTCCCCTGGCCGAGCCCCCCACCGATTCCCGTGCCGATTCCCTCTCCGACCCCGCGCCGCGCCAGGAGACACACCCATGAGCGACACCGCCGACATCCGCCTGGACGCCCTGCTCGCCGCCTCCGCCCACCGCCACCCCGGCCGACCGGCCCTGACCGCCGAAGGACACACCTGGACGTACGCCGAACTTGACCGCACTGTCGATGAGTTGGCGCGGCAGCTGGCCGCGGCCGGGGTCGCGCCCGGCGACCGGGTGGGCGTGTACGCCCCCAAGGGGACGGCGGCGGTCCTCGGTATCTACGCGGGCCTGCGTGCCGGGGCGGTCGTCGCCCCGCTCGACGTGGCGGACCCGCCCGTACGGACCGCGCACATGGTGCGCGGCGCGGGGATCTCCGTCCTGCTCACCTCCGGCCGGGCGCTGGCGGGTGCCCGCAAGGCCGCGGCGGAGGCCGCCTCGCCGGGGCCGGGGCCGGACCCGCAGGCGGAGGGCCCGCTGGAGCACGGCCTCCACTGGCTCCGCACCCTGCCCGAAGCGGACCGGCCCGCGCCGCTGCCCGCCCCGGCCGACCGCGGCGGCTATGTGCTCTTCACCTCCGGAAGCACCGGCCGCCCCAAGGGCGTCCTGCTCTCCCACGCCAACGTCGCCCACTTCGCCCTCTGGGCCGCGGACGAGCTCGGTCTGACCGAGACGGACCGGGTCGGCTCGCAGGCCGCGCTCACCTTCGACCTCACGACCTTCGACCTGTTCAGCACGGCCGCCGCCGGGGCCTGCGCCGTGCTGATGCCCGACATGCTGCGGGCCTTCCCGCGCGACGTCGTCGGCTGGCTCACGGAGCAGCGGATCACCGCCTTCTACGCGGTGCCCTCGCTCTATCAGGGCATGCTCGAACAGGGCGGTCTCGCCGAGCGGTTCCCCGCCTCGCTGCGCGTCGCGGCCTTCGCGGGCGAACCCTTCCCGCCGCGCCCCCTTCAGCGCTGCCTCGGCCTCCTGGGCGACATCCCCCTCTACAACCTCTACGGACCCACCGAGACCAATGTGTGCACCTACAGCAGGGTGCCCGCCGGCTGGACCGCCGAGGAGGAGATCACCATCGGCCGGGCCGTGGAGGGCGACACCGTCGACGTCCTCGACGAGAACGGCCGGCCCACGGACGGCCAGGGCGAGATCTTCGTCGCCGGGGCCACCGTCTTCCAGGGCTATCTCCAGGACGGGACGCTGACCGACCCCACGCGCACCGTCGTCTTCCGCGACGGTGTCCCCCGCCGCGCGTACGCCACCGGTGACCTCGGCCGGATCACCGACGACGGCCGGGTCTTCCTGCGCGGCCGCGGCGACTCGCAGGTCAAACGGCGCGGCCACCGCATCGACCTGCTCGACGTCGAGAGCGCCGTGCTCGGCCTGCCGCGGGTCACCGCGGCCGCGGTCGTCGCCAAGGACGGCGCGCACCACGGCGAGATCTGGGCGTACGCCGAGGCCACCGCGACCGCCGAGGACATCCTCGCGGGGCTGCGCGGCGTCCTGCCCCTGCGCATGCTGCCCGACCGGGTCGTCACCACCGGCTCGCTGCCTGTCAACGCCCGCGGCAAGGTCGACCGCCGCGCGCTCTCCGCTGCCACCGCCACCGCCGACGCCACCGACTGAACCTCCCGCCGAAGGAGCCCGACCGTGCACACCGTGGAAGACCTCTGCGCCCTGATCAGCAGCAAGATCACCTGGGGTCGGGGAGAGGAGCCCCAGCGGCTCCTGCCCGACACCCCGCTGCTCGAACTGGGCCTGCTCGACTCGCTCACCATCATGCAGATCGTCACCGCCCTCGACGCCGAGGCCGGTCTCACCCTGCCGGACACCGAGATCGTCGCGGCCAACTTCCGCAGCCCCGCGGCCCTGTGGGCCGTCCTCGCGAACACCGGGGCGGGGGCCGCGCGATGACCGCGACCGACCGCCTGCTGCGCACCGGCCCCACCGCGACCGAGGCCGTGGTGAGCACTTACCGCGACCGGGCCCGGCCCCTGGCCGAGCAGCTGGCCGGCAAGAGTTTCCGCGACCAGTGGGAGGCGCTGGCCGGGCTCGGGGTGCTGCGGCTGGACCCGCCGGAGCCCGAAACGGAGCCGGCGGAGCCCGGCCCCGTCACCCGGTCCCTGGCCATGATCGAGGGCATCGGCCTGGCGGGCGTCGACCCGGGGGTCGTCTACGCCCTGGCGTCCCAGGTCTTCGGCATGCAGTACCCCCTGCGCGCGGTGCTCCCCGAGGAGGAGTGGCGCTCGCTCGCCCGCCTCCAGGACGGGCGGGTCCTGCTGTGCCACGCGCTGACCGAGCGCAGGGGCGGCAGCGATCCGCTGTCGATGGACACCCGGGCCCGCCGTGCGGACGGCGGCTATGTGCTGAACGGCGCCAAGACCTTCATCACGGCGGCCCCGGTGGCCGATCTGGCCCTGGTCTTCGCCCGCACCGAGGAGAACCGGTCGCCGTTCGCCCTGACCGCCTTCCTCTTCCCCGTCGACACCCCGGGGGTGACCCGCGCCGACGCGTTCGCCAAGACCGCGCTGCCGGGTGTGCCCATGGGGGAGCTGGCCCTCGACGGCGTACGCCTGACCGCGGGCCACCGGATCGGCGCGGAGGGCTCCGGCCTCGCCATCCTCTCCTCCACCACCACCTGGGAGCGGGCCCTGCTGCTCGGCTACGCCCTCGGCCCGATGCGGCTCACGCTCCAGCGGATCACCACCTGGGCGTCCGAGCGCGATCACTTCGGACGCAGGATGGGCGCCAGCCACCAAGTGGCCGCCCGCGTCAGCGACATGGCGCTCGCCCTGCACCGCTCCCGCACCCTGCTGTACGGCATGGCGGCACGGCTCGACGCGGGCACGCCCACCCGCAGGCTGTCCGCCGAGGCGGCGCTCACCAAGATCTCCGTGTCGGAGGACTACGTCCGGCTGACGGGCCACGCCACCGCGCTCTCCGGCGTACGGGCCTTCATCGCCGACTCCGAACTCCCCGCGGACCTGCACAGCCCCATGGCGGCCCTCACCTATGCCGGTCCGAACGACCTGCTGCGCGTGGGCGTCGCCCGGGAGTTCGGCCTTCCCGTAGAGAACTGATTCCCGAAAGGCCCCTCATGGCCCTGTCCGTACCTTCCGCACCCTCCACACCCACCGAGCCCCTGCCCACCGACCTCGAAGAACTCCTCCAACTCGCCGAGAAGACGGGCGCGGCCCTCGCGCCGCTGGCCGCCGACGTGGACGCCGGCCGCTCCGACGGACACGAGACGTACCGCATCCTCAAGGACGCGGGCCTGCTGGGGCTGCTCGTGCCGCGGGAGGCGGGCGGCGCCGGGCTCGGCTTCGCCGGGTACTCCCGCGTGCTGGCCGTGCTGGGCGCCCACAACGGCGCCGCCGCCCTCGGCTTCAACATGCACAACGTCGCCATCGGGTCGCTGTGCGAGTCGGCCACCCTGCCGCTGCCGCCCGCCGCGGAGGCCTTCCGTTCCTGGCTCTACGGCGAGGTGGTGGGCGGCCGGAAGATCTTCGCGTCCGCCACCTCCGAGGCCGGCAGCGGCGCCAAGCTGCGCGGGGTGCGCACCACCCACCGCCCCTCCGCCGACGGCCGGGGCTACATCCTGACCGGGGAGAAGTCGTTCGTCTCGCTGGCGGGCGTGGCGGACTACTACGTGGTCGCGGCCCGCGCCGAGGGGACGGAGGGCAGCGGCGAGGTCTCGCACTTCGTGGTGGCCGCCGACGACCCGGGCGTCCGCTTCGGCGAGGTGCACAGCCTGTCCGCGATGTACGGCACCAGCACCGCGAGCATGGTCCTCGACGCCGTTCCGGTGCCGCGCTCCCGGCTCTTCCTCGGGGTCGAGGGCATGTCGATGTACAAGCTGGTGCGCGAGCCGCACTGGATGATCTCCGGCTACACCGGCGCGTATCTGGGCATCGCCGAGGCTGTCCTGCGCTTCACCACCGACCACGTCGCCGCCTCGCCCCGCCGTGCCGGCTCCCCGGTGCTGCGACGGGAGCTCGGCCGGATGGCCGCGCGGCTCGGCGCGGCGCGGGCGCTGGTCCACGAGGCGGGCGCGCGGATCGACGGCGCGCGGGGCACGGTGGAGGCCAACGCCGCGGTGCACGCCGCGAAGTACATCGTCGGCGAGGTGGGCCCGGCGCTCGCCCAGGACGCCGTCCGCATCTGCGGGTCGGCGGCGCTCAGCCGCTCGCAGCCGCTGGAACGGCTGCTGCGGGAGGCGTCGTTCGCCTCCGTCATGCCCGCCAAACCGGAGGAGTGCCTGGAGTACCTCGGCAAGGCGGCCCTCGGCGTCAACCTCCACGACGCGACGGCCTTCGACTGGTGAGCGCCGTCGGCCCGCACGGGCAGGCCGCCACCGGAGGCGCGCCCGCCACCGCTGTGCCCGTCGTCACGTATGTGCTGTTCGTGGTGATGGCGGGCGGCACCGTTCCCACACCCGTCTACGCGCTGTACGCGCAGCGCCTGCACCTGTCCCCGCCGGTCGTGGCCCTGGTCTTCGCCGCGTACGCGGGCGGCATCCTGGTCTCCCTGCTGCTGTTCGGGGGACTGTCGGACCAGATCGGGCGGCGGGCCACGCTCGCCCCGGCGCTGCTGGTGGCCGCGGTCAGCTGCGTCGTCTTCATCGTCTTCCCGACGCTCCCCGGGCTGTTCGCCGGGCGCGTGCTGTCCGGCGTCTCGGTGGGGCTGACCACGGGCGCGGCCACGGCCTATCTGGCGGAGCTGCACCCGGACCGGCCCCGGGCGGCGCTGATCGCGTCGGTCACCAACATGGCCGGTCTGGGCAGCGGTTCCCTGCTGTCGGGGCTGCTGGTGGAGTACGCCCCCTCCCCCACCGCCCTGCCGTACGCGGTCCTGGCCGCCCTGCTGCTGCCGGGGTTCGCCCTGGCGGGGCTGCCGGAGGCCGTCGCGCCGCGCGGCGGCGGGATCCGGCCGCAGCGGCTCGGCGTACCCGCGGCCGCGCGGCGGAGCTTCGCCGCGGCGGCGGTCGCGGTGTTCGCCTCCTTCGCCCTGCTGGGGCTGCTGGCCTCGCTGGCGGGGAACTTCCTGGTCCAGGGGCTGCACAACCACAGTCATCTGGCGGTCGGGCTGGTGGCGTTCAGCGCCTTCGGCTCGGCGGGCGCGGCCCAGCTGTTCGCGGTGCGGCTGCCGCCGCGCACCGGTCTGAGCGTGGGCATGATCGGCGTGCCGCTCGGGCTCGCGCTGATCGTGGCGGGGCTTTCCGCCGCGTCGCTGCCGCTCTTCCTGTGCGGTTCGGTGCTCGGGGGCGCGGGCGCGGGCACGTCCTTCAAGTCCGGCCTGGCGCTGGTGGCGTCGCAGGCGCCGCCCGGCCGGGTCTCGGAGCTGGTCTCCAGCTATTTCGTGGCCGCGTATCTGGGCCTGACGCTGCCGGTCGTGGGGGTGGCCGTGCTGCTGTCGCACGGCACGCTGATGACGGCGGCGGGCATTTTCGCCGGAGTGGTGACGGTGCTGTGCGTGGCGAGCGTCACGGTCACGGCGGCGGCCGCGCCCCGGGCGGCACACCGGGCGGCACACCCGGCAGAACACCCGACGAGGACGTCATGACCAACGAATCCGGGAGGACCCCGCCATGACACCCGCATCCGGCAGGAGCGGTGCCGTCGACGACGGCACGGCCACGCTCACCGCCCTGGATCCCGACGGCTTCCGCGCGCTGATGGCCTCCCATCCCAGCGGGGTGGCCGTGGTGACCACGCGGGACGGGCTCGGCAAGCCGTACGGCTTCGCGTGCACCGCCTGGTGCGGCGTCTCCCTCGCCCCGCCGCTGCTCCTGGTCTGCGCCTCCGGCACCGGCAGCACGCTCCCGGTGCTGGAGGCGCACGGCTGGTTCGCCGTGAACCTGCTGCACGGGGCGGGGCGGCGCGCGGCGGAGGCGTTCGCCACCAGGGACGCGGGCCGCTTCGAGAAGGTCCCCTGGCACCTGTCCCCGGGGCTGCGGCTCCCGGTCCTCGCGCAGGACGCGCACACCTGGGCGGAGTGCCGGGTGACGCGTCTCACGCGGGCGGGTGACCACACCGTCGTGCTGGGCGAGGTCGTCCGTACGGGCACGGCGCCGGAGCCGCGCCCGGCGCCGTTGCTGTACGGCATGCGCAGGTACGCCACATGGCCCGTGACTTGACCGCGCGGGGGCTGCCGCGGGGGCAGCCCCCGCGGGGACCGGAGAGCGGGACGCGTCAGGCGTGCGCTTCTGCCGCCACCGGCTTGGGGATCAGGAAGGAGGTGGCGATGGCCACGGCCAGGATGACCACACCGGCGATCATGCCGGAGGTGTAGCCGGTGGACGACGCCGCGTCCGAGGGGGCGACCGCGGTCTTGACCGCGTACAGCAGGGCGAAGCTGAGACCGGCGCCGAGGTTGAAGGCGCCCGCGTTGAGCCCGGGCAGGAAGCCCGGGTTCTCGCTCGGGGACAGCACGATGCCGAGCCCGTTGAGAACGATGTTCGCCACGCCCGCGTAGGTGATGCCCACGAGCACCGAGGCCACCAGCAGCAGCACGCGGGAGTGCGCGGGCATGGTGAGGATCATCAGGACGACCGAGGCGACCGACCCGACGAGCCCGATGCGCAGGATCCGCCCGTAGCCGAAGGTGGCGGCGAGCCGGCCCGCGACCGGGCCCATGGCCAGTCCGGCCAGCGCGTAGGGCGTGAGGGTCCACCAGGCGGACTGCTCGGCGCTCATGCCGAGGCCCGCCTGGGCGTCCTGCGCGAACGCGGGGATCAGGCCGTTCATGACGGCGAACACGCCCGTCATGGTGAGCACGGTGGTCAGCAGGGTCGCCCAGGTCGAGCGCTGGCGCAGGTGCCGGGTGGCGACGAGCGGGTGGGTGCTGCGGTCCTCGTTCCGCCAGAACAGCGCGAAGGCGACGGCGGAGACGACGACGAGGCCGCCGACGAGCGTCCAGTTCGCGGCGCCGAGCTTGCCCGCCTCGTTGAGCGCGATCAGCAGCGAGCCGACGGAGACGACCAGCAGGCCGACGCCCGGCCAGTCCATCCGGTCGGCGGCCGGGACCTTGGACTCGCGGGTCAGGGTCGCGACGAGCGCGGTGGCGACGACCGCCACGACGGCCATCGCCCAGAAGACGGACCCGAAGCCGTGGTTGTCGGCGAGATAGCCGCCCGCGAGGGAGTCGACACCGGCGATGCCGCCGTTGACCGCGGTGATCACACCGAGGAGGGTGCCGTACTTCTTGGGCTCGGTCACCTCCTGCCGCAGCATGATCAGGCACAGCGGGACGACCGGGCCGGAGGCGCCCTGGACGACGCGGCCGACGAAGAGCATGGGCACGCTGGTCGCCAGCGCGGCCACGACGCATCCGACGGCCATCAGCGCCAGCATCCCGGCCAGCACCTTGCGACGGCCGAGGACGTCACCGAGGCGCGGCAGGAACAGCGAGAAGAGCGCGGCCGAGGTGAAGAACGCGGTCTGGGTGAGACCGATCTCGGCGGAGCTGGCGCCGAGGCTGTCCTCGATGCTCTTCAGCGCGGGGCTGAGCATGCTCGCGTTGAGCTGGAAGGCGATGCAGGCCGTCAGGAGAGCGGTGACGAGCACGCCCACCCGGACGGGCCGGTGGCCGGTCAGGTCGGACCGGTCACCCTGGATGCGGTCGGTAAGGGAAACGTTCATGCCTCGTGGATCTCTGGGAACGCAGCGGCGGCTGCTGCCGGAGAGGCCAAAGGTACCGGCTCCGGTCAAAAGGGCTATTTCTCTGGGCTGCTGGTCACGCACCCATCACGCCGGTGCGCACCGCCTCCCAAACACAGAAAAACCCCAGCAGATGCTGGGGTTCTCGCTGGTGTCCGAGGGGGGACTTGAACCCCCACGCCCGATAAAGGGCACTAGCACCTCAAGCTAGCGCGTCTGCCATTCCGCCACCCGGACCAGGTGTTTGTCTCTGCGGGGTGTTCCCCGCGGCGACATGGACAACAATACCAAGGTTTCGGAGTGCCTTTCACCTGGGTATCAATGCTGGCCATAAGCTCCATTTATGAGCAATGCGGGGCAAACCAGGACAGCGAGCGGTGTCACGCGGCGCAGGCCGCGGCCGCTGTCGCCGTTGCGGGAGCATCTGCGGGACACGTTCTGGTTCGCCCCGGCCGTGGGGCTGGCGGGAGCCGCGGTGACGGCGGCGGTGGCGCTGGAGCTCGACTGGCTGCTGATCGAGAGCCTCCAGCGGGACGGCGACTACGACACCGTCTCCTCCCTGATCGACCTCGCCGACGACACGAAGTCGATCATCACCACCGTGGGGTCCGCGATGCTGACCTTCATCGGTGTGGTGTTCTCCATCAGCCTGGTGGCGCTCCAGATGGCCAGCGGGCAGTTCTCGCCGCGCGTGGTGCGGCTCTACGTCCGTAGCCGGATCACCAAGTGCACGTTCGCGGTCTTCCTCGCGACGTTCCTGTTCGCCCTGCTGGTGCAGGCGTCCTACCAGGGGGACACCGATCCCCGGACGGTGCGGACGGTGCCGTTCATCTCCAGCATCGCCTGTGTGGCGATGGTCATGGTGAGCCTGGTGCTGTTCGTCGCCTATGTGAACTCCACGATCCGGCTGATGCGGGTCAGCCACGTCATCGACCGCATCGCCTGGGAGTCCTTCCGCGTGCTGGACAAGCACGGCCCGGCGGGCGGCGAGGCACCCGAGCTGGGCCCCGCCTCGGCCGAGATCGCGCACCGCGGGCGCGCGGGGGTGCTGCGGGACGTGAACATCGCGCGCCTGGTGCGGGTGGCCCGGCGGTACGGGGTCGTGCTGCGGCTCATCCCGCGCATCGGGGACTTCGTGGTGCCGGGCACGCCGGTGCTCGCCGTGCACGGCGGTACGGTGCCGCCGCCGCGGGCGCTGCGCTACACCGTGTCGGTGGGCGTGGAGCGGACCTTCCACCAGGACCTGGGGTTCGGGCTGCGGCAGCTGTCCGACATCGCGCAGCGCGCCCTGTCCCCCGCCGTGAACGACCCGACGACGGCCGTGCAGTGCCTGGACCGGATCGTGCAGATCCTGGCCACCGTCGCCGGCCGCCCCCTGGGTACCCTGCGCCACATCGACCGCAAGGGCACGGTGCGGCTGGTCCAGGACCTGCCCGGCTGGACGGACCTCGTCGACCTGGGCTTCGCGGAGATCCGCGGCTGCGCGACGACGGCTCCGCAGGTGACCCGGCGCTTGATGGCCGCCCTCGACGACCTGTCGGCTCTGGCCCCCGAGGAACGGCGCGCGCCTTTGCGGCGGCATCGCGTGCTTTTGGGGAGGGCGGTGGAGAGGGGGGTGCCGGAGGCGGCGGACCGGGCTTTCGCCCTGCGGCCGGACCGGCAGGGGATCGGGTGAGGGGGTCGGCCTCGCCTGCGGCGGGCTTTGTTCCCCTACCCCGCCCCTTCCCGAAACTGGGGCTTCGCCCCAGACCCCTGACCGCGCTCCGCGCGGTGTCCTCAAACGCCGGACGGGCTGAATTTCACGGAACGTGGGTTCGCAGCCTGCGGGCCGCAGGAATGGGGACCACGGTCCGCACAATCAGCCCGTCCGGCGTCGCAGGCTCCGGACTACGCTCCGCGCAACCAGCCCGTCCGGCGTTTGAGGACGCTCCCCCAGACTTCGTCCGGGGGGACCCCCAGCAGGGCGCTCTCCGCCGCAGGCGGCAATGGACCCGCGCATCGGGGTCTGGGGCAGCGCCCCAGCTTCGGGAAGGGGCGGGGTAGGGGAACAAAGCCCGCCGCAAGCGGCACCGCACCCGCACGCCACACAGCAGAGACCGCCAGAGAGAATGAGGCGTCCACCGCCACCACCAGCACCGGGACTGATCGCCATGGGACGGGTCACCGCACGACGCCGCGTCATCCGCATCCGGGACGGAGCCGTCGGCACCCGCCCCGACACCCTGGTGGCCGAGGAGCCGATGGAGATCCGGCTGAACGGCAAGCCGCTCGCGATCACCATGCGCACCCCCGGCGACGACTTCGCGCTCGCGGCCGGGTTCCTGGTCAGCGAGGGCGTGCTGGGCACGGCCGAGGAGCTGGCCAACATCGTCTACTGCGCCGGGGCCACCGACGACGGAGCGAACACGTACAACGTGGTCGACGTGCGGCTCGCGCCCGGCGTCCCGCTGCCCGACATCGCGCTGGAGCGCAACGTCTACACCACGTCGTCGTGCGGCCTGTGCGGCAAGGCGAGCCTGGACGCCGTACGGACGACCACGCGGCATCCGGTCTCCGACGGCCCGTCACCCATGCGGCTGGAACCGGAACTTCTCGCCGTCCTGCCCGACCGGCTGCGCGCGGCGCAGCAGGTCTTCGACCGGACCGGCGGCCTGCACGGCGCGGCGCTGTTCTCCGCGGACGGCGAACTACTCGACGTGCGCGAGGACGTGGGCCGGCACAACGCCGTCGACAAGATCGTCGGCCGGGCGCTCCAGCAGGGGCTGCTGCCGCTGTCGGGCACGGTGCTGCTGGTGTCGGGGCGTGCCTCGTTCGAGCTGGCGCAGAAGGCGGTCATGGCGGGGATACCGGTGCTCGCGGCGGTGTCGGCGCCTTCGTCGCTCGCGGTGGACCTCGCCGTGGAGACCGGGCTGACGCTGATCGGCTTCCTGCGGGGTTCGTCGATGAACGTGTACGCGGGTGAGCAGCGGGTGGTGCTGGACTGACGCCCGCTCTCAGTCCTGCACCTGGGCTACGCGGGTCAGGAGGGCCAGGAACTGCTCGCGTTCGGCGGGTGAGAGGACGGCGAGGAGCGTCTCGTTGGCCTCCTCACCGAGGATCGCGAGGCGGGCCCGGAGCCGGTGGCCCTCGGGGGTGAGGGAGATCGCGTTCTTGCGGCGGTCGGCGGGGTCGGGGGTGCGGGTGATCAGCTCGGCGGCCTGGAGGTCGTTGAGGATGCCGACCATGTCCTTGGGGTCGAAGCCCGTGGTGCGGCCGAGCTCCGCCTGGGCGACCGGGCCGAGGTCGGCGACGGCGGACAGCACGGCGTGGTGCGGCATGCGCATCCCCTCGCGGGCGAACGCCTCGCCGACGAGGCGGCGGCCGCGCGCGGAGGCGCGGTTGAGCAGCCAGCTGGGGAGGGTGCGGATCCGGTTGAGCGTGGGCTCGTTCTCTGCCATGGCGGGAGCCTATCGAAGAAAACGTTGGGCCTCCCAATAAAACTGGGATACGTTGGGGCCACCAACGAAACCTGTGAGGTGCCCATGCGTCGTATCCGCTATCACGAGAACGGCGGCCCCGAGGTCCTGCGCGTCGAGACCACGGACGTCCCCCGCCCCGGCCCCGGCGAACTCCTGCTGCGCACCGAGGCCGTCGGCGTCACCCTCCCCGTCGTACGCAAGGTGCGCGAGGGCGGCATGCCGCTGCCCGCGAGCCTGGGCGGCGAGGTCGCCGGGGAGATCGTCGCCCTCGGCCCGGAGGTGACCGGCTTCGCCGTCGGTGACCGCGTCACCGGCCTGTGCTTCGCGGACGGCTACGCCGACCACTCCCTCCTGCACTCCTCCATGGCCTCGCCCGTGCCCGCCTCCGCGAGCGCCACGGACGCCGTCGCACTCGTGCGCTGCGGCCTGGTCGCCCTCGGCGCCCACGAGGCCGCCCGCCCGGCCGAGGGCGAGTCGGTGCTGGTGACGGCCGCGGCGAGCGGCGTCGGCCACCTGGCCGTACAGCTCGCCAAGGCGCGCGGCGCGAAGCGGGTGGTGGGCGCGGTGAGTTCGGCCGCGAAGGCCGACTTCGTCCGGTCGCTGGGCGCGGACGAGGTCGTGACGTACGACGCGCTCGCCGATGCCGCACCGGTCGACATCGTCCTGGACGCGGTCGGCGGCGAGCTCCTCTCCCCGGCGCTCGCGGCGCTCGCGCCCGGCGGGCGGCTGGTGGCGTACAGCTCGGGCGGCGGCACGATCCAGGCGTACGACCTCCTGGTCGGCGCGAAATCCGCGATCGGCTTCCAGATGGCCCTCGTCGCCCGGCACCGGCCCGCGCTGATGGAGCAGTGGCGCCAGGAGCTGTGGGAACTCTTCGCCTCCGGCCGGCTGCGCCCCCGCGTCCACGCCGAACTCCCGCTGGAGGAAGCCGCCGAGGCGCACCGGATCATCGAGTCGCGCGTCAATCTCGGCAAGGTGGTGCTGCGCCCCGTGTGAGCTCATTGGCGCAATCCGCCTTGTGGGACCACGGCTCGCCCCGTACGTTCGGGCTGGCCGGGCAGAGGCGGAAGCGCTGCCCGGTTCCCGCGTGTCACGACAGCTCCCGCAGTGCCTCGACGCGAAAGGGCCGGGCCATGGCGCCGCTCTCCCGCACAGGTCACCGACACACCGTCACCTCCCTCTCCCCCGGCCCCCGTCGCGCCGCCGCGCGCTCGGCGGCGGCCGCGCTGTCCGCCGCGCTGCTCACCCTCGCGCTCCAGCCCGTACGGGCCGGGGCGACCGGAGCGGACGGGTTCGAGGAGCGCGTGCTGTTCAAGGCCGGGCAGGAGGCGGACGAGGACGACAGCGGGGACGAGCCCTACGCCTGCTTCCGCATCCCCGCGCTCGTGACCACGGTCCGCGGCACCCTGCTCGCCTTCGCCGAGGGCCGAAGACACAACTGCGGCGACGCCACCGACATCGACCTCGTCCTCAAGCGCTCCACCGACGGCGGCCGCACCTGGGGGCCGCTGCGGGTCGTCGACGAGGGGCACGGCGACACCCACGGCAACCCGGCACCCGTCGTCGACCGGCGCACCGGCCGGATCGTGATCACCACGACCTACAACGCGGGCCGCCCGGACGCGGGCAACTGCGACGTGCCCTGCGACCGCACCCCGCACGCGCAGTACAGCGACGACGACGGCTCGACCTGGTCGCCGCCGCGCGACATCACCCGGCAGATCCGGCCGCGCGGCTGGAACTCGTGGTACGCCACCGGCCCCGGCCACGGCATCCAGCTCACCCACGGGCCGCACCGCGGCCGCCTGGTCGTCGGGGTCAACGCCCAGAGCCACGACGGCACCCGGGACACCGCCGCCCACGCCGCGCTCGCCCTCAGCGACGACGGGGGCGCGCACTGGCGGCTGGGCGCCGTGGACACCCACCGCATCGCGCCCGACGGCACGTACGACCAGATGCCGTCCGAACTCACCCTCGCCGAGCGGAGCGACGGCGCGATCCACGTCAACGGCCGTGAGCAGGGCGGCACCGACCTCGGCAACCGCGACGTCGCGGTCAGCCGCGACGGAGGGGGCACCTTCGAGCACCCCTTCAGCGCGCTGCCCGACCTCTACGCCCCCATGGTGCAGGGGTCCGTCGTGCCGCTGCGCGACGGCCGCTGGCTGCTGTCCACGCCCGCGGACCCCGACCGCCGCCGCGCGATGACCGTCCGGTCCTCCTACGACCAGGGGCGCACGTGGGAGAGCGCCGAACGCGGCAGGCGCGTCACCGCCGACTGGTCCGGCTATTCCGACCTGACCGTCATCTCCCCCGGGACGGCCGGCCTGCTCTACGAGGCGGGCAAGGCCGACGCGAAGGACGAGATCCGCTTCGCCCGCTTCACCGAGGACTGGCTGGGCCCGCGCCGAGGCCCCGACCCGACGACCCCGGACCGGGCCCCGGGCGCGCCGGGCGCGTACGTCCTCGGCGGGGCACGGCCGGTCGAGGGCCGCTTCGGTGGAGCGCTGTCGTTCGACGGCACGGACGACGCGGTGCGACTGCCCTACCGTCCCGAACTTCCGCTCGACACCCGGGACTTCACGGCCGTGCTGTGGTTCAGGCAATCCGCTGCCGCGCGCGGCGAGCAGCCGCTGCTGTGGATGGGCGGGGTCGGAGGCGCTCCCCAGGTCTCCCTGCGCAGCGACGCCCAGGGCGTCAGCGGCTCCCTCACCGCCGTGACCGGCCCGGGCCCTGCCCGGTCGGCGACGGCGCGGTCGTCCGGCGCGTACCGCGACGGACGCTGGCACTTCGCCGCGCTGCGGCGGGCGCGTGGACGGCTCACGCTCACGGTGGACGGGGCGTCGGCGTCGGCGCCGGCCGCTGCCGGGTCGGTGAGCCGCACGTCGACGTTCGGTGTGCATGTGGGGCAGCGGCCGGACGGGCGGGGGTATTTCCGGGGTTCGCTCGATGAAGTGCGGGTGTACGGGCGGGGGTTGTCGGATCGCGAGCTTTCCCGGTTGGGCGGGGGGAATGGCGGGGTGGGGGCTTGGGGGCTCTTGGTGTGGCTGCCGCTGGATGGGCGGGCGGGCCGCCGCTGATTTCGCGAGCCCCGGGGCTCGCCTACGCCGGGGCTCGCGCCCCGGGCCCCCGGCTGCGGGTCCGTTGCGCCTGCGGCGCTCACACCCGCGCCGTCGACTCCCGCACCACCGGCCCAGCCACCCCGTTCCCCCGCGCATACCTCTTGGCAAGCACCGCACACACCATCAACTGCATCTGATGAAAAAGCATCAACGGCAGCACAGCCAAACTCGCCTGCCCCCCAAAAAGCACACCAGCCATAGGCAAACCCCCCGCCAAGCTCTTCTTCGAGCCGCAGAAGACGATCGCGATGCGGTCCTCGCGGCTGAAGCCGAGGCGGCGGGAGCCGTACGTGGTGAGGGTGAGCATGATCGCCAGGAGTACCGCTTCCACACCGACCAGGGCCAGCAGGCGTACGGGAGTGACCTGGTGCCAGATGCCGCGGACGACGCCTTCGCTGAACGCCGCGTAGACGACGAGCAGGATCGAGCCCCGGTCGACGTAGCCCATGACCTTCTTGTGGCGGACGAGGAAGCCGCTCACCCAGCGGCGCAGCAGCTGGCCCGCGAGGAAGGGGATCAGGAGCTGGGTGACGATCGACAGGAGGGAGTGGGCGGAGAAGCCGCCGCCGCTGTTGCCCAGGAGCAGGGCGGCGAGGAGCGGGGTGAGGACGATGCCGACGATGCTGGAGAAGGAGCCCGCGCAGACCGCCGCCGCCACGTTGCCGCGCGCGATGGAGGTGAAGGCGATGGACGACTGGATGGTCGAGGGGACGAGGCACAGGAAGAGCAGCCCTGAATGGAGCTGCGGGGTCAGGACGTAGGGGACGAGGCCGCGGGCAGCCAGGCCGAGCAGGGGGAAGAGCACGAACGTGCAGGCCAGGACGGTGAGGTGCAGCCGCCAGTGGCGCATGCCGTCCATCGCCTCGCGGGTGGAGAGCCGGGCGCCGTAGAGGAAGAACAGGAGCGCCATCGCCGCCGTGGCCGTGCCGCCGGCCACCGGTGCGGCGGCGCCGCGGGCGGGGAGCAGGGCGGCGAGGAGGACCGTGCCGAGCAGGGCGGCTATGTAGGGGTCCACGGGGACGCGGGAGAGGAAGGCAGGGCGTCGCATGCCTCTCAGCCTGCCTCTGACCTGCGGTATCGGGAACCCCGTTCACCGCACTGACTGTTATCACGTACAGCGATAACCTGGTGGGGTGTTCGATCCCGTGCAGCTGCGTACGTTCCTGGCCGTCGCCCAGACCCTGAGCTTCACGCAGGCCGCGCGGCGGCTGGGGCTGCGGCAGTCGACGGTGAGCCAGCAGGTGCGCAGGCTGGAGGCGGCGGCCGGGCGGCAGCTGTTCGCCCGGGACACCCACGGCGTGGAGCTGACCGAGGACGGCGAGGCGATGCTCGGCTTCGCCCGCACGATCCTGGAGGCGAACGAGCGCGCCGCGGGCTGGTTCGCGGGCACCCGGCTGCGGGGGCGGCTGCGGTTCGGGGCGTCCGAGGACTTCGTGCTGACCCGGCTGCCCGAGATCCTGGAGGGCTTCCGCAACGACCATCCGGACGTCGACCTGGAGCTGACCGTCGACCTCTCGGGGACGCTGCACCAGCAGCTGGAGGCCGGGCGTTTCGACCTGGTGCTGGTCAAGCGGCATCCCGACGAGCCGCACGGGCGGCTGGTCTGGCGGGACCGGCTGGTGTGGATCGGCAGCGAGCGGCTGCGCCTGGACGCGCACCGGCCGCTGCCCCTGGTCGTCTTCCCCCCGCCCGCGGTGACCCGGGCCCGCGCCCTGGAGGTGCTGGAGCGGCACGGCCGCGCCTGGCGGGTGACCTGCACCAGCGGCAGCCTCAACGGCCTGGTGGCGGCGGCCCGCGCGGGGCTGGGCGTCATGGCCCACACCCAGGGCATGATCCCGCCGGGCCTGGTGCGGATCCCGGCCCGCGCGGGCCTGCCGGAGCTGGGCGGGATCGACGTGGTGCTCCTGCACGGCCCGCTTTCCTCCGCGCGGGGCCCGGCGGAGGCGCTGGCCTCGGCGATCCTGGCCTCCGGCGACCGCCTCCAGACCGCGGGGCCGACCGGGGCCCCGGGCTGAACCCCGCCTCCCGCGGTGGACGACAAGCGCAGACCACGTGGGGATTCCGTGCCGGGACCGCGCAAGGACGTGCGGAAAAGGGTTCGGGACCCACCCTGATCGGGTACGGTCACGGCGCTGCACGGAGCGTCACGAGAACAAGCAGGAGCTGGCCAGTTGCGCGAGTTCACCGTCCCACCGCTGGTGACGGCGCCCCACGTCGGAGGACTGGCGGACGTCGTCTTCGACCGCGCGGCCGAGCACCCGGAAGAGGTCGCGCTCGCCCGCAAGGGCCCGGACGGCCGGTGGCGGGACGTGAGTGCCGCGACGTTCCGCGACGAGGTGCTGGCCCTGGCGAAGGGCCTGCTCGCGGAGGGGATCCGGTTCGGCGACCGGGTCGCCGTGATGTCCCGTACGCGCTATGAGTGGACGCTCTTCGACTTCGCCCTGTGGACGGTCGGCGCGCAGTCCGTGCCGCTCTATCCCACGTCCTCGCCCGAGCAGGTCGGCTGGATCCTGCGCGACGCGGGCGTCACCGCCTGCGTCGTCGAGCACGAGGACCACGCGATGACCGTCGGCTCCGTCGTCGACGGGCTGCCGCGCCTGACGCGGCTGTGGCAGCTGGACGCGGGCGCCGTGGAGGCGCTGACCGCCGCGGGCGAGCGGATCGGGGACGAGGTCGTGCACCGGCACCGGCTGGCGCTGACCGCCTCGACCCCGGCGACCGTCGTCTACACCTCCGGCACGACCGGCCGCCCCAAGGGCTGTGTGCTGACCCACGCCAACTTCATGGCGGAGGCCGACAATGTCGTCGAGCGCTACGCGGGCGTCTTCCGCTCCCGGCCGGGCGAGACGGCCGCCACCTTGCTCTTCCTTCCGCTGGCGCATGTCTTCGGGCGGATGGTGCAGGTCGCGGCGGTGCGGGGCGGGGTCAAGCTGGGCCACCAGCCCGAGCTGACGGCGGCGGCGCTGCTGCCGGACCTGCGGGCCTTCCAGCCGACGTTCGTGCTCGCCGTGCCGTACGTCTTCGAGAAGATCCTCGCGGCGGCCCGCCGCGCGGCGCAGTCCGAGGGGCGGGGCGCCGCCTTCGACAAGGCCGTCGAGGTCGCGGTGCGGTACGCGGGGGCGCTGGAGGAGCGGGCCTTCGGCACCGGTCCGGGCCCGGGCGCCGCACTGCGCGTGCGGCACCAGGTCTTCGACCGGCTCGTCTACGCCCGGGTGCGCGCGGCCCTGGGGGGCCGGGTGCGGTACGCCATGTCGGGCGGCTCGGCGATGGACCGCGAGCTCGGGCTGTTCTTCGCGGGCGCGGGCGTCAGCGTCCTGGAGGGGTACGGCCTGACGGAGACCACCGGCGCGGCGACCGCCAACCCGCCGGAGCGGACCCGCTTCGGGACGGTGGGGCAGCCCGTGCCGGGCACGACCGTGCGCATCGCGGAGGACGGCGAGATCTGGCTGCGCGGCGGGCAGGTCTTCTCCGGCTACCTCGGCGACGGGCGGGACACGGACGCGGTGCTGCGCGACGGCTGGTTCGCCACCGGGGATCTGGGCGCGCTCGACGCGGACGGCTATCTGACCATCACCGGCCGGAAGAAGGAGATCCTGGTGACCTCGGGCGGCAAGAGCGTCTCGCCGCTGCCGCTGGAGGAGCGGGTGCGGTCGCACCCGCTGATCGCGCACTGCGTCGTGGTCGGGAACGACCGGCCGTACGTGGCCGCGCTGGTCACCCTCGACCTGGAGGCGGTCGGTCACTGGCTGCGGCTGCGCGGCAAGCCGTGGCGGGAGCCGGCCGAGCTGGTGCGGGACCCGGAGCTGGAGGCCGAGGTGCGACGGGCGGTGGTGGCGGCCAACACCCAGGTGTCCCAGGCGGAGTCGATACGCGCGTTCCGGATACTGACCGCCCAGTTCACCGAGGAGCACGGCCTGCTGACGCCCTCGCTGAAGCTCAGGCGCCGGGCCGTCGAGAGGGCCTACGCCCGGGAGGTGGAGGCGCTCTACCAGGGGTGACGTGCGACGGTACGGGTGAACCGGGAATGCGGCGGCACGCATTCCGGTTGACGATGGACGTCACTGCACGACCGACGTAAGGATCCATGCTCGTGAGCAAGGTCCCCTCCATCTCCCTGAACAACGGCGTCGAGATGCCCCAGCTGGGCTACGGCGTCTGGCAGGTGCCGGACGATCAGGCGTTCGATGCCGTCACCACCGCGCTGGAGACCGGCTACCGCAGTATCGACACCGCCGCGATATACGAGAACGAGAAGGGTGTGGGCAAGGCCATCGCCGCGACCGGCCTCCCCCGCGGCGAGCTCTTCGTGACCACCAAGGTGTGGAACTCCGACCACGGCTACGACCCCGCGCTGCGCGCCTTCGACGCGTCGCTGGAGCGGCTCGGCCTGGACTACGTGGACCTCTATCTCATCCACTGGCCCGTGCCGGCGCGCGACACCTTCGTGGACACCTACAAGGCCCTGGAGAAGCTCCTGGCCGACGGCCGCGCCAAGGCCATCGGCGTCTGCAACTTCCAGCCCGCCCACCTGGAGCGGCTGCTCGCCGAGACCTCCGTGGTGCCCGCCGTCAACCAGATCGAGCTGCACCCGAACCTGGCACAGTCCGAGCTGCGCGCCTATCACGCGCGCCACGGCATCACCACGGAGGCGTGGTCCCCGCTCGGCCAGGGCAAGGGGCTGCTCTCCGACCCCACCGTCGCCGGCCTCGCCGCCAAGCACGGCCGGACCCCGGCCCAGATCGTGCTGCGCTGGCACCTCCAGCTCGGCAACGTGGTCATCCCCAAGTCCGTGACCCCGTCCCGGATCCGGGAGAACCTCGACGTCTTCGGCTTCGAGCTGGACGGCGCGGACCTCCAGGCCCTCGCCGGGCTCGACAACGGCACCCGGCTCGGGCCGGATCCGGACGAGTTCGACCTCTGATTCGACCGCTGATTCGGCCTCTGCCGGACGGGCATGGATGAGCTCGGCGGTCCCGGACAGAAGTCCGGGTGGGAAACCGGCCGTACCACCGAGTCGAGGAGAGACGGTCATGACGACGAGCCCGTCCATAGCCACGTCCGGCGAACCGGGCACGACGGTCCAGCCCAGCACGCCCGGCGCGGACGCGCCGGCGGCCACCCGCGGCCGGACCACGATCGCCGACGGCGTCGTGGAGAAGATCGCGGGCCTGGCCGCCCGTGAGGTGCCGGGCGTGCACACGCTCGGCGGCGGGTTCGCCCGCACGCTGGGCGCGGTGCGCGAGCGGGTGCCCGGCGCGCGGTCGAGCGTCACCCGCGGGGTGAAGGTCGAGGTCGGCGAGCGCCAGACGGCGGTCGACCTCGACATCGTGGTCGAATACGGCGTCCCGATCACGGCCGTCGCGGGCGAGGTCCGCGAGAACGTCATCAACGCGGTCGAGCGGATGACGGGCCTCGAGGTGGTCGAGGTCAACATAGCGGTGATCGACGTCCGCCTCCCGGACGACGACGAGCCACTGGAATCCGAGGCGCGGGTGCGCTGACGCTCACCGGAACCTCGCTGATGACCGTTGCCGCCTGCGGGCCGGTTCGCCGCCTGCGGCGGAGAGCGCCCTGCGGGCGCGTCCTCAATCGCCGGACGGGCTGGATTTGGCTGATGTGGGTACGCAATTCAGCCCGTCCGGCGTTTGAGGACACCGCGCGGAGCGCGGTCAGGGGGTCCGGGGTCTCCCAGGTTTCGGGAAGGGGCGGGGCTGGGGAAACAAAGCCCGCCGCAGGCGAACTACGGCCGCGCCCCGTGCCCCGCGGCAATCGCCTCCACCCGACGCGCCAGCTCCACGTCCAGACCCGTCACCTTCCCGCCCACACTGTGCGTGTTCACGCTCACCCGAACCGTGTTGTAACCCAGCGTCAGATCCGAGTGATGTCCCAACTCCTCCTGGATCTGGGCGATGTGAATCACCATCGCCGCAGCCTGGAAGTGCCCCTCGAAGGCGTACGTGCGGCTGATCCGTTCACCGTCCGTCGTCCAGCCGGGCAGCTCCTGGAGGCGGTCCTCGACGTCCTTCTGCGAGAGCGGTTCGACGGCCATGAGGTATCCCCTTCGTCGCGGGTGCCGGTGACTCAAGCGTCCCACGGGACAGGGACGGTTTCGCGTCAATGTGCGGGGCGACGTACAGCGAGTCCCCTGAAGCCTTCCGGGGTGAGGGTGACACCCATATGCTCCGGCGCCGGAAGTGACGGGTCACCGGCGGCAGGGGGCTGGGCACATGGGCGGTACCGGCAGCACACGCAGGGGCTTCATCGGTGGCGCGGCGGCGGTCGCCGCGGCTGCCGGGACCACCGCGCTCGCGAGCGGCCCGGCGGCCGCGGCCCCGCGCAGGAGATCCGGCGGGCAGAGCGTCGCGGTGCTCGGCGGCGGCGTCGCCGGGCTGACCGCCGCCCATGAACTCGCCGAGCGCGGCTTCCGGGTGACGGTGTACGAGAAGAAGGCGCCCGGCGGCAAGGCCCGCAGCATGGACGTGCCGGGGAGCGCGCGGGGCAACCGCAGACCCCTGCCCGCCGAGCACGGCTTCCGCTTCTTCCCCGGCTTCTACCGCAACCTCCCCGACACCATGCGCCGCATCCCCTTCCCCGGCAACCCGGGCGGCTGTCACGACAACCTCGTGCCGTCCTCCGAGGAGCTGTTCGCCCGGATCGGCCACGAGGACATCCGGCTGCCCTTCCACACCCTCGGCCGGCCGCCCGCCGTCCTCACCCCGGACGCCCTGCGCCGCGCGCTCCTCGGCTTCTTCGACGCCTTCGGGAACATCCCGGCCGGCGAGCTGGCGTACTTCGCCGACCGGATGCTCGTCTGGTTCACCAGCTGCGAGCGGCGGCGGCTCGACGCGTGGGAGCGGATGCCCTGGTGGGAGTTCATCCGCGCCGCCCGCATGTCGCCGAACTACCAGCGGCTGCTGGCCATAGGCATCACCCGCAACATCGTGGCCACGAAGGCCGAGGTCGCCAGCACCCGGACCGTCTGCACCTGCGTGGAGGCGTTCCTCTTCAACGTGCTGGGCCGGGGCGCGGACGGCGAGCCGGACCGGGTGCTGAACGCGCCGACCGACGAGGCGTGGATAGACCCCTGGGTGGCCTATCTGCGCTCGCTCGGTGTCACCTTCCGCGTCGGCTGGACCGTGCGGGACCTCCGGCTCGACGGCGGCCGGATCGCCGAGGCCGTCGTCCAGGACCCTGCCGGGGCCCGGCAGTCGGTGACCGCCGACCACTTCGTCTCGGCCATGCCGGTGGAACACGCCCGCACCACCTGGAACGCGCAAGTGCGCGCAGCAGACCCCCAGTTGGGCCGCTGTGACGCATTGCGCACCGACTGGATGACGGGCATTCAGTTCTATCTGACGGAGCCGGCACCCGTCGTCCACGGCCACGTCAACCACATCGACTCCCCCTGGTCGATCACCTCCGTGGGGCAGGCGCAGTTCTGGTCCGGCCGGGACTTCCGCGCCGACTACGGTGACGGCGTGGCCGTCGACTGCCTGTCGGCGGACGTCTCCGAGTGGGACAAGCCGGGCATCCTCTACGGCAGGACCGCCAAGCAGTGCACCCGCGAGGAGGTCGCCCGCGAGGTGTGGGCGCAGATGAAGGCGGGGCTCAACGACACCGGGCGCACGGTGCTGAGCGACGCCTCGCTGCACTCGTGGTTCCTGGACCCGGCCGTGGAGACCGGCGGCCCGCGGCCCACCAACGACGAGCAGTTGCTCATCCACCCCGTGGGCACCTGGTTCAACCGCCCGCAGGCGCGTACGGCGATCCCCAACCTCTTCCTCTGCGGTGACTACGTCGCCACCGACATCGACCTCGCCACGATGGAGGGGGCCAACGCCTCCGCCCGCGCGGCGGTCAACGCGCTGCTGGACACCGTGGGTTCGCAAGCGGAGCGGTGCGCGGTGATCCCGCTGTACCGCGCGCCGGAGCTGGAGTTCTTCAGGGGGAACGACGAGGTGCGGTACGGCCTGGGGCTGCCGAACGCGCTCGACGTGGGGTAGCCCGCCACGAGATGCCCCGTCGATTATTGACTGATCGTTCTTGATAGGTCTACGGTCGGACACGTGGCCAGGACCAAGGAATTCGACCCGGACGCCGCTCTTCAGTCAGCCCTGGAGCTGTTCTGGGAGCGCGGTTACGAAGCGACGTCGCTGGCGGATCTCGTCGAGCGTCTCGGCATCGCACGGGCGAGCCTCTACGCGACTTTCGGGAGCAAACGTGAGCTCTACCTGAAGGCCCTGGAGCGCTACGGCGAGCAGAGCGACCCGCGCATCGTGGAGGAGTTGTCGCAGCCCGGTCCGGCGCTGCCCGCGGTGCGGGCCCTGGTGCGGCGCTTCGCCGACGAGGCCACCTGCGACGACCTGCGGCGCGGCTGTTTCGTCACCAACACGGCCGTCGAGCTCGCGGCACACGATCCGGCCGCGGCCCACAGGGTCGGGGAGAGCTGGCAGGGCCTGGAGACCGCGCTCGCCTCGGCGCTGATGCGGGCGAGGGCGCAGGGCGAGCTGCCCGCCGGGCGGGACCCGGTCGCGCTGGCGCGGATGCTGATGGTGCTGATGCAGGGGATGCGCGTGGTGGGCAAGGCGGACCCGGGGCCGGGCCGGCTGCGGGACGCGGCCGCGCAGGCGCTGTCCCTGCTGGACTGAGCCCGCGGCTCCCACTGGGGCGGCTCTTTGCGGCCCTTATTCAAGACCGATCATTCTTGTTCAAGCTTGTTCGAGAGAAACCGAAGGGTTGTCGTCATGACCGCACGCTTCACCGGCAGGACCGTTCTCGTCACCGGCGGCGGTACGGGCATCGGCCGGGCCATCGCGCTCGCCTTCGCCCAGGAGGGCGCGCGGCTCGTGGTCGCGGGCCGCAGGGAGGCGCCGCTGAAGGAGACCGTTGCGCGGATCGCGGCCGCGGGAGGCGAGGCCCTCGCGGTCACCGCCGACGTGACCGTGTCCGCCGAGGTCCGGGCGCTGGTGGAGCGGACCGTCGAGCACTTCGGCAGCCTCGACGTGGCCGTCAACAACGTCGGTCTGCTCCCGCCGCCCGCCAAGGTCGCCGACATCCCGGAGGACGACTGGGACGCGGTGCTGGCCACCAACCTCAAGGGCGTGTGGCTGTCGATGAAGCACGAGATCGACCACATGCGGGCCCACGGCGGCGGCGCCATCGTCAACGTCGCGTCCAACCTCGGCACCCATATGCGCCTGGAGGGCTTCGGCGCCTATGTGACGAGCAAGGCGGCCGTCTCCGCACTCACCCGCAGCGCGGCGCGGGACCACATCGGCGACGGGATCCGCATCAACGCGGTCAGCCCCGGCCCCGTGGAGACCCCGATGTCCAGCCGCCCCGGCGAGTCCGCGGGGGACAAGGCGGAGCGGATGCGGCAGACCGTGCCGGCGGGGCGTGCGGGCGCCCCCGGCGAGATAGCGGCCGCGGTCCTCTATCTCGCGTCGGAGGAGGCCGGCTTCACCGTGGGTGCCGACCTCCTCCTCGACGGCGGCATCACTGCCTGACGGCCTCCGCGGCCGGCTCGTCCGCGGCTTCCGGCGCGTCCTCCTGGGACGTGCCGGAAGCCGGGCGGCGGGCCGCGATCCACACGTACGCGAGGATGCCCGCGAAGAGGAACAGCACGCCCTGGTAGATCGCCGCGTAACCCGCGCCGGCCACCAGCCAGAAGGAGAAGGCGAACGCGCCGAGGGCGAGCACCATGTCCCGTGCCAGCCGGCCCGTGCGGACCTTGTCGCGCTGCCCCGTCAGCAGGAAGTACACCTGCGCGGCCGCGGCCAGCAGATACGGCACGGTCGCGGAGAAAGTGGTGATCAGGACGAGGATCTCGAAGACGCCGCCCTCGCCGAGGGTGTAGTTGACGAGGGTCAGCAGCGAGGCCAGCACGGCCGCCGCCAGCACGCCCACCGTGGGCACCCCGCGGCGCTTCTTGCCGAAGGCCGCCGGGAAGAGGCCGTCCTTCGCCGCCGCGTACGGGGCCTGGGCGCTCATCAGCGTCCAGCCGTTGAGGGCGCCCATGATCGAGATCACCGCGGCGGCCGCGATCAGCGTGCCGCCCCAGTGGCCGCCGAACATCGCGTTCACGGCGTCCGAGAACGGCGCGGTGGACTTCACGAGCTTGTCGTGCGGGACGGTGCCGAAGACGGACAGCGTGCCCAGGAGGTAGACCACGGCCGCGCCGATGGTGCCGAGCACGCTCGCGCGCCCGACGTTGCGCTCCGGGTCGCGGACCTCGCCCGCGCTCATGGCGGCGGACTCCACGCCCACGTAGCTGTAGAGCAGGATCGCGGCCGACGCGGTCAGGCCGCCCACCCAGTCGCCGCCGCTGCCCTCGGTGAAGGCGCCGAGGTTCGCGGGGTCGAAGTAGAAGAGGCCCACGACGGCGACGAACAGCATCGGGACGAACTTCAGCACGGTGGAGATCAGCTGGATGGCACCCACCCAGCGCGTGCCCGCGAGGTTCACCAGCGCCGGCAGCCAGAGAGCGGCCAGGGCCACGACGAGGTCGGTGCCCTTGGAGGAGGTGCCCCCGGTGAGCACATGGAAGTAGCCGACACCGGCGACGGCCAGGGCGGCGTTGCTGACCCAGGTCATCGTCCAGTACGACCACGCGGACAGGAACCCGGCGAAGTCGCCGAAGGCCGCGCGGGCGTAGACGTACGGTCCCCCGGTACGCGGATGGCGCTCGGCGAGCCGGCCGAAGACCAGGGCCAGCGCGATCGCGCCGATGGTGAGAACACCGAACGCGAGCAGGCTGACCGTGCCGAACGGCGCGACGGAAGCGGGCAGCAGGAAAATGCCGCCACCGATGATGTTTCCCATCACCAGGGCGACCGCGGTCGGTAGGCCGAAACGGCGGCTGTTCGTGCCGTCGGTGTCGTGCATGAGGTGGTGCGCCTCTCGTCCTGCGGGCAGGTCGCGGATCTGTGCGACAGGACATGGTGACCGGATGGTCGGCCTCCGCAAAATCCGTGATTTTTGTCCCGCGCAGCGGCACCGCGGACCGCAAAAGGTGCTGCCGGGCCCCCCGCCCGCCGTCATTCGTCCACCACCCCCGCCGAGCAGGGAGAAGAGGCACCCGCCGCCGCATCCGGGGTGGGGCCCCTGGGCAGGATGCCGGCATGACCTCGCTTCGTACGCCCCGACTGACGCTGCGCCGCTGGCGCGAGGACGACCTGGAGCCGATGACGGCGATCAACGCCGATCCGGAGGTGATGCGGTGCGTCGTGGACGGCTCCGCACGGGACCGGGAGCAGACGGCCGCGGTCATCGCGCGGTGGGAGCGGGAGTGGGACGAGCGAGGGGTGGGCCTCTTCGCGGTGGAGGTGCGGGAGACGGGGTGCCTGGCCGGGTTCGCGGGGCTGACCGTGCCGGAGTACCTGCCGGAGATCCTGCCCGCCGTGGAGATCGACTGGCGGCTGGGCCGCCCCTTCTGGGGCCGGGGCATCGCGACCGAGGCGGCGCGCGCTGTGCTGCACTTCGCCCTGCGCGACCGGGGGCTCGCCCGGGTGGTGGGCGTGCACAGGGTCGGCAACGACGCCTCGGAGGCGGTCATGCGGAAGCTGGGCATGCGGCGTGAGCGCGAGACGGTCGCACCGGCGAGTGGTTCGCCGGTGCGGGTCCATGTGCTGGAGGCTTAGCCGGACCTGTCCGCACCACCGCTGCGCGGCGGTGTCCTCAAACGCCGGACAGGCCTGATGTGGCTGATGCGAGTGCGCAGCCTTGTTAAAGGATCCGGCTGCCTCCGATCGGCAGGTCCCACAGGTCCTCGCGTGGGCGGCCCGTCGACTCCCACGCCGCGCGGACCCGGTGCAGTGGCTCCAGCGGGGGTTCCGCGGAGAGGACGAACGTCGACCAGTGCATCGGAGCCATCGCGCGTGCGCCCAGGTCGCCGCAGGCGCGTACGGCCTCCTCCGGGTCGGTGTGGACGGGGCCGAGCATCCAGCGCGGTTCGTACGCGCCGATGGGCAGCAGGGCGAGGTCGATGCCGTCGTAGCGGCGGCCGATGGCCTCGAACCAGTGGCCGTAACCGGTGTCGCCCGCGAAATAGACCCGGTGCCCGCCGGGAGCGGTGAGCACCCAGCCGCCCCACAGGGAGCGGCAGGTGTCGGTGAGGGTGCGCTTGCTCCAGTGGTGGGCGGGGACGAAGTCGCAGCGGACCGGACCCGCCGGGCCGGGGAGTTCGACGGATTCCCACCAGTCGAGCTCGGTGACGTGGGTGAAGCGGCGGCGCCGCGCCCAGCGGCCGAGGCCCGCGGGGAGGAGGAGGGGCGTGTCGCGGGGCAGGCGCTTGAGGGTCGGGGCGTCCAGGTGGTCGTAGTGGTTGTGGCTGATGAGGACCGCGTCGACGGCCGGGAGGTCCTCCCAGCGGACGCCGACGGGGGTGAGCCGGGCGGGCGTGCCGAGGATCTTGCGGGACCAGACGGGGTCGGTGAGGACCGTCAGACCGCCGGCGCGCAGCACCCAGCTGGCGTGTCCGGCCCAGGTGACGGCGGTGGTCGTGGCGTCGACGACGGGCAGCGGGCCGAGCTCGACGGGCAGGGCGGGGACCTGCCCCAGGGCGGCGGGGTCGGGCCGCAGTCTGCGCTCGCGGGCGAGCCGGGCCAGGGCGCGGATCCCGGGCAGCGGGGTGGTGAGGCGGTCGGCGAAGGACCGCGGCCAGAGGCGGTTCTCGCCAAGAGGGCGCGGCCGGGGGCGGGGGCGGGTGAGGGAGTCGGGGTGCTCGGTGAGGGAGCGCTCGGTCTGTTCGGTCATCGAGAGGGCTCCATTCCATGGGGAACCGTTGTGGTGCTGCGCGCGCCCGCCCGCGCGGCCGGCCTCGGGGGCGGCGGCCCGGTGGGCGCTGGAGGCTCGGTACGCACGGTCGGCATCGACGGTAGGTCAGCTGTCGGCGAGTTCGCTGAAGACCGAGCCGAATTCGGTCAGCGCCGCGCGGACACCGGGCACGGCCAGCGGGTCCGGCGCGGACAGGGCGCGCTGCCGCTCGGCGTCGGTGGCACCGAGGAGTGGTGGCGTGGACAGCCGGACCCGGAGGTCGTCGGGGGCGTCCCCGAAGCGGTGACCGCCGGGGACGGGCCGGCCGAGCACGGCGCTGAGGTGGGCCTCCAGTTCGACGGAGTCGGTGATGGCACGGGCGGCGAGGGCGGTGCGGAGCTCGCCGAGGTCGGCGTAGAGGTACGGGCCGGTCTGCGGGGGCCTGCTGAGCACCCCGGCGGTGGCGAGCCGTTCGCGGGCGGCGGCGCCGAGGGTGCCGTAGAGCCGGGCGGCGGCCGCTGTCCGGGCGCGTACGGGCCCGGGTTCGGTCAGGGCGTAGGCGGCGGCCGCGGCGACGGGGGGCGCCAGTTCGGCGCGTACGGCGGCGAGCGCCGAGGTGACCCGGGCCCGCAGCACGGGGCCGCGGCCCCCGGTGGGGAAGCGGGCCACGGCGGCGGGCCAGGCGGTCGGGGTGAGGGCCCCGGCGAGGTCGGTGAGGACGACGACGTGCTCGGGCCACATCTCGGCGGGGCCGAGGAAGACGGTCCCGCCCCGGTGGTGGCGCGTGTCGCGCCAGGTCTCGTCGCTGACGACGGTCATGTCCTCGGCGACCGCCGCCTCGCAGACCTCGTGCAGGATCTCGGGCGGTGCGATGGTGCCGGTCGGGTCGTCGGCGGCGGACAGGACCAGCAGGCGGGGCCTGCCGCCCTCGTCACGGATCCGGCGCACCGTCTCCAGCAGCGCGAACGGGTCGGGGACGCCCCCGCACTCGGCCGGCACGGGCACGTGGAAGGCGGGGCGCCCGGCGAGCCGGACGAGTGGCAGGTACCAGGCGGCGCAGGGGCGGGTGAGGAGGACGTCGCCGCCCGCGGCGGCGAGCAGGGCGAGGAGCAGCGGGGGGCCGCCGGGGGCGGCGATGACCTGGTCCGGTTCGGTGGGCAGGCCGCGCCGGGACCAGTAGCCGCAGGCGGCGGCGCGCAGCGCGGGGCCGCCGCCGAGGGGTTCGGGCTCGCTGCGGTCGGCGGCTCCGGCGAGGTGGGCGGCGAGCTCGGGCAGTACGGGGAGGCCGCGTTCCGGTGCGGTGACGGCCAGCAGCGCCGGAAGGCTCGCCTGCATCCGTACCTCCGCCCGCCTCGGCCCTGCGACCACCTTGGCAGATCACGGGCGCGGCGGCGGCCCGACACGGCTGGGCGGGTGAGCCGGGGGTTGTGCGGGGGTTGCGCCTGCGGCGCTTTGTTCCCCTACCCCGCCCCTTCCCGGCTGCGTTTGATGTGCGGCTCCGCCGCGTGGGGGGGGAGACCCCGGACCCCAGCGCCCTACGGGCGCGTCCTCAAACTCCCCCAGCTACCGCTGGGAGGTGCCCCCAACGGGCTGGATTTGGCTGATGTGGGTGCCGATTCAGCCCGTCCGGCGATTGAGGACACCGCGCGGAGCGCGGTCAGGGCTCTGGGGCGAAGCCCCAGTTCGGGAAGGGGCGGGGCTGGGGAACAGAACATCACGCCGCGCACACCCGCTCGCACAGCCGCGTGCAAGTCCGCGAGAGCAGGCGCGAGACGTGCATCTGGGAGATGCCCAGGTGTTCCGCGATGCGGCTCTGCGTCATGTCGCAGAAGAAGCGCAGGTAGAGGATCTCGCGTTCACGCTCCGGCAGCGCGCGCAGCTCCGGTTTGAGGGACTCCCGGTCGACGACGAGGTCGAAGCCGGGTTCGGGCTCGCCGAGGGTGTCGACGAGCGCGTAGCTGTCGTCGGCGCCGGGGAGTTCCGCGTCGAGGGAGAGCGTGTTGTAGCTCTGGAGTGCCTCCAGTCCGGCCCGTACCTCGTCCTCGGTGAGGCCGGTGTGGCGGGCGATCTCCTCGACGCCGGGGCCGCGGCCGTCGGCCGAGCGGGTGAGTTCGTGCCAGGCGGTGCGTACGCGGTTGCGGAGCTCCTGGACGCGGCGCGGCACGTGGACGTCCCACATGTGGTCGCGGAAGTGCCGTTTGACCTCGCCCACGATGGTGGGCACGGCGAAGCTCTCGAAGGCCGAGCCGCGGTCGGGGTCGTAGCGGTGCACGGCCTTGACCAGGCCGAGCAGCGCGACCTGGCGGAGGTCCTCCACCGTCTCGCCGCGGTTGCGGAACTGGAGGGCCAGCCGCTCGGCCATGGGCATCCAGGCGCGGACGATCTGCTGGCGCAGGGCGTCCTTGGCGGGTCCGTCCGGCAGGGCGGCGAGGCGTCGGAAGGCGGGCTGGGTGTCGGGCGCGTCGTGGTGGGGGTGCGGGCGCGGCGCGGCGCGGTGGGTGCGCTGCCGCCTGGCCGGGGAGGCCGGGGCGGTGGGGGCTGTCGTCGCACGGGTCATGGGCATGGAGGTCTCCCTGAACGGTGGGACGGTGACCGCGGAAGTTCCGGCTCGAAGGGGCTCCCGGACGGAAGGCGCACACGCCCGGAGCACGGTGGCTGCTCCCGCGGACGTGCTTCCCGTCCGAAGCACATGGGGCCGCTTGCCCGGGGCCGCCGGGGGTAAACCGCGCCGGCCGACGGGCGGGCGCGGGGACGCCGGCGGGGTTTCGATGGAGGGTGACCGGCCCACGCACCGGGCACAGCACCGCCGCACCTGCCAGGAGGACATGCCTCGTTGACCGCCCCTCACCCGCCCCGGCCCCGGCAACGGCCACCCGTACGGAGCAACGAATCCCGCCCCCATCCGAGACCAGGTGAGCCTCATGAGCCAGAAAGTGTCCGACTTCCTGCTGGCGAGGCTGCGCGCGTGGGGTGTGGAACAGGTCTTCGGCTGTCCCGGCGACGGGATCAGCGGGCTGCTGGCGGCCTGGGAACGGGCGGGCGACCTGCCCCGGTTCATCCAGTCCCGCCATGAGGAGATGGCGGCGTTCGAGGCGGTCGGCTACGCCAAGTTCAGCGGCCGGCTGGGGGTGTGCGCCGCCACGTCCGGGCCGGGCGCGATCCATCTGCTCAACGGCCTCTACGACGCGAAGCTCGACCATGTGCCGGTGGTGGCCGTCGTCGGGCAGGCGCACCGGTCGGCGATGGGCGGCGCGTACCAGCAGGAGGTGGACCTGCACTCGCTCTTCAAGGACGTCGCCTGCGACTACCTGGAGACGGTGAACGTCCCCGAGCAGCTGCCGAATGTCCTCGACCGGGCCGTCCGCACCGCGTACGCGCGCCGCTCCCCCACGGCCGTCATCATCCCCGGCGACGTCCAGGATCTCGACTACGCGCCGCCCGCGCACGCCTTCAAGATGGTGCCCTCCAGCCTGGACCTCAGCGGCTGGGAGACGGTGCCGTCCGCCGAGTCGCTGCACCGGGCGGCGGAGGTGCTCAACTCCGGTGAGCGGGTGGCCGTTCTGATCGGGCAGGGCGCGGCGGGTGCCCGCGCGGAGACCGAGGAGGTCGCGGACGTGCTGGGCGCGGGCGTCGCCAAGGCCCTCCTGGGCAAGGACGCGCTGAGCGACGAACTTCCCTTTGTGACCGGGGCGGTGGGGCTGCTCGGCACCCGGCCCTCGTACGAGATGATGCGCGACTGCGACACGCTGCTGACGATCGGCTCCAACTTCCCCTACACGCAGTTCCTTCCGGAGTACGACCAGGCCCGTGCCGTGCAGATCGACGTCGACCCGCGCCTGATCGGCATGCGCTATCCGTACGAGGTCAATCTGACCGGCGACGCGCGGGCCACCCTGCGGCTGCTGCTGCCGCTGCTGCACCGCAAGGAGCGGCGCGACTGGCAGGAGGGGATCGTCGCTGGGGTGCGGCGGTGGGAGGAGACGATGGCCCGGCGCGCCGGGGCGGCGGCGGAGCCGGTGAACCCGGAGTACGTGGCGCGGGCCCTGTCGCCGCTGCTCCCGGAGGACGCGATCCTCACGTCCGACTCCGGTTCGGTCGCCCATTGGTACGCGCGGCACATCAGGATGCGCGGCACGATGCGGGGCTCGCTGTCCGGGACGCTGGCCACGATGGGGTCCGGTGTGCCGTACGCGATCGGCGCGAAGTTCGCGCATCCCGGCCGGCCGGTGGTGGCGCTGGTGGGGGACGGCGCGATGCAGATGAACGGCATGACCGAGCTGATCACCGCGGCGAAGTACCACGGGCGGTGGGAGGACCCCCGGCTGGTCATCGGCGTGTGGAACAACCACGACATCAGTCAGGCGACTTGGGAGCTGCGGGCCAGGAGCGGCTCCCCGCAGTTCCTGCCGTCGCAGCAGCTGCCGGACGTGTCGTACGCGGCGTTCGGGCGCTCGATCGGGATGACGGGCATCCGTGTGGACCGGCCCGAGCACGTCGAGGGGGCGTGGCGGCAGGCGCTGGCCGCGGAGGTACCGGCGGTGGTGGAGTTCGTGACGGATCCGGCGGTGCCGCCACTGCCGCCGGACGTGGACCCGGCGGGCGGGGAGTGAGCGCGCGCCCGGCGGTTCAGACCTTCCGTCCCAGCTGCGCGAGCAGCCGGGTCTGGACGTCGGCGCCCTCGGGAGGCTCGACGGGGTCGGCGAAGAGGCCGGTGCCGGAGAGGTTTCCGGCATACGGCTCGACCTCGCGCCGGGTGAACTCCACGAGAGACGCGGGGAGATGCTCGTCGGCACCGATGGCCCGGGAGAGGTCCCAGGCGTGCACGACCGCGTCGGAGACCATCTGCGAGGCGTAGGCGTCGGCCGCGGTGGGCCCGTAGGAGAGCTGCACGGTCCGCTTCAGGGCGCCGGGCGCGGCGAACGCCTCGCGGGCCCCGGCGACGGCGGCGTCCCAGGTGGCGACCGGGTCGTCGCCGAGCACGTCGCCGTCGAGGGTGTCGCCGAGATCCTCGATGGACGCGCCGTCCAACAGTGGTGGCACCCACAGCTGTTCGGCGGTGAGGTGGTTGACCAGCTCGCGCACGGTCCACTCGGTGCAGGGCGTCGGATCGCTCCACTGACCGGGGCCGACGGCGTGCACGCGGTCGGTGAACAGGGCGAGGGCCTCGGCGTGCCGCTCCAGCAGCGTGTCGGAACTCATGGCACCCATTGTCGGCACGAATCCGGACGGCGGCGAGGCGGGCGGGGTGAACGCGCCATTGTGGGCGGGACGCCCGGACGCGCCCTTCTCCCCCGGTATCCGGAATGCGACGAGACGGCGGGCCGGGCGGCCACCCGGCGATGATCTCAAGGGCGTTGGGGCGATCGGCTCAAAAGCATCGCGGCGAACTCCTCTTTACTCGCCCAACATTGCCGCATGACCATTCCTTGACTAATGTCCGGACGGCACACCCCGAACACGGATCCACACGAACGAAGGCCGGGACCCCTCGCCACCGGCGTGGGTCTCGGCCCTGTCCCTGCTGCGTTTCCCAGATGCGTCCCGTGATGCACGCGCACCGGCCGGAGCTTCGCAGGCGGTTGGCCGGGGCGTCGCATCGACGCAACCCAATGTTCCGGAGGGTACCGTGAACCACCCCGATCGGCTACGTGCGGCCATCGCCGAAGACGGAACGACGCCCCTGATCGGTGTCTTCGACATGTTCTCCGCGTCCGCCGCCGCCCAGCACTACGACGGCATGTTCGTCTCCGGTTTCGGCTTCGCCGCGTCCCACTACGGCCTGCCCGACATCGGCTTCATCGCCTGGCCCGACCTGGTGGCCTTCGTCCAGCGGCTGCGCCTCGCCTTCCCCGCCCAGCACCTGCTCGTGGACATCGACGACGGCTACGTCGACCCGGAGACGGCCTGCCACGTCGTCCAGCACCTGGAGGCCATCGGCGCCTCCGGAGTGATCCTGGAGGACCAGAAACGGCCACGGCGCTGCGGGCACGTGGACGGCAAACAGGTGCTGCCCCTGGAGGAGTATCTGGACAAGCTCACGATGGTCCTCGAATCCCGGCGCGACCTCGTCGTCGTGGCCCGCACCGACGCCACGGAGGAGGCGGAGATCCTGCGCCGCGCGAAGGCCCTGGCGGCCACCGACGCGGACGTCGTGCTGGTCGACGGCGTCCGCAGCGTCGACTGGATACGCAAGGTCCGCGAGGTCATCGGCGACAAACCGCTGCTCTTCAACCAGATCGCGGGCGGCAAGTCCCCCCGGCTCTCCCTCCCGGAGCTCGGCGCGCTCGGCGTCGACGTGGCGATCTACAGCACGCCGTGCCTCTTCGCCGCGCAGACCGCGATGGACGCGGCGCTGACCGGCCTGAAGGCCGCGGACGGCCGCCTGCCGGAGTTCACGGCGGACAGCGTGGGGGTGGCGGAGTGCCTGGCCCTCCTGGAGAAGAACATCAGCCGCCACCATGACCGCGACGACGCCCCGAAGATGCCCGTGACGTCCTGACTTGGCAGACGAGGGCCGGAGGGGCCGCACGACCGGGCCCGTCCGGCCTTCGCGGCCGATCCGCGCCGGAGAAGCATCGACGCGGCGCACGGGGGTACCCGGCTCCCTATGCGCCACGTACTGAGCACCTGGGACCGCAAAGCCTTCCTGGCGGTGGCCGAACGGCACTGGCCGGGCGCCGACCGCGCCCTGCCCCGGCTCTCCCGCTGCGCGGACCACGGCCTCCTGTGGTTCGGCCTGGCGGCGGGCGCCGCGGCCGCCGGCGGCCGGCCCGCCCGGCGCGCGGCGCTCCGCGGGGTCGCGTCGCTGGCCGTCGCCTCCGCCACGGTCAACACCCTCGGCAAGCGCTCGGTGCGCCGCGTGCGGCCCGTAATGGACGCCGTGCCGCTCGTACGACGGCTCGCCCGCCAGCCGGTCACCACCTCCTTCCCCTCCGGCCACTCCGCCTCGGCGATCGCCTTCGTGACCGGGGTCGCCCTGGAGAACCGCAGGTGGGGGCTGGCGCTGGCGCCGATCGCCGCGTCCGTGTGCTTCTCCCGGATCTACACCGGCGTCCACTATCCGGGTGACGTGCTCGCGGGCGCGGCGCTCGGCGCGGGCGCCGCCTTCGCCGTCCGCGGCCTCGCGCCCACCCGCGCCCAGCTCGCGCCGCCCGCGCGCCCCCGGGCGGACGCCCCGGCGCTGCCCGGCGGCGCGGGCCTGGTCGTGGTCACCAACGCCGCCGCCGGGCAGCGCGTGGCCGTGCGCGCGGACGCCGCCGACGAGGTGCGGGCGGCCCTCCCGCGCGCGGAGGTCGTCGAGGCCGGCCCGGAGCCCGACGGGCCCGGCGAGCCGCTGGACAAGGCGCTGGAGCGGGCGGCCAACCGCGCCTTCGAACTCGGCGGCGCGCTCGGCGTGTTCGGCGGCGACGGCTCCGTCACCGCGGCGGCCGCCACCGCCAGACGGTACGGGCTGCCACTGGCCGTGCTGCCCGGCGGCACCCTCAACCACTTCGCGTACGACCTGGGCATCGAGACCGTCGCCGACGCCTGCCGGGCCGTCGAGTCCGGGGAGGCGGTGGCGGTCGACCTGGTCCGGATGGGTGACCACGGCTGGTTCCTGAACACCTTCAGCATCGGCGCGTACCCCGAGCTGGTGCGGGTGCGGGAGCGCTGGGCCCCGCGGATCGGCGCCTGGCCGGCCGGGATACTGGCCGCCGTGGAGGTGCTGCGGACGGCGCGGCCGACGCGGATCGAGATCAACGGCAGGTCGCGGGAGCTGTGGATGCTCTTCGCGGGCAACTGCACCTACCGCGGCCTGGGGCTCACGCCCTTGCGACGGCACGACCTGGCGGACGGCGTGCTGGACGTCCGCACGGTCTCCGGCGGCCGGCTGGCCCGTACGCGACTGCTCCTGGCGGCGCTGACCGGCGACCTCAAGCACTCGCCCGTGCTGAGATCCGCCCGGCTGCGGCACCTGCGGATCGACGGCATCGAGCCGGGCACGCATCTGGCGTACGACGGTGAAGTGGCGGCCGCACCACGTTCGTTGACCCTTTCGAAGGAGAACGAGGCACTGGTGGTCTACCGGCTGCCGACGACACCCTGACCAGATGATGAGACGGTGTTCTCATGATGTGGGAGCGCTGCGTACGGTGAGGTGTCCCGCCCGCGCCGGAGCGGGCGCTCACCGAGGGGGCCGCCATGCCGGAACCGTCCGCCGCCGTCTACACCCACGGACACCACGAATCCGTCCTGCGTTCGCACACCTGGCGCACCGCCGCCAATTCCGCCGCGTATCTGCTGCCCGAACTGACGCCGCGCCAGGAGATCCTGGACATCGGCTGCGGACCCGGCACCATCACCGCCGACCTCGCCGCGCTCGTACCGGAGGGCCGGGTCGTGGGGCTCGACACCGCGGAGGAGATCCTGGACCCGGCCCGCGCGACGGCGGGTGAACGCGGCCTGGACAACGCGCACTTCACGGTCGGCGACGTCCACGCCCTGGACTTCCCCGACGACTCGTTCGACGTCGTCCACGCCCACCAGGTGCTCCAGCACCTCGGCGATCCGGTGGGCGCGCTGCGCGAGATGCGACGGGTGTGCCGGCCCGGCGGGGTGATCGCGGTGCGCGACGCGGACTACGCGGCCATGACCTGGTATCCCCGGGTGCCGGGGCTGGACGACTGGCTCGGCCTCTACCACCGGGTCGCCCGCGCGAGCGGCGGCGAACCCGACGCCGGCCGCCACCTCCTCGCCTGGGCCCGCGGCGCCGGCCTCACCGGCATCACCGCCACCGCCTCCGCGTGGTGCTTCGCCTCCCCGGAGGAGCGGGCGTGGTGGAGCGGCCTGTGGGCGGACCGTACGGTCGCGTCGTCGTACGCGGGCCTCGCGGTGTCCGGCTCCTTCACGGACGAGGCGGGCCTGCGCCGGATCGCCGGTGCGTGGCGGACGTGGGGCGGCTCGCCGGACGCGTGGTTCGCGGTCCTGCACGCCGAACTCCTGTGCAGGGTATGACCGCCGGTGGGACCAGCGGGTTGTTCCGGTCGCCGGGCCCGCGGGGGCACCGCCTCCAACTAGCCTTGTTCCCATGAACATTCTGGGGACCTCGCTAAGGGTGTGCGTCAACGACCTCGATGCCGCCGTCGCCGTCTACGAACGCCTCACCGGCGCGGAAGCGCTCCGCTTCCAGCGCGGTGGCGTCTCCGTCGCCGCCGTCGGATGCTTCTTCCTGATGAGCGGTCCGGAGCGGGAGCTCTCGATCCTGCGGAAGATCACGGCCACGATCGCCGTCTCGGACGTCGACGAGTCGCTGGCCGATCTCCGTGCGGTGGGGGCACAGATCATCGCGGGGCCTGTCCCCACGCCTATCGGGCGGAATCTGGTGGCTCGGCATCCGGATGGGATGGTCTTCGAGTACGTCGACCGCAAGCCGGCGGTGTAGGGCGGGGGTTTGTTCCCCAGCCCCGCCCCTTCCCGGCTGCGTCTGATGTGCGGCTCCGCCGCGTGGGGGCGCGTGCGCCAGCCAGTGCCTGCGGCGCTTTGTTCCCCTGCCCCGCCCCTTCCCGAAACTGGGGCTTCGCCCCAGACCCCGCAACACGGCTTCGCCGCGTTGGTCCTCAAACGCCGGACAGGCTGATTGCACGGACCGTGGATTCGTACCTGCGGGTCGCAGGCAACGGACCACGGTCCGCATATCCAGCCCGTTGGGGGCACCTCTGGGGGCACCCCCGGACGGAGTCTGGGGGAGGTAGCTGGGGGAGTTTGAGGACGCGCCCGCAGGGCGCCCCCGCCGCAGGCGGCGAACCGGCCCGCAGCCGGGGGCCTGGGGCACGCGCCCCCCACGCGGCGGGGCCGCACATCAGACGCAGCCGGGAAGGGGCGGGGCTGGGGAAAAGCCCCCCGCCCCTACTCCGGCCGCATACGGAACTCATACCCCCACGGCACCCCCTCCGCCCGCACCCGCGCCCGCACCTCGTCCGTCACCGCCCCCTCGCCCGCGAGCAAACGCTCAGCGATCGCGTACCACGTCTCCGAGAGCGTCTCGTCGCCCTCCCGCAGGTCGGCTACCTCGAAGCCGGCGTCGAAGATTTCGCGCGCGGCCCGTGCGTCGCCGAGGGCGAGGAGGACGCGGGCGCGCAGGAGTTGGAAGCGGCCGCGTGCGGCGATGGCAGGAGGCAGGGCCGCCAGGACCGGGGTGGCGGCGGTGGGGCGGTTCACGGTGAGGAGGGCCTCGATCGTCTCCCGGGCGAGCGCGGCGAGTGCCGCCGTCCAGGAAGGGCCGTCCCCGGCCGCCTCGCGAGCGTCGGTGAAGGCGCGCAGGAAGCGGTCGGCGGCTCGCTCCGGGTGGCCGTCCTCCTGGTCGGCGACGGCGAGGCACCGCATCGACGGCCAGTGGGTCCCGGCGATCTGTTCCCAGCTGCGGACGGCCTGCGAACGGTCACCGGCGTGCCAGCGGGCGACGCCGAGGTGGTAGGCGAGGTAGTGGTCGTAGTGGGGGTTTCCGGTCTCGGCGGTCTCCAACTGGTCTCGCCAGTAGGGCGACACCAGCGTCGGCCCCGGGGGCAGCGCCCGCCGCGGCAGGGTCATGGAGCCGGTGCGCAGCAGCTCCAGCCAGGGCGCCTGCTCGTCGCCGAGGGTCGAGGGGTCGAAGGGCGTGCCGGGCAGGTCGAAGCGGCCGCGTTCGACTTCGAGGGCGCCCCAGCCGGAGCCCGTGGCCAGGCTGTCCTTGGGGTCGAGGTCGGCGTAGGGCCGCCACGCGGCGTACGCCCGCTCGACGTCCGCGCGCGGCAGCGCGGCCTCCAGCCGGGCCTCGGCCTCGGTGACCGCGGCGCGCCAGTCGGTGCCGTGCACGGTGGCCGGGTCGGCGGCCAGCGGACCGTACGCCTCCAGCCAGGAGAACTCGCCTTCCGCTTCGAGCCGGACGTGTTCCAGCTGGGTGCGGGCGAGGCCGGCCTGGATCTCGGCGTAGCCGGGGGTGCCGGGCTCGGTGAGCCACTGCTGCCAGCGGCGGCCGCCGGGCCCGGCGCCCCAGACGAAGAGCTTGCGGCCGCGCAGCAGGTCGGTCGAGGTCTGCACCAGGCCCCGGCCGTCGGCGTCCAGGGAGGCGATCCAGCGGCGCGCGCCGTCCGGGACCTCGTAGAAGAAGTCGGCGGCGTGCTCGCTGTTGAGGGGGTACGTGCGGTCGGCGCCCTCCCATTCGGGCACGGGGACGCGGCGCAGGCTGCGTTCGTAGCCGAAGCGCCAGGCTTCGGCGGCGGGGGCGAGGACCCGGCTCGTGGGGCTCTCCGGCACGGCGATGTTGGACCACCAGTAGACGGGCGCGGGCCGGTCGTGGCGGTTGCGGATCCGTACGCCCACGTAGAGGAAGTCGGAGTCGTCGGGCAGCCACAGGTCGACCTGGAACGGCAGGTCGCGCATCCGTTCCCACTCCCACAGGCGCAGCATCTCGCCGCCGTCGGGGGCCGGGACGCGGGCGGCGTGCAGGGGGGACATCGAGAGCGGGGTGTGGCCGGTGGCACCGATGTTCCACTCGATGCCGCCGGAGAACCACGCGCCGTTCAGCGCGAACTCGGCCGGCTGGACGACGGGGTTGGTGTAGAGCAGCTGGGTGCCGGTCGGCTTGTGCTCCAGGGAGTGGACGCGGCCGCCGAGGCCGGGCAGGACCGTCGCGCGCAGCCGGTCGTTCTCGATGACGATCGCCTCGACGTCGGCGGGGGTGCGCTCGCGGGAGTAGCCGTCGCGCCGCCGGACGGGCAGGACGGAGCGGAGCGGGCCGTAGCCCACCTGCCGGGCCATGGCGGCGGGGAGTCGCGCGCGCTGTGCCGCGTCGAGGTGGTGGGGCTTGAGGGGGGAGAGCAGTGCGGGCAGCGGGTTCTCCGGGCCCAGCGGGGCGACGGGAAGCGACAGCACAGCTCGTCCGATGGTCGTGGGCACGGCAACCTCGTTCTCTCAGCCCTCGTGGTCCGGGATCATTTCGGCGGTGATCGCCCAGCGCTCGTGGTCGCGCCACGCTCCGTCGATGAAGAGGAAGCCCGGTGAGAACCCCTCCCGGCGGAATCCGTGCCGCTCGACCAGTTTCAGGGAAGCGGTGTTGCCGGGCTGGATGTTCGCCTCCAGCCGGTGCAGGCCCAACGGGCCGAAGGCATGGCGGAGTACGAGCCCGAGGCCCTCGCTCAGGTGGCCGCGCCCGGCGCTGGGCGCGAAGGCGCCGTAGCCGAGTGCTCCGCTCTGGAAGCCGCCGCGCACGATGTTGTTGATGTTGACGAATCCCGCGATGGCCCCTCCGGAGTCGGGCAAGCACACCAGGAGGGACACGGACTGCCGCTCGGCGATGCGGTCGACGTAGGCCGTGAACGCGGCGTAGGCGGTGGGCATCGCCAGCCACGGGTGGTGGAGTTGCGCGCTGGCGCGGGCGAGGGCGGTGAACTCGGCCGCGTCGTCGTGGGTGAGGGGGCGGAGGGCGACGTGCGGGCCGCGGGCGATGTAGGGGGCGTGGTGCTGATCCAGGCCGTGCTGATCAGGGCCGTGGTGATCAGGGCCGTGGTGATCGGGAGCGGACACGTGGTCATCGTAAGGGCCGGTAGGGACATCGGACCGGCCCGGCAGCGGGTCCTGACGCGCCGGGTCCGCCGCGCGGCCGCCGCCCCGGGCCGTCGGCTCCGGCGTCATGGGAGTGCTCACGTCCACTTCGGCTCGTCCGTTCCCCATCGGCCGGGCGGCCGCGGCCAGTCGGCGGGGCCGCCGTCGAACCGCACCGGTGAGCCCGCGTATCGCACGCGTCCCAGCGGGCCGTCCGCTTCCCGCAGCCACTCCCCCGGCTCGTACGTACCGCCGGGCTCGCCCGTGTCCCGCGCGCCCGTTCCGCCACCGGTCAGCCACGCGGCCGTCTGCGCGAGGGCGAACCGCGCGAGGTGGGTGCCGCCGCCCGCGCACTGGTCGGTGAGCGCGCGCAGCACGGCCGCCGCCAGGAGGTATCCCGTGCCGTGGTCCAGCGCCTGCGCGGGCAGGGCGCCCGGCGTCCCGTCGGGCGCGGCCTCGGTGACCGCGATGCCGCAGGCCGCCTGGACCAGGCTGTCGAACCCGCGCCGGCCGCCCCACGGCCCGTAGCTTCCCCACGCGCTCAACTGCCCGATCACGAGGCCCGGCCGCCGTTCGGCGAGTGCCTCGGCGGACAGGCCGTGGCGGTCCAGGGCGCCGGGGCGGTAGCCGGTGACGACGACGTCCGCGGCCGCGAGGAGTTCCTCGAACGTGGCCCGGTCGGTGGGCCGTGCGAGGTCGAGCAGGGCGGAGCGCTTGCCGAAGCCCGTGTCGTTGTGGGCGTCCTGGCTCTCGGGCAGGCCCGGCGCGTCGACGCGCAGCACGTCCGCGCCGAGCAGCCCGAGCGTCCGGGTGGCCACGGGTCCGGCGATGACGCGGGTGAGGTCGAGCACGCGCAGGCCCCGCGCGGCCGGGCCGCGGTCGGGTCTGCGTACGGGCCCTGCCGCGATCCGCTCCAGGGAGAGCAGGGGGCGCCGCGCGACGGCGGCGCCCTGGGGGTGCCGGGCCCAGTCGGCGGGGGTGCGTACGGCGACGGCGAGCGCGCCTGCCGCGTACGCCGTCTCCTGCACCTCCTCGGCGCGCCGGTCGGCGAGCACGGCGGCGACGCGGGTGACGAGCGTGTCGTCGGCGGCGGTGGCGTCGACGCCGAGGGCGGCGAGGAGACGGGCGCGGTGGTGGGGGTAGTTGGCGTGGGTGCGCACCCAGCCGTCGGCGGTCCGCCAGAACCGGGACAGCGGCGCGAAGGTCGCGGCGGGGCGTCCGTCGACTCTGAGGTGGCGCTCGCTGAGGAAGGCGGTGGCCACGGCCCCGTCGTCCACGACGGCCTTCGGCAGGGTGCCGCCGCCCCGTCGTACGGCCGTCCACTCGGCCGCGGCGAGCGCGCACACCGCGACCGCCGCCCGCGCGAACTCCGCGACGGGCAGCGCGGACGGCAGTGTCCGGGCCTCGGGCCCGCCGTACCCGACGGCGGCGGTGAGCGCCGGATCACCGCCGAGCAGGGCCCAGGCCCGGTGCGCGGCGTCCGTTGATCGCTTGATCATTACGGCAGTCTGACACCGGGGGCCCGGGGCCACCAGCCCCAATTTCGTTGTCCTGCGGCCGGGCTGGAGCCCTCCGTGGCCCGTCTCCCCGGTCAGGAGGGGCTGTTGGGATCCAGGAGGTCGGCGATGCGGAGCAGGGCGGGCAGCGCCGTGCGGACGGCGGACCGCTCAGCCTCGTCCAGGGAGTCGAGGGCGTCGCTCAGGCGGCGTTCGTGGGCCTGTGCCCACGCGGTGAGTTGCCCGCGTCCGGCGTCGGTGAGGGTGACGGCGGAGGCGCGGCGGTCCTGGGGGTCGACGGCGCGGGCCACCAGCCCGGCGTTGATCATCTGGCCGATCAGGCCGCTGACGGTGCTGACGGCCAGGCGCTGCCGGGCGGCGAGGTCGCCGACCCTGGCGGGTGAGTGCTCGGCCAGGACCTGGAGCAGTTCGACCTGGGCCATGGGCAGGGTCTCCCATGGGTAGTCGGTGCGGATCGAGGCGCGCAGGGCCCGGCGGAGCCGGGTGACGGCCTCGGTCAGGAGCCGGGCGTCAGGTGCGCTCGCGGCGGCGGGCGGGGCCGCCGGCGGCCGGTTCCTGGACTGCGGGGACATGAACTCACCTTAATCGGCGGTGGGCCCGGCCGGTCCCCTGGCACAGCTCCCCGTGCCCGGCGGAGTCTTGCCCGGCTGCGGGCCTTTCGCCTCCTCCGGCCGCCTTCCCCGGACTCCGTCCGGGGTGCCCCGACGGACCGGGCCACACATCCGTATCGGCCGCGTCCAGCCCGTCCGGCACTTGAGGGCGCCGACCGGACCTGCCCGGTCACCGCTCGGCGCGAAAGCGAAGGCTGCGTGCGACAGCGAGCGTGGTCAGCGACACCAGGAGCAGGGTGAGGACGGCGCGCCGCGGGCCGTCCGTGCCGACGGGGAGTTGGAGGGCGAGGGAGACGAGGGCGACGCCGAGCGCCGTGCCCAGGCCGCGGGCCATGTTGACGAGCCCGCCGCCGGTGCCGGAGGAGCGCGCGGGGATCGCGGCCATGACGAGGGTGTTGTTGGCGGGGACGTGGACGCCGAGCCCCAGGCCGAGGAGGGCGAGGAGCGGTGTCAGCGACGTGGCGTCCCAGGGCAGGAGGAGCATCAGCGCCAGCGCTCCCGTGGCCATGGCGGCGCCCAGCGTGCAGCGGGCGCGACCGCCCCAGGTGTACGGCAGGGCCCTGTCGGCGGTGGCCGCGGCGAGGGCGAAGCCCGCCGGGAGCGCACTGAGCACCAGTCCCGCGCTCAGGTCGGAGTAGCCGCGCGCGGTGAGCGCGAGGGGCACGAGCACGAGGGGCCCGAAGAGGACCAGGTAGGCGCACAGGGCCCCGGTCAGCCCGAGCCGTACGGCCCTGTCGCGCAGCAGGGCGGGGCTGAGCAGGGGGCGGGCGGCGCGGCGCTGGCGGACGGTGAAGCCGCTGGTCGCGCCCGCCGCGAGGACGAACAGCGCGACGGTCCACGGGACGGGCACGGCCGGGCGGGACAGGAGCGAGAGGGCCAGCAGGAGGCCGGTGGTGGCGAGGGCCAGGAGCGCGAGCCCGGGCCAGTCGAAGCCGCCGGCGCGGTGGCGGGTCCGGGTGCGCGGCAGCAGGTAGTGCCCGGCGAGCAACGCGGCCAGTCCGACGGGGACGTTGAGGGCGAAGATCCACCGCCAGCCGAGGGTGGAGACCAGCACGCCGCCCGTAAGGGGCCCCAGCGCGAGCCCGAGCGCCTGGGCCGCCGCCTGCACTCCGAGTGCGAGGCGCAGCCGGCCCGGGGGCGCGCAGGTCCGCACCAGGGCGACGCTGTTGGCCTGCATCATCGCCGCGCCCGCCGCCTGCACGACGCGCAGGGCGATCAGCGCGGGGAGATCCGGTGCCAGCGCGCAGGCGGCGGAGCCGGCGGTGAAGACGACGAAGCCGTGGAGGTAGAGCAGTTTGCGGCCGTGGGCGTCGGAGAGCCGGCCCACGGGCAGCAGCAGGGCGACGAGGGTGAGGAGGTAGGCGACGGAGACCCAGGTGACGGCGGCGAGCGACGCGTGGAACTCCGCGCGGAGGCTGCCGTAGGCGAGGGTGACGATGCTCGCGTCGAGCTGGCCCATGAAGGCACCGAGGCACACGGTCGCGACGGCGGGCCGCCAGGCGCCCGGGCTGCTGCGTACGCGCTCCGGACGCTCGCGCTCGCGCGTCAGGACGCCGGGCACGCGGCGGCCGGGGGTGCGCGGACGTATCAGGTCGTCTGTCATGTGCGCCGCCTCCTGACCTCTCGCCTCCCCTTCTGCCCTCTTCCGAGATTACATCGGTCACCGAACTATTCGGCTACCGATGCATGACGGCGCACAGAGGCGCGGGTGGCGCCCGTGGGGCGCGCCCGACGGCGCGCGGGGCTGCGCGCGCTCCCGCGGGAAATCCCCGGAAGGGATTCCCTGGAATTCACCGGCATTCACTTTCCCGTGCACCTTCCAGGGAGTTCCCCGAACGTGGTTTCCCTCTTGCGGCGACGCCACCGGAAATGCCAGCGTGCAACGGACGACGCACAGCGATCAGAGGGCAGGAGTCCACCAAGAAAGCCGATCTACCTGCGGTGATGCCCGACGGTCCGCGTCGCCCGACCACCTGGTACCGGATTACGGCAGCGCGAGAAAAATTCCAGATGATAAACACAGGAGACGTCATGCCGCACCCGCAGACCATTCGGTATCTGTCGCGTGCGACGGCCCGGATCCGCGGGCTTCTGCCGGGCCGCGACGACCTCGCCGGAATGCGCACGTCACCGCGCGAGGACGTCCTGGCCGGACTGACCGTGGCCGTGGCCGCGCTGCCCCTGTCCCTCGGCCTCGGCATTGCCTCCGGGCTGGGCGCGCGGGCGGGCCTGGTCAGCGCCGTGGTGGCCGGGGGGCTCGCGGCACTGCTCGGCGGTTCGAAGCTGCAGATCACCGGCCCGACCGGGCTCCTCGCCGTGGCCCTGCTGCCGGTCGCGCGGGCCCATGGGGCGCCGGGGGTGCTGACGACGGGCCTGCTGGCCGGTCTCGCGCTCATGGCCGCCGCCCACCTCGGGCTCAGCCGGTACGTTCGCCTGGTGCCCGTACCCGTCGTCACGGGCTTCGTCACCGGCAGCGCCGGCGTGCTCCTCTGCCAGCAGCTTCCCACCGCGACCGGCAGCCGGGCCGCGGAGGGCGAGGGCGTCGTCGTCCCGGCGGTACGGGCCCTCGGCGACCTCGCGCCCGACCGGCACGGGGCCGCCGCGGCGATGACGATCGGCGTGCTCGCGCTGTGCCTGGCAGGCAGCCGGCTGCGGCCCGCCCTGCCCGTCCCGCTCATGGCCGTGGCCCTCGCGACCGTCCTCACCCACTTCCTGCACCTGCCGCTCGCCACGATCGGTCCGCTGCCCGCGGGACTCCCGGCCCCCTCCCTCGGCTTCGTCTCCCCGGCGCTCGTCCCGCAGTTGCTGCCCTCGGTGTTCGCCGTCGTGGCGCTGAGCGCGCTCGAAGCCCTGAGGACGGCGGCCGCGGCGGACTCGCTGACCGATTCCGAGCGCCATGACGGCGACCGCGTGCTCTTCGGCCTGGCGGCCGCGAACGCGATCACGCCCGTGTTCGGCGGGATGGCCGCGACGGGCACCGTCTGCCGCACCGGCATCAACATCCGCGCCGGCGCCCTCTCCCGGCTGGCCGCCCTCGTCAACGCGGCCGCCCTCGCGCTCGTCGCCCTCACCGCCGGTCCGCTGATGTCCGCCGTTCCCCTGGCCGCGATCGCCGGGGTCCTCGTCGCCACCGCCGTGCGCATGGTCGACCTCGCGGCGCTGCGGGCCCTGCGCGGCTCCGGCCACGGGCAGTTGGCGGTGGCGGCCGTGACCGCGACGACCACCGTGCTGTTCGACCTCGTCACCGGCATCACGGTCGGGGCCGTGCTCACCGCGGCCCTCGCGCTGCACGCGGTCACGAAGTCCGCCGCCGTCCACCGCATGCTCCCCCGGCAGTCCCGGGACGGCGAGGCGCCGCCGCCCGCACCCGACGACGCGTCCGTCGCCGTCTACCGCATCGACGGGCCGCTGCTGTTCACGACCGCCGACCGCCTGCTGAAACCCGTCAGCCGCTCCCAGGCCACCGTGACCATCCTGCACATGGCCCGCGTCACCCTCATCGACGCCACCGGTGTGCTCGCCCTCGGGGAGGCCATCGACAGCCACCACCGGCGGCGCGCCCACATCCTGCTCAGCGGCATCCGCCCGAACCACCGCCCCCACCTCGACGCGCTGGGCGTCCTGCGCAGGCTGCGCTCGCACGAACACCACGCCTTTCCCGCCCCGGCCGACGCGTTCCGCTACGCACAGCGCGCCCTGCTCAACCCGCCCGCACTCCCCGGCCCGGCACCGACCGGTTCCTGGCTGGAGACGGGTGACACGATGTCCGGATGAAACCGGTGACATCCGAAGTGACGCGTATATCCCGCAAGCCTCTCGTCCGGCTCGCCGGTCTCCTCACAGCAGGCCTCCTCACGGCGTGCGGCGCCCCGGTGCCGGGGCCGGCACCGGAGACGGCCGGCCGGCCGGGCGACCGGCCTTCCCCCGACGCGATGTCCGGCGCGCCCGACGTGCTCGACTGCCCCTCGTCCGGGCTGCTCGCCCAGGCGGGCGAGGCCAACGCGGCGATGGGGCTGCGGGTGCTGACGGTCGAGCTGACCAACTGCGGCACGGATACGAAGACCGTCAACGGCTATCCGGACATCCAGATCCTCGACAGCGACCGGAAGCCTGTGGAGGTGGAACTCGAACGCGGAGCGGCGTCCGTCCTCGGCCAGGACGACTTCGACGCCGGGCCCGTGGAAGTGACTCTGGCGCCGGGCGGGAAGGCCAGGGCACGACTGGCGTGGCGCAACACGGTGGACGACCTGACCAAGTCCCCCGTCACCGGCGCGTACCTGTCCCTCGCCACCGCACCCGGCTCCGCCCGGCAGAACGTCCCCGAGACCATCGACCTCGGCACCACGGGCAGACTGGGCCTGAGTGCCTGGGCCGCCCCCTCCCTGCCGGGCGGGAAGGTGCGGCAGTGATGATGGCCCGATGAACCGTCTCGGGCTCGTGACCCTCGTCGTTCGTGACTACGACGAGGCCATCGACTTCTACGTCCACTCCGCCGGCTTCGAACTCGTCGAGGACACGCGCCTCGACGAGCACAAACGGTGGGTGGTCGTGGCCCCGCCCGGCGCGAAGGAGACCGGCGTGCTCCTCGCCCGGGCCGTCACCCCGGAGCAGGAGGCGCGGATCGGCGACCAGACGGGCGGGCGAGTGAGCCTCTTCCTCCACACCGACGATTTCGCGCGGGACCACGCCCGGATGCGAGCGGCCGGTGTCACCTTCGAGGAGGAGCCCCGCCAGGAGCCGTACGGCACGGTGGCCGTCTTCCAGGACCTCTACGGCAACCGCTGGGACCTCCTCGGGAGCTGAGGCTCCAACTGCCTGCCCGGCCTTCGCTAGGGCAGGCGCACGGACTGCGTGTGCCGGAAGACGTTCTTCGGGTCCCAGGCCGCCTTGACGCGCTGCAGGCGCGGGTAGTTGTCCTTGTAGTACAGCCGCGCCCACGGCGTCTTGGACGTGTTCCACGCCGGGTCGCCGAGGTCCGTGTCCGGGTAGTTGACGTAGCAGCCGTCGTTGACGTCGTCGGGGACGGGCACGCCGCCGGTCCCGGCGTACACGTCGCGGTACAGCTCACGGATCCACGTCAGGTGGCGGGCGTCCTCGGCGGGGTCGGTCCAGTACGTCTGGTACTGGAGCTTGAGCACCGAGTCGCGCTGGGCCACCGCCGTGTCGGCGGGGGCGACGGCGTTGATGCGGCCGCCGTAGGAGTCGACCTGCACCAGGGCGTCGGGGTTGGTGTAGTCCGTGCGGGACAGGTGCCGGTGCAGGGCCTCGATCTGGGCGTCGGTGAAGCCCTTGCGCATGTACGCCGACTTGTACTTGCCGCGCAGCGTCGGGTTGGCACCGCTGAGCGAGTCGGTCGCCAGGAACCACGGCAGCCGCCTGGGCGCGGAGAACTCCGGCATCGCCGCGTGCTCGCCCATGCGCTGGGTCATCGCCCGGCGCGTGATGCCCACCCCGTCGTGAATGGCCGTCAGATAGTCGTCGAGCATGCGCCGCGCGCCCGGCACGGTGGCGTCCACCTGCGTGACCAGACCGACCTGGCCGGCCGAGCGGTGCGTCAGCTTCAGCAGTCCGAAGAGCGCGTTGTACGGCGAGTCGGGTGCGCTGTTGCGCTCGTGCCACGTGCCCCAGTTCCGCAGCAGCCTGGCGAACGACGCCTTGTCGAGGTCGTCCCACTTCAGGGCCGTGGCGTGGACGAACACCTCGGACGGCGGCCGGGGCAGCAGGGTGGACGGGTCACTTCCGCCGGCGCCCGGCGACCGGAGCCAGTACCGCGTGATCACACCGAAGTTGCCGCCCCCGCCGCCGGTGTGGGCCCACCACAGCTCCCGGTTGGGGTCGTCGGGCTCCCGGGTCGCCACGACCGCCCGCGCGGTCCCCTTCTTGTCGACCACGACGACCTCGACGCCGTAGAGGTGGTCGACGGTGAGCCCGTGCTGTCGCGAGAGCAGACCGTAGCCGCCGCCGGATATGTGTCCGCCGGCGCTGACGGAATAGCACGAGCCCGCGGGCAGCCCCACGCCCCACATCTTGTACAGCGTCTCGTACACCGCGAGGTTCGACGCCCCCGCCTCGACCGCGAACGCCCGGCGGGCAGGGTCGAAGTAGACCTCCGTCATCGCGGACATGTCGATGACGGCCTGCACGTCCTTGTTGAAGACGAAGTCCTCGTAACAGTGACCGCCGCTGCGGACGGCGATCCGCTTCCCGGCCGACACGGCTTCCTGGACGGCGCTCACCACCTGTTCCGTGGAGGTGACCAGGCGGACGTACTCGGGCGCGCCGACCCACCGCTGGTTGATGCCGCGGACGAGGTCGGCGTAGCGGGAATCGCCCGGTGTGACCGTCACCGCCGCGGGCGCCGGTATCCCCGGCGGCGGGGCGGCCTGCGCGCGCGTGGGCACGGCCGCGGCGAGGGCGGCACCGCTGGCGGCGACGCCTCCGGTCAGCAGACTGCGGCGCCCGATGGGCGCCGTACGACCGGTGTTGCTCATGATCGGTCCCCCTGGGACTTCAGGTACGGGCTTCGCCCCAGATTTGATCATGAACGTGAACGACGTGTCCGATCCCCGTATGCCCAGGGCAGCGGCGGAAGTGGAAGGCATTGCCCTACTCCCTTACGCCTGGAAGGCTTTGCCCATGAGGCATACCGAGGTGGACGAGGGTCCGACGACGGCCGACTCCACCGCACAGCGGGCGCGGATCGTACAGGCAGCCGCCGAGACCATCGCCGACTACGGACTCCTGGGCGCGTCCCTCGCCCGGATCGCCGAGCGGGCCGACGCGACCGGAAATCTGGTGGTCCATCACCACTTCAAGAACAAACAGCAGTTGATCGACGAGTTGGTCGCGGACGTCCAGGCCGGGCTGGGGCAGCTGACAGCGGAGCGGGTGCGGCAGGAGACGACGGCCCGGGGCAGGTTCCTCGCCCTCCTGCGGGCCCACGTCGAGTTCACCGGCGCGCACCGCGTCCAGATGAGCGCGCTCCTGGCGATCTTCACCAACAGCGGCTTCCCGTTCGCGGCGGCCGGCCGCGCCGACGCGCTGGCCCCCATCGAGGCGATCCTGCGCGACGGCCAGGCCAGTGGCGAATTCCGCGCCTTCGACCCCAGGGTGATGGCCTCACTGGCCCAGTGCACGCTGGAGGGCCTGCCGGTCCTGCTGGAGACCGACCCAGAGCTGGACCTCGCGGTCTACGCGCACGAGGTGACGACGCTCTTCGACGTGGCGACGCGGCGGGTGCCCTAGGAGGAGCTACCGGACTTCACGTACCAGCGCAGCCGCGCCGGGCTCGCTCACGTGGGTGACTCCGCCTGGTTCGGTAGGGTTCGGGACCATCTCAGCCTATACGGGCGTCGCCACCGCGATCGCGGCCGCGTAGCCGGGGTCCACCTCGATGTCGGTCAGCGTCCAGCCCGGCGGTGGGCCGGGGGTGGGCGTGGTGCCGACGTAGGTCTTGGCCGGGCTCTCCGAAAGGCCCGTTCCCAGACCCTTGAGATACGCCTCCTTGCGCGTCCAGCAGCGCGCGAACGCCGCCGGGAGCTGCGCGGCCGTCAGCGCCGCCAGCTCGGCGCGCTCGTCGGGGTGGAGCATCCGTGCCACCTCGGCCGCGACCTCGGCCGACTGCTCCCGCTCCACGTCCGCCCCGACCGGGGTGTCGGCGAAGGCGATGAAGGCCAGGTCACCGGCGTGCGACAAATTGAAGTGAAAGGGCGCGCCCAGCACGGCGGGACGCCCGTGCGGACCGCCGCAGCCGGGGCACGGCTCGCGCGTCAGCTCGACGGCGGCCGGATCCGCACCGAGGTACGCGCCGAGCAGGCGGCGCAGGGCGAGGTGGCTGGCGACGTAGCGGGTACGGAGGTTCTCCGTGGCGAAGGCGGCGGCTCTGGCTTGCTCTTGGGGGTCGAGGGTCTGTCTGTGGGTGGGTGGGGGGTCGGTGATCCGCAGTAGCCACGTCCGGGCCGGGCCGGGGGTCCAGGGGGTGGGGTCCGGGTCGTGGCCGAGGATCTGGGGAGGGGCGGTCATGGGGGGGCTCCTTGTCGGTGCAGTGCGCTTGATTTTTCCCTGAAGTGGGCGCCTGCGGCGCTTTGTTCCCCTACCCCGCCCCTTCCCGAAACTGGGGCTCTGCCCCAGACCCCGACGTGCGGCTCCGTCGCCGCCTGCGGCGGGAGCGGCCTGCGGCCGCGTCCTCAAACTCCCCCAGCTACCTCCCCCAGACTCCGTCCGGGGGTGCCCCCAGAGGTGCCCCCAACGGGCTGAAAAGCAAAAGCATGGCGCGCCCGGCGAAAAGAAAAGAAAGACTGGCGTGCCCCGAAGCCGGAACGAGCCTGCACTTGCCCTCCGGTGGGAGGGGGTGGGGTCGGAGGGTGGGGTTCTGGAACGCGGTGCGACTTCACGGCACCCAATACGGATCACGGCGCCCGCACCGCGTTCCAGGTCCTCAGCCCGGAGGCCCCACCCCCGGCACCCACCACACACCCAAGCCCGGCCGGCGTTTGAGGCCACGCCCGAAGGGCGTCCCGCCGCAGGCGCGAACCGAGCCGCACCCGACAACGGCGAACCCCCACAACCCCAGCCCGGCCGGCGCCTGAGGCCACCCCACCCCAGCCACAACACACCCGCACCCGACAACCGCTCACCCTCCAAGCGACAGCACCAACCCCCCACCCACCTCCACCCCGAACGTCTGCGCATAAAGCGACAGTTCCGCCCGCAGCGCACAGATCACCGTCTCGGCCCGCCGGAAGCCATGGCCCTCCCCCTCGAACGTGAGGTAAGCGTGCGGCACCCCCCGACCGGCCATCGCCGCCACGAACCGCTCGCTCTGGCCCGGTGGGCAGATGGGGTCCTCCAGGCCCTGGAGCAGCAGGAAGGGCGCCGAGATGCGGTGCGCGCCGTGCAGTGGTGAGCGCTCGCGGCAGCGGTCTGGCTCCTTCGTCGGCGAGCCCACCAGGGACTCCGCGTAGCGGGACTCGAAGTCGTGTGTTCCGTCGGCCGCCCAGGTCAGCAGGTCGAGCACCGGATAGGCGATGGTGCCGCAGGCGTAGAGACCGGTGGAGGCGAGGGACGCCGCCGCCGTCCAGCCACCGGCGCTGCCACCGCGGATCGCCAGCCGGGCCCGGTCGGCGGTGCCCTCCTCGGCCAGGGCTTCCGCGACGGCGGCGCAGTCCTCCACGTCGACCGTGCCCCACGCCTCGCGCAGCCGCTCGCGGTAGGCGCGGCCGTAGCCGGTCGAGCCGCCGTAGTTCACCTCGGCGACCCCGATGCCGCGCGAGGTGAAGTAGGCGATCTCCAGGTCGAGGACGAGCGGGGATCGGCTGGTGGGACCGCCGTGCGCCCACACCACGAACGGCGGCAGTTCGCCGTCGGGTGCGGCGTGGTCGGGGTTGTGCGGCGGGTAGACGTGGGCGTGGATCTCCCGGCCGCCGGGCCCGGTGAAGGTGCGGACCCTGGGCCGGGGGTAGTAGGCGGGGTCCACGGCGTCGGTGTGGCGGGCGCCGATCGCGCGGGCGCGGCCGGTGCGGGTGTCGAGCTCCACCACCTCGTAGGAGGTGCGGTCGCTCGCGGCCACCCCGACGACGCGGGTGCCGCTCACCGCCAGGGCCGGGGCCCACTCCGTCCAGGGCCCGGCCGCGTCGGCGACCTCTCCGGTCGCCGGGTCGAGTATGCCGAGGACCGCGGCGCCCCTGCCGTGCAGCACCGCGATCAGACCGCTGGCCAGCGGCGCGAACCAGCGCTGGTGCGTGCGCCACAGCGGTCCCGCGAACTCCTCCTCGCGGGCGCAGAGATTGACGTTCAGTCCGCTGTCCACATCCACCCGGTGCAGGTTCCACCAGCCGCTGCGGTCGGTCGCCGCGATCAGGGAGCCGTCCGGTGCCCACTCGGTCTGGGCGACGGACTCCTCCGGTCCGCCCAGGAGCGTACGCACCTCGGTGAAGCCGCCGTCGGTGACCCGGGCGGTCTTCAGCTCGCTGCCGTCCCAGGGCATCCGGGGGTGGTCCCAGGCGATCCAGGCCGCCCGCCGGCCGTCCGGGGAGAGGCGCGGCCCGGTCAGGAAGCGGTGCGCGTCGTCGGTGAGCTCGCGGACCGCGGACCGGTCCCGGGCCGCCGAACCGTCCAGCGGCACGGCGGCGATCACTCTGCGGACGTCGGTGGGGCGCTCGCCCGTGAATTCCTCCAGCACGCACCACACTTCGCCGCGCTCGACGACGAGCACGGGGTCCGCCCAGCGCAGCCCGCCGCCGACCGGGGAGACCGGGGTCAGCGGCCGGGGCTCCGTACCGTCCGGCGCGTCGGGCTCGACGGCGTACAGCCGCTGGTCGGCGAAGTGCGTGAACACCACCAGCGGCCCGCCCCCGTCCCGGGGAACCGCCGCCCAGGGGCCACCGCCGTACTCGATGACCCTGCTGCGTACGTTCCACGGCACGTCGAGCACCGACGACTCGGTGCCGTCGGACCGCCGTCGCACCAGGGCGTGGCGGCCGCCCTCCGCCGGGCGTGGCTCGACCCACCACACCTCGTCACCGACCATGCCCACGGCATCGGGCCGGCCTCCGGCGTGGGCCGCGTGCGCGGCGTCGATCGGGGACTGCCAGGCTCCGTAGGGCGCCGTGGACACCATGTCCGTCACGTCTCCTTGTCCATCGGGGAATTCACCGCTAAATCGAGAAGTACAGCAGGGCCGTTCACAGACCCATGAGGAAGTGGTCGAGCACCCGGACGCCGAAGTGCAGCCCGTCGACCGGGACCCGCTCGTCGACCCCGTGGAAGAGCGCCTGGTAGTCGAAACCGGCCGGCAGCCGGACCGGCGCGAAGCCGTAGCCGGCGATGCCCAGGGTGGCGAACTGCTTGGCGTCGGTGCCGCCCGACATGCAGAAGGGCACCACGTGCCCGTCGGGGTCGAAGCGCTCGACGGCCTCCCGCATGCGGGCGAACAGCGGCACGTCGAGGGGGGCTTGCAGGGCGTCGTAGCGGTGGTAGAAGTCCCAGCTCACGTCCGGCCCGGTGAGCTCGTCCATGGTGGCGGCGAACTCCTCCTCGCCGCCCGGCACCGTCCGCCCGTCCACATGCCCGACGGCCGTGCCGGGGATGACGTTGACCTTGTACCCCGCGTTCAGCATCGTCGGGTTGGCGCTGTTGCGCAGCGTCGGGGCGAGCAGCGCGGCGGCCGGGCCCAGCTTGCCGAGCAGGCCCTCCGCGTCGAAGTCGGGGGCGTCCGGGTCGGTGTCGATGCCGTGCAGCGCGGCGATCTCCACCAGTGCCGCCCGCACGGTGGGGGTGAGCCGCAGCGGCCAGCGGTGGTCGCCGATGCGGGTGACGGCGGCGGCGAGCGCGCTCACCGCGTTCTCCGTGTTCACCTTGGAGCCGTGGCCGGCCCTGCCCCGCGCGGTCAGCGTGAGCCAGGCCGTGCCCCGCTCCCCCGCCGCCACCGGATAGAGCCGCAGCCGCGACCCCGCGTGGAAGGTGTACGCGCCGGACTCCCCGATGCCCTCCGTGCAGCCCTCGAAGAGGCCGGGGTGCTCGCCGGCGAGGAACCCGGACCCGAAGACGCCGGTGTCCTCCTCGTCCGCGGTGAAGGCCAGCACGATGTCCCGGCGCGGCCGGACCCCGGCGCGCGCCCAGGCCCGGACGACCGCGAGGACCATCGCGTCCGTGTTCTTCATGTCGATCGCGCCGCGGCCCCACACCACGCCGTCGCGCACCTCGCCGGAGAAGGGGTGGACGGACCACTCGGCGGGTTCGGCGGGTACCACGTCCAGGTGGCCGTGGACGAGCAGGGCGTCGGCGTCCGGGTCGGTGCCGGGGATCCGGGCGACGACGTTGGTCCGGCCGGGCGCCTTCTCCAGCAGGGCGGGCTCCAGGCCCGCCTCGCCCAGCCGCTCGGCCACGTACTCCGCGGCCGGGCGCTCCCGGCAGTCCCCGCCGCCGCGGTTGGTGGTGTCGATGCGGATCAGCTCCGAGGTGAAGCGCACCGCCTCGTCCAGCGCCCGCCCGTCGACCCGCTCCGCTCGGACGCCTGCCCGGCTGTCAGCCATATTCTTCCTCCACGGCGGCCGACACGACGGTCGTGACCGCTTTGAAGCAGCGAATGCCCTCGTACATGGTCGGCGTGGTGTAGGCGACCCGGCGCTCGCCGCTCTGCTCGACGCCCGGCACGCATGTGGCGGCTCCGGCGAGGTGCTCGGCGTCGAACTCCAGCTCCATGCTGACGGGCCCGCCGCGGACCGGCTCGTGCCGCACGGCGAGTGCCACCGCCTCCCGCGCCGCGGCCCTGATCTGCCCGGCCGTGCGCGCCGGGGTGCGGCACACCGCCGCGTACCGCGACACATAGTCCTTGACGGCGACCGAACGGGCCGCCGGGGCATAGCCCTTGGCGTCCTCGCAGGTCCGGTCGTCGCCCGTCACCAGCACCACGGGCACACCGTATTCCGCGACGACCAGAGAGTTGAGCAACCCTTCGCTGGCCCGCGTGCCGTCCACCCATACGCCGGTGAGCGAATTGGCCAGATAGGTGTGCGCGAGGACGCCCTCCGCGCCCGCGGCCGCGTGATAGCCGACGAAGGCGATCCCGTCCACGTCGCCGTGCTGCACGCCCTCGACCATGCTCAGCGACTTGTGCTTGCCGGTGAGCATCTCGGCGCGCTCGGGCAGCTGCTCCAGCAGGAGGTTGCGCATGCTCCAGTGGGCCTCGTTGACGAGGACCTCGTCGGCGCCGCCGTCGAAGAACCCGGTGATCGCGGCGCTCACGTCGGACGTGAACAGGCGGCGGCAGCGCTCCCACTGCGGGGTGCCCGGCAGTACGTCGGCGGGCCAGGTGACGCCGGTGGCGCCTTCCATGTCCGCGGAGATCAGGATCTTCACCATGCGTCAGTCTTATCGCAGGGCGGTGGGGGGCGCACGGGGGGCAGCGGGTATTTCTCCCGCGGCCCGCGGAGGGGGCGGGCAAGGGTCCCGGCCCGCCCCGGCCAAGGCCGCCTGCGCGAGCGGTTGTTCAGCGGCGCGGCGCAGCGCCCACCGACGAGTGAATCCCGCGCGCGGGCCGCGTGGCGTGGATAGCTGGTGGCACCAAGTCCACCGCTTCGTGAGGGGATTCCCCAAATGCGTATCCGCCGTGCCCTGGGCGCCGTCGCGCCCGTCCTGCTGCTCGTCGCCGCGCTCTGCCCGGACGCGCGGGCCGCGAACGGCGCGCTGACCGTGGAGTACGACCGGTGCCAGCCGGGCACCGGCGCGGCCGACACGGTGTGTCTGCACGAGACCGTGCAGCGGCGCACCGAGAACCCCGCGGCCGGCAGGTGTGTCGAGCTGCTCTCCGGCGAGCACACCACGGTCCGCCGGATCACCAACGGGACGAACAGCCGGGCCGTCTATTACTCCGACAACCGCTGCACCAGGCGGCTGGGCACGCTCGCGCCGCGTGCCGCGGCCTCGAACGTCGCGGCCCGCAGCGTGAAGTTCACCAGCTGACGGGCTCGGCGGCCGCCCGGGGCACCGGCGGCCGGCTGCGGAGGCGGCGCAGCATCCGGGCGTCCTGGAAGCCGACCGCGCGGGCGGCCGCCTCCGCGGTCGAGCCCCGGGCCATGAGGTGTTCGGCGCGCTCGACGCGCAGCTCCTGCTGATAACGCAGGGGCGTGAGGCCGGTGGCGGCGGTGAAGCGGCGGGTGAGGGTGCGCTCGCTGAGGCCGCAGGCCGCCGCCAGGTCCGCGAGGCCCAGCCGGTCGGTGAAGCGGGCGTCGATGAGGTCCTGCGCCTGGTGGACGGCGTCGATCAGGTGGGTGCGGTGCCGCAGCATCGCGCTGGCCTGCTGCTCGTCGCCGTTGCGGCGGGCGTAGACCACCATGGAGCGGGCGACGCGGGCGGCAGCGGCGGGTCCGTGCCGGGCGGCCACGAGGTGCAGGGCGAGGTCGATGCCGCTCGCGATCCCGGCGGAGGTGACGACGCGGCCGTCGAGGACGTAGAGCACGTCGCGGACGACCCTCGCCCGGGGGTAGCGCCGGGCGAGTTCGTCCTGGAGGTCGTGGTGGGTGGTGCAGCGGCGGCCGTCGAGCAGGCCCGCCCTGCCGAGGGCGTCCGCGCCCGCGCAGACGCTGGCCACGGTGCCGCCCGCGGTGTGGTGGGCGGCCAGCCGCTCCAGCGTGGCCTCCGCCAGACCCCCGTTCTCGCGGAAGCCGCGCGAGCGCCAGCCCGGGACGACGACGAGGTCGTCGGCGGTCAGCTCGGGCCAGTCGGTGGCGGCCCGCAGCGTCACGCCCTGGGCGGTGGGGACGTCTTCCCGCTCGGCCACGTATCCCACGGTGTAGCCGTGGCCGAGGTCGGCCGCCGTGGAGAAGACCTGGGCGGGCCCCGCGAGGTCCAGCAGATGCAGCTGGGGGGCGAGCAGGAAGACGACCCGTGTCACGATCCGGTCAGCTCCTCGACGGTGGCGATCCTGGCGAAGCGGCCCGCGAGCGCGTACTCCGTACGGGCGACGATCGCGTCCGTGCCCAGGGTACGGGGATCAGCCAGGATCTCATCGAGGCTCCGGCCGGCAGGGGCGTCCCAGTGCTCGATGGGGTGGGTGGCGGTCGCGTCGGTGACGAAGGTGACGCCGTAGCCGAGGTCGGATGCGACGCGGGCGGTGGTCTCGCAGCACTGCTCGGTGCGGATGCCGCTGACGAGCACCTCGCGGATGCCGCGCTCGGTCAGCAGCTGCTGGAGGTTGGTCGTGGTGAAGGCGTTGTGCGAGGTCTTGGTGAGGACGGGCTCCCCCTCCAGCGGCTCCAGGCCGTCGATGGGGCGGGTGAAGCCGAGGGCGGGGTCGAAGACGTTGCCGGTGCCCGGCTCGTGGTGGAGGACCCAGACGACGAGGTCGCCCTTGCTGCGGGCGGCGGCGACCAGGCGGTCGACCTGGCCGACGATCCCGGGGTTCGACACGGCCGCCCAGTTGGGCCGCTGCCGGAAGGATTCCTGGACGTCGATGACGAGGAGTGCGCTGTTCATGTGCTCATCCTCGGGCTGGCGCGGCCCCTCGCCCAAGGCATGATCGGGGCTCGATGCGGAACGATCCGGTCACGTCGGCGGAGCGGCTCACGAGTCCTGGGAGGGGAAGGAGTAGTCGTCCCACAGGGCGCGCTCCCTCTCCAGCGGAGCGCGCTCGACGCGGGGCGTCAGGTTCCAGATCAGCGTGGCCCGGTCCGCGGCCCGGTACGGGCGCCAGCCGGGGGTGCCGAGCCGGGCGAACGCCGCCCAGGCGTCGGTCATCGCGTGCGACAGGCGCGTCAGGGCGGGCCGCTGGGCGCTGACCGTCGCGGGCCCGCGCGGCACCCACCCGAGGTCGAGGTTGCCGAAGACGAAGGGCATCTCCAACTGGTGCATGGCGCCGAGGTTCTGAGCGGCCGGCACGCCCGGCGCGTACGGGACGTGCCAGTCGAATTGGTAGACGTACGTGGGACGCCAGCGGGACTGGGCCTCGGCGAGCCGGAGCGTGGGCACCCGCTCCAGCTGGTCGGTGAGCATGGCGTTCACCACCCGGCCCTCGCTCAGCCCGGGGCGGTCCGCGGCGTAGACGTCGTACATGCGCTGCTTGCGGGCGGCGAGCACGGACGGGAAGAAGGGATAGGAGCGCAGGGGCAGGTCGAGCAGACCCGGAGTGAACAGCGCCCAGAAGTCCGTCTCGTTGGTGTTCGTGCCGGCCATGACGTCGACGTGGCGGGCGCTGCCGGCGGCGATCCGGTCGACGACCGGGCCGGGGACCAGCGAGCCGTCGATGTACGGCGCGAAGAACACGGCGCCGGAGAATCCCGGCAGGCCGTCCCGGGTCTTCTTCTGGAGCTCCAGGATCTGCCGCGTGGAGAGGGCGTTGAGGTCGCCGACGCCGTGGATGCCGCCGAGCGTGAAGACGCGCTCGGCGGCCGTCCGCGCCGAGTGGGCGGTGTGCACGGCGTTCGCGGGGCCGCTCTCGGCGATGGCGCGGCGGAAGAGGCGCTCCGGCCGGTCCCCGGCGAGCAGGGCGTCGACGGAGACGGCGCCCGCCGACTGCCCGAAGACGGTGACGTCGCCCGGGTCGCCGCCGAAGTCGCGGACGTGGTCGTGCACCCAGGAGAGCGCGGCGACCTCGTCCCGCAGGCCGTTGTTGCCCGATCCGGCGTACGAGCGGTCCAGGCGGCCGAGTTCCGTCCAGCCGAGGATGCCCAGGCGGTAGTCGGCCGAGACGACGACGGCGTCGCCGCGTGCCGCGAGGGCGGCGCCGTCGTCCAGGGCGTCGCTCGCGGATTCGTAGATGTCCTCCCCGCCGTGCAGGAAGACCATGACGGGCTTGTGGGTGCCGGGCGCGCGGGAGGACCACACGTTGACGTGCAGGCAGTCCTCGACGCCGCTGCCATCGCCGTCGGAGAGGTCCTGGGGGCACGGCGGCTTCGCCTTGTCGGCCGGGAGGGTGCCCTGCCAGGCGGCGGGCGGCTCGGGCGGGCGGAAGCGGCGGGCGCCGGTGGGCGGCGCGGCGTACGGCACGCCGAGATAGGCACAGACGCCGCTCCTGACCGCGCCCCGCACCGCGCCGAGCGAGGTGCGCGCCCGGCAGTCGGCCGGGGCGACGGCGGTGCCCGCCGCGGGGGCGCTCAGCGCGGCGGTGAGCGCCAGGGCCGTGACGGCCGTGGCCACGGTGCGGCTGGCCCGCCGCCGGCTGTTCCACGGGAACACCAGATCTTCTCCTTCGGCCCTGCCGCGCTCCCGGTTCGGGACCCCGCGGCGCACTCCCGTCCGCCTTCGTCCAGAATCGGTTCACGCGCCGCCCCGGGCCATCACCTGTCCGGGGGAATCCGGGGTACAGATCACCCTGGCGGCGCGTACGGAGCCGACGTGCCCTCACCCACAAGGAGCCCGCTCATGGACAACGCCCCGGTGGCACCCCGCCGTACCCTGCTACGGATGATCACGTTCGGCGGGCTGGTGACGGCGGCCGGGTCCCTGACGGCCGCCTGCGGCAAGGGGAGCGGCAAGGCCTCGGCCGCGTCCTCCGGCTCCCCCGCGAGCGCGGCCGGTTCCGCTTCGGGAGCGGACATGATCATGTTCATCCGGCACGGCGAGAAGCCGAAGGAGAACGGCGACAAGCCGCCCTTCGGCATCACCGAGGACGGCGAGCGGAACGCCCACGCCCTGCTCGTGCGCGGCTGGCAGCGGGCGGGCGCGCTGGTGACGCTCTTCGCCCCCGACAGCGGCGAGCCGCGCGAGGGTCTGCGGCGCCCGGACGCCGTCTACGCCGCGGGCCCCCAGCCGGGCGCGAAGGGGCTGCGGCCGAGCGAGACGGTGGCGCCGGTGGCGGCGAAGCTGGGGGTGCGGACGAACGTCACGTACCGCACCGGTGACGAGAAGGCGCTCGCGAAGGAACTCGCCGGGCGGCACGGCTGCACCCTGGTCTCGTGGGAGCACCACGGCATTGTGGAGATAGTCAAGGCACTGGGCGGGGAGGTGCGGCCCTCCCCGCCCAAGGACTGGCCCGACGCGCGCTTCGACCTGGTGTGGGTGCTGGTGCGGTCGGGATCGGGATGGACGTTCACGCAGGTGCCGCAGCTCCTGCTGGCGGGCGACAGCAAGGACCCGGCCTGAGCGCTCCGCCGGAAGTCCGGTGCGTCATCCGCGGGGCGTGTCATGGCCGTTCGCGCGGTCCGGCTACGTCGGCGAAAGCACCGGACTTCGCCGGGCCCCGCTCAGGATGACTCCGCGCGGCTCGTCACGTACCACCGCGCCGGCAGCTCGACGCGTTCGCCGTCCTCGCGGAACTCCGTCATCGCGAGCGTGATGGCGCCCTCGGCGAGGATCGCGAGGCCCGCCTGCCTGAGCAGTTCCGGGACCTCGCCGTCCGCCACCTCGGCGGGGCGCAGGCCGTGTTTCACGACACGGCTGCCCTTGGGTGACGGACTGTCAGGACGGAGGACGGCCTCCGCCAGCACCTCCTTCGCCGCCTCGGTGAGCTCGACCACGAAGGCGCGGCCCCGCGCACCCGTCAGCTCCGCGACCGCCCGCGCGACCGCCGGGCGGTCCTCGGGGCGGCTCTGGTGGATCACCGCGCGCATATAGACGTTGGCGTCCCCGACCCGCGCGTGGAGCGCGCGCACCGCCTCGGTGTCCGTCAGGTCGAGCCGCTCGAACTCCGCCACGCCCTCGGCATCGGCGCGCCGCGCGTGCTCGACGGCCGCCGCCGAGATGTCGACGCCGACGGCGCGCGGGAAGCGGGTGGCGAGGTAGCGGGTCTGGGTGCCGTTGCCGCAGCCGAGGTCGAGGACCGGCAGGGCGGCGTCGGCGTGCGGGGCGAACAGCTCCAGGTGCGGGACCGCCGTCAGCGAGGGGTCCGCGTCCCAGATCGCGTCCCCCGGGGCGTCGGAGGTCTCCCTCCAGAAGCCTTCCCACGCCTCGGCGTACTGCTGCGATGTGCTCATACACGCTCCCGGACAGTCGGTATGACGGTTCGTCATGATCTTGACTACCGTCGCCCGGCGTGCCGCGGCAAGATCCCCGCTGCTACCGTGCCCGTAATTTCACCGGATGTTCGACCCGGTGCCAGTGGCGCTGACCAGCGACTGCTCGAACCACACTGTTTTGCCCCGGCCCGTGTGGCTCGCGCCCCACTCGCGCGCGAGAGCGCTCACCACCCGCAGCCCGCGCCCGGACTCCGCACCGGGGTCGGCGCCCAGCAGCGCGGGCAGCGCGTGGTCCTCGTCGGTCACCTCGCAGAGCAGCACGTCCGTACGCACCAGGCGCAGGCCCAGCGATGAGGATTCGGTGTGCCGTACGGCGTTGGTGACGAGCTCGCTGACCAGGCTCTCGGCGGTCGGGGCGGCCGCTTCGAGCCCCCACTCGGCGAGTTGGCCGCGCACGAGCCGGCGGGCCCGGCGGACCTCGGCCGGGGCGCGCTCCAGCTGCCACGCGGCCGTGTGCTCGGCGGGGATGCCGTTGAGCCGGGCCATCAGCAGGGCGACGTCGTCCTTGCGGCCTTCGCCGGTGTTGAGGGCGCGGATGATGGTGTCGCAGGCGTCGTCCATGGACGCCGCGGGGTGGGCGGCGGACTCGCAGAGCGCGGCGAGCCCCGCGCCGATGTCCTGGCCGCGGACCTCCACGAGCCCGTCCGTGCACAGCACCAGCCGGTCGCCCGGCGCGACCGGCACGGTCGCGGCCTCGAAGGCCACCCCGCCGACGCCTATGGGCGCGCCCGTGGGCAGGTCGAGCAGCATGCTGCGGCCGTCCGCGGCGCGGACGAGCACGGGCGGGATGTGCCCGGCGTTGGCGATCCGCAGCTCCGAGCGGATCGGGTCGTAGACCGCGTAGAGGCAGGTGGCCAGATAGTGCTCGCCGAGCCGCTGGGCGAGATCGTCGAGGTTGCGCAGCAGCTGCTCGGGCGGCAGGTCGAGGGCGGCCATGGTCTGCACGGCGGTGCGCAACTGGCCCATCATCGCCGCGGAGTTCAGGCCGTGCCCCATGACGTCGCCGACGACGAGGGCGGTGCGCGAGCCGGGCAGCTTGATGCTGTCGAACCAGTCGCCGCCCACCCGGCCCAGGCGGGTGCCCGGCAGATAGCGAGTGGCGGTGTCGCAGCCGGCCATGCGCGGGGTGAGCTGCGGGAGCATGCTGTCCTGGAGCGTGTCGGCGACGTTCTCCTGGTAGGTGTACATGCGGGCGTTGTCGAGGACGAGCCCGGCGCGCGCGGCGAGTTCGGCGCCGGTCGTGCGGTCCATGTCGTCGAAGGGGGTGCGCCCGTCGCGGCGCATGAGGACCATGAAGCCGAGGACGACGTCGCGTGCCTTGAGGGGCACGACCAGCATCGACCTGCCGTTGATGAGCGGCCGCAGGTCCCGCTTCTCGAACTGGCCGGAGATGCGGTTGGCCAGCTCCTCGCCGATGCGCGGGATGAGCACCGGCTCGCCGGTGACCATGCACTGGAAGAACGGGGTGTGTTCGGGGAAGGCGATGGCCTCGCCGACGGGCACGGTGTCGTCCCAGCGGCCCGGTTCGTCGTTGTGCTCGACCCAGACGCGGTGCCAGACGGTGGTGACGTCGGGCGGGCCGTCGGGGAAGCCCTCGCCCGCGAGGACGGCGGCGCGCAGGTGCGTGCCCGCGAAGTCGGTGAAGCGGGGCACGGCCGCGCTGGTGACCTCGCGGATGGTGCGGGCCAGGTCGAGCGAGGTGCCGATGGAGCCGCTGACCTCGTTGAGGAACTCCAGCCGCTCCCGTACGGCCGCGTATTCGAGGTCCGGCGCGTCGGCGGGGTCCACCGGGGCGGCCGGGCCCCGCGGGCGCGGTGCGGCGGTGGCGGTACGGGCGGCACGCCGGGCCTCGCGCTCGGCGTATTTCGGGGTGCCCCAGTCGGGGGTGACCGGGACCCGCTGGTGCTGGCTGAACTCCAGTACCGGATAGCCCAGTTCGAGGACCTGGGAGACGATGCGGCCGCTGAGGGCGGGGCCCATGTTCGGCAGGATGTCGGGGAGCCGGTCGGCGAGGCTCTCGCCGTCGGGCAGCGTGGTGTGCGGGGCGAAGCCGGGGAACACCTGCTCCCGGGCGGAGGAGCGGAAGGGCCCGGCGTCGGCGGCGAGGACCAGCAGCCGCTCCTCGCCGGGCCCGGCGAGCGGATAGGCCCACCACAGCACCTCGACGGGCCCGCGCTCGGGGGAGTGCGAGCGGGCCCGTCCGGCGCTGGGGTAACCGGTGGCGCCGTCGGCCGCGGCGCGGCCGAGCCGGGCGTCGAGGCCGGTGCCGCGGTGGCCGTCGTCGGGATCCTCGTGCAGGGCGCCGCCGATGGGCATGAGGTCGGCGGCGGGGGCGCCGACGGCCTCGTCACGGTCGTATCCGAACAGCTTGCGGGCGCCCGTGCTCCAGTGGGTCACCTGGCCGGCGGACCCCACGACGACCACAGCGAGCGGGATCCGTCCGGGGACGGGCGTGCCATGGTGCATGGGCGGGTGCTCCTTATGGTTTGCGCCACCGTCTCACTACCGTAGGGGGCACGGGGCGGCCCGTGTGCGGAATCGGCGGAACCGAAGCGCTCCGCCGGAAGTGCGGTCCGGCCGCCGCGGGTTCCGGTGGGAGTGACCACGCCCGCGTGACGTCACAGGCCCGCGCCCCTCGCGGGGCGCGTTACCGCACTTCGGCGAGGCCGCTTCAGTCCGCGTGGCCCAGCTGGAGGTCCCGCTCCGTGCGGCCGCCGCCCGCGACCTGGAGGACCGTGGCCACCGGGGGGTAGCCCGCCGCGATGACCGTGTACTCACCGGCGGACAGGTCCACGAAGCGGAACGCCCCGTCCGCCCCCGTGGCCGCAGAGTCGACGACGTTGCCCGCGGCGTCCAGCAGCGTCACGCGCGCGTCCTCCACGGGCCGGCCACCGCCCGCCCGGACGACGCCACGCAGCACCGCGCCGCCGGCCAGCTCGATGTCCTGGCGGGTCTCGCGGCAGGACTGGACGGTCACCGGCAGGGCCGCCGGCCGGAAGGCGGGGGCGCTGGAGGCGAGGGTGTACTCCCCGGCGACCAACTCCGAGATCACATAGCCCCCTTCGCGCCCGGTGCGGGTGGTGGAGACGACCTCACCGTGCACATTGGTGAGGGTGACGAGCGCGTCGCGCACGGGGTTGCCGTCGGGGGTGAGCACGGTGCCGGCGAGGCGGCCGGCGCCGCCCAGGACCACGTCGAGCTCGATGGGCCGCTCGCCGATGGTCACGGTGACCGCCTGCGGCTGGTGCCCGCCGGCCGCGGCGATGAGGACGTACGAGCCGGTGCCCGGCGTGCTCAGCGCGTACCGCCCGTCCTCCCCGCTCGCGCCGCGTCCGATCTGCTGGCCGCGGACGTCGATGAGCGTGAGGGCGGCGCGCGGCACGGTGGTGCCGTCGGGGTGCTGGACGGTACCGGTGACGGGGATGCCCGCGACGAAGTGCGCCGGGCCGTCCGACGGTTCGGCGCGCGCGGACGGGATGACGGGGGCTTCGGGGGCGTTGTGGGACACCAGGGGTTTCTCTTTCAGCAGGAAGGCGAGCAGAAAACCGAGGATGAGCACCGGTACGAGATAGAGGAAGATCCGCGGCATGGCGTCCGCGTAGGCCCGTACATAGCCGTCGCGGACGGCCTCGGGCAGGGCGCGCACCAGCTGCGGGGTGATCGAGTCGGGCGAGGGCAGCCCGGCGCGGTGGGGCAGTTCGGCGTGCAGCCTGTCGGCGAGGCGGCGGGCGAAGAGGGTGCCGAAGACGGCGGCGCCGACCGAACCGCCGATCTGCCGGAAGTAGTTGTTGGCGCTGGTGGCGGTGCCGAGGTCGGCGGGGTGGACGGAGTTCTGCACGGCGAGGACGAGGACGGGCAGGGCGAGTCCGACGCCGGTGCCGAGGATGCCCATCCAGAGGCTGTAGACGGCCCGCGGGGTGTGGGTGTCGAGGTGGGAGAGGTAGTACATGCCCACGGCGGAGACGGCGCCGCCGATGAGGGGGAAGGGCTTGCAGCGGCCGGTGCGGCTGATGAGCTGGCCGGTGACGAGGGAGGCCAGCACGACCCCGCCCATCATCGGGAGCATCAGCAGCCCGGACTCGGTGGCGTCCGCCCCGTCGACCATCTGGAGGAAGGTCGGCAGATAGCTGGCGGCGCCGAAGAGGCCGACGCCCATGGCCGCGCCGACGAGGCCGCAGACGTTGAAGACCGGGTCGCGGAAGAGGTGCGGCGGAATGATCGGTTCCGTGGCGATGTGCTCGACCACGACGAACAGCAGGGCGGTGCCGAGCGCGGCCGACGCGAGCCCGACGATGACGCGCGAGCGCCACTCGTACTCCGTGCCGCCCCAGGTGGTCAGCAGCACCAGGCAGGTCGAGAAGGCCATCAGCAGCAGCGCGCCGAGGACGTCGAAGCGGCCCCTGCGGAAGCGCACCGGGAGTTTGAGGCCCACGGCGACGACGAGGAAGGTGATGAGGCCGAAGGGGATGTTGACGTAGAAGCACCAGCGCCAGGAGGCGTGGTCGGTGAAGAAGCCGCCGAGCAGGGGCCCGGCGACGGAGGCGAGGCCGAAGGCGGCGCCGATGACGCCCATGAAGCGGCCGCGCTCCCGCGGCGGGACGATGTCGGCGATGATCGCCTGGACGCCGATCAGCAGCCCGCCGCCGCCGACGCCCTGGAGGACGCGGAAGGCGATGAGCTGGTTCATGGTGGCGGCGTGCCCGGCGAGCGCGGAGCCCGCGACGAAGACGACGATCGCGAAGAGGAAGACCCCCTTGCGCCCGCAGAGGTCACCGAGCTTGCCGTAGACCGGCAGCACCGCCGTGGAACTCAGCAGATAGGCGGTGACGGCCCAGGACATCCGGTCCAGGCCGTGCAGCTCCCCCACGATCTTGGGGAGGGCGGTGGCGACGATCGTCTGGTCGAGCGCGGCGAGGAGAAGCGCGAGCATCAGGCCGACGAAGACGACGCGGACGCGGGCCGGGCCGGGCCGGGGGACGTGGTGCGCGGGGGCCGGGCCGGCCGCGGGGAGGGCGGGCGGTGGGCCGTCGCCGTGCGCGAGGGCCGCGCCCTGGTCCCGCAGGGCCGGGGACGGTGGTCCCTCGCTCTGCACCAAGGTGGTCCCGAATGTGGTCCCGCCCACGTACGACTCCCCTCATCGCGCCTGCATCGCCGCCCTTTTCTCGCATTTGGCAACAACGGCTAGCAAGCGCGGTGATTGACCGGAGAGTGCCCTCTGTGCGGCTTTCGCGCCGGTCGGAGGCATACGAGGCACGGTGGGAGGGTTGGGGAAACCACCCGAAACGGTGAAGCCCGGACCGTTGCGGTCCGGGCTTCCACCGACTGTTCTCGCGTAGTTCCAGGGCTGGTTCGCGCGCGGCGGCCCCTTCTTCACAGCTGTCGCGCGGCTACTTCTCCACCTCGGCGGCGAGCTTGGCGAGCACGGCGTCGTAGATGCGGCCGAGGCCCTTGGGGGCGAAGGTGCGCTCGAAGAACCCGCCGACGCCGCCCGCCCCGTTCCACACGGTGGTGACGACGACCCTGGCCTTGCCCTCGCCCGCCGGGGTGACGGTCCAGGTGGTGACCATCGAGGAGTTGAGGTCCTTCTCGACCAGCTGCCCGGTGGTCGGCTCGGTGACGTCCAGCAGGCAGTCGCGGACGCGCTTGCTGGTGGCCTGGAGCTTCCAGTGCACCTGGGTGCCCTCGCCGTCGCCGCCCTCGCGCACCTCGTACTCGCTGAAGTGCTCGGGCAGCAGCTTGGCGCGGGTGCCGCTGTAGTCGGCGAGCGCGTCGAACACCTCCTCCGGGTCCGCCGCGATGATCCGCTCCGTGGTGGCCTCGACCTGGCCCATGGCTGTCCTCCCGGACGTCGTGCGTAGTCCCTGCGGGGGTCAGCCAACCACCAACGCGACGGGCGCCCAAATCCTCCCCGGCCGGGCGCGGCCGGAAGACGTCCGGAGCGCGGTGCCTCACGCCAGGCGCTCGAGCGCCTCGCCCGCGGCCGCGCGGAGGCGGTCGTGGGCGCGGGCCGCCACCAGGGCGTCCTCGGCGCGGCGGTCGCCCAGGGCGCCGAGGCCCTCGACGCAGGCGCGGGCGACGGGCCAGCAGTGGTCCCGGGCGGCGAGCAGCCGCTCCAGGGTGGCGAGCAGGGCCGGCACGGACTCCGGGGCGCGCAGTTCGGTGAGCAGGCGGACGGGGTGCAGGGCGTAGGCGGTGCGTAAGGGATTGGTGGCGAGGGCGGCGGCGGCACGGGCCGTGCGGGGGTCGCCGAGCCGGGCGAGGACGAAGGCGGCGGTGGCGCACCGCACCGGCTCGCGGTAGTTGAGGAGGAGCACCAGGGTCTCGAAGGCGCGCCGGTCACCCTCCGCGCCCAGCGCGAAGGCGGCGATCTCCCGCGCCCACAGCGGGCGTTCGGGGGCCACCAGGATGGCGGCGAGCTCGTCGCGGCGCCCGTCGCGGGAGGAGCGGACGAGCGCGAGCAGGCGCTCGTAGGCCGCGAACTCGGTGGGGCTGACCAGTTCGGCACGCACCCGCTTCAGCAAGGCGCGAAATTCCTCTTCCATTGCCCGCTCTCCTCCCCGAGTGGCCTGAACCACATCGTAAGTCGCACGCCCCTCCCCTGGTGCTCTTGGTTACCGTTGAGTTAATCTCCCGGCAAGAGCAGCACCCCTGCTCGGGCGGCCTGGTGACGCAGCCGCCGCACATGTGATGCCGGTTCGTCGGTTCGGCACATCCCATTACGGCCCGGCCCCGGGACAGGGCCGGCCGGTCAGCTCAACTCCCTTTCCGTGGGCCCTCCTTACCCGTACCCGGAAATCCCACGGCCGTCGCGGGCCGCCACGGTCCGCGCACCCGACCGGCACTCAACCGACGTATCCCCCGCGCACGGGGAACACTTTCTGGAGTCTCGCGATGGACCGTACGTCCACCCCTGAGTCTGTCCCCTCCCGGCCGGGACCCTCCGGCCCCGCCCTCCGCACCGTCGCCGTGGTCGGCCTCGGCACCATGGGCACCGGCATCGCCGAAGTGCTGGCCCTGGCCGGCCGCGAGGTCATCGGCATCGACGTCTCCGAGGCTGCGGCCGCGCACGCCGTCCGCGCCCTGGAGGCCGCGACCGCCCGCGCGGTGCGGCGCGAGCGGATCACCGAGGAGGAGCGGCGGGCCGCGCTGGCCCGCTTCCGCACCTCCCACGAGCTCGCGGCCGCGGCCGAAGCCGATCTCGTCATCGAGGTGGTGCCGGAGGACTACGCCCTCAAGCACGAGGTCTTCACCGCCCTCGACGCCGTCGTGCGGCCGGACACCATCCTGGCGACGGGCACCAACGCCCTGTCCGTGACCCGGCTCGCCGCCGACTCCGCCCGCCCCGAGCGCGTGCTGGGCCTGCACTTCTTCAACCCGGCCCCGGCGATGCGGCTGGTGGAGGTCGTCTCCTCGGTGCTCACCGCGCCCGCCGCCGTCACGGCCGTCACCGAGCTCGCCCGCGAGCTGGGCAAGGAGCCGGTCGCGGTCGGCGACCGGCCCGGTTTCGTGGCCGACGGGCTGCTGTTCGGCTATCTCAACCAGGCGGCCGCGATGTACGAGTCGCGCTACGCCACCCGCGAGGACATCGACGCGGCCATGCGGCTGGGCTGCGGCCTGCCGATGGGCCCGCTCGCCCTGCTCGACCTGATCGGCGTCGACACCGCCCGCACGGTGCTGGAGGCGATGTACGCCGCCTCCCGCGACCGGCTGCACGCGCCCGCGCCCATCCTCGGCCAGCTCGCCGAGGCGGGGCTGACCGGCCGCAAGTCCGGCCGCGGGTTCTATACGTACGAGGCGCCGGACTCGGCGGTCGTCGTGCCGGACGAACGGACGCCGGGCAGCGTCGCGCAGGGCGGCGGCGAGGTGCGCGAGGTGCGTGCCGTGGGCGTCGCGGGCTCGGGCACGATGGCGAGCGGCATCGCGGAGGTCTTCGCGAAGGCGGGGTACGCGGTGGTCCTCGCGGCCCGGACGGCGGAGAAGGCCGAGGCGGCGAAGGCGCGGATCGCGGGGTCCCTGGCCCGCTCGGTGGAGAAGGGCAGGCTGACGCCGGCGGAACGGGACGCCGCGCTGGCCGCGATCACCCCGGCGGGCTCGCTGGACGCCTTCGCGGAGGTGGACCTGGCCGTCGAGGCGGTGGCGGAGGATCTGGCCGTCAAGCAGCAGCTGTTCGCGGCGCTGGACAAGGTCTGCAGGCCGGGCGCGATCCTGGCCACCACCACCTCGTCGCTGCCGGTGATCGCCTGCGCCCGTGCCACCGGCCGGCCGCGAGACGTCGTCGGGATGCACTTCTTCAACCCGGCGCCCGCGATGAAGCTGGTGGAGGTGGTGCGCACGGTCCTCACCGGTGACGACGTGCACGCCACCGTCCGGGCGGTGTGCGCCCGCGTCCGCAAGCATCCGGTGGACTGCGGGGACCGTGCGGGCTTCATCGTGAACGCGCTGCTCTTCCCGTACCTCAACAACGCGATCAAGATGGTGCAGGAGCACTACGCGACGCTCGACGACATCGACGCCGCGATGAAGCTGGGCGGCGGCTATCCGATGGGCCCCTTCGAGCTCCTGGACGTGGTCGGCCTCGATGTGTCGCTGGCCATCGAGAAGGTCCTGCACCGCGAGTTCCGCGACCCGGGGCTCGCGCCGGCACCGCTGCTGGAGCACCTGGTCGCGGCGGGGTGCCTGGGCCGCAAGACAGGGCGCGGCTTCCGTGAGTACGCCCGGCGCTGACCGCTGCGTGCGGGTCGACGGCGTGGGGTGGGGCGGGCTGCTCGAACCGGCCGCCGGTCCGCCCCGGCACGCCCATACGGACGCGTGTTACGTTCCCCACATGCCCCAGCCCGCCAAGGCCGCCCGCACCCCGCGTCCGCCCGCCGACGCATCCCGAGAGCCGCGCACCGCCGCCGACAGCCCGGGCAGCCGCCGCGCGGCGGCCCAGCGGCTCACCATGCGCCGCAAACTCGCCGCGGCCGCGATGGAGTTGTTCGCGACCAAGGGTTACGAGGCCACGACCGTCGACGAGATCGCGGCCGCGGCCGGGGTCGCCCGGCGGACCTTCTTCCGGCACTTCCGCTCCAAGGAAGAGGCGATCTTCCCCGACCACGACGACACGCTCGTCCGGGCGGCGGGCGTGCTCGACGCCGCCCCCTCCCACGAGAACCCGCTGGACACCGTCTGCCGGGGGATCAAGGAGGTCATGCGGATGTACGCGGCCTCCCCCGCGGTCTCCGTGGAGCGCTACCGCCTGACCCGCGAGGTGCCCGCCCTGCGGGAGCGCGAGATCGCCTCGGTGGCCCGCTACGAGCGGCTGTTCACCCGCTATCTCCTGGGGCACTTCGACGAGAGCGCCCACCACGTGGGCGACGACGACCCGTTGCTCGCCGAGGTCGCCGCCTCGGCCGTGGTCACCGCGCACAACCACGTGCTGCGGCGCTGGCTGCGCGGCGGCGGCGAGGGCGATGTGGAGACCCAGCTCGACCACGCCTTCGCCATCGTGCGGGAGACGTTCGGCACCGGCATCGGAGCGGGCCGTTCCGCCCAGGGCGCCCCGGCCGCCACGGCGCGGGCCGAGGGCGAGGTGCTGGTCACGGTGGCCCGTACGGACGCGCCGCTCGGCGAGGTCATGCGCGCCATCGAGAAGGCTCTCAAGAAAAACTGACCCTCCATAACCTCCTATAACTCGACAGTTCAGGACATTCAAGGCGGCCGCCCGGGACAGGGTGGCCGCCTTTTCTTGCCCATGCGTGCCCTCCGGATGACATCTGAGAGAAATTGTTGGCACTCGGTGTCTTGTCCCCTGGCACGCGGTGCCACTACCTTGTGGGTGTCCGGGCGGCCGGCGCGCAGACTCAACCGTCGTGCGCCGGCTGTCCCCACAAGCACTCCTTGTGCGCCCGGACGCCTGCGTCACAGGCCACCGCGCCACCCGCGCCGCCGCACCACCCGCCGAACCGACGGCACCGCCTCTGCACCACCCCCGACGTTCCCTCAAGCCGTTCCACGACGCGCTTCGCCGGAGGCTCAACAGATGAACCACATATTGGACGCGATACTCGCCGCGGACAGCTCGGCCGAGGACTTCGCCGCGCTGCCCCTCCCCGAGTCCTACCGCGCGGTGACCGTGCACAAGGACGAGGCGGAGATGTTCGCCGGCCTCAGCAGCCGGGAGAAGGACCCCCGCAAGTCCCTGCACGTCGAGGACGTCGCCGTCCCCGAACTCGGCCCCGGCGAGGCCCTGGTGGCCGTGATGGCCAGTTCGGTGAACTACAACTCCGTCTGGACCTCGATCTTCGAGCCGGTGTCGACCTTCGCCTTCCTGGAGCGCTACGGGAAGCTGTCGCCGCTCGCCAAGCGGCACGACCTGCCGTACCACGTCATCGGCTCCGACCTGGCGGGCGTGGTGCTGCGCACCGGCCCCGGCGTCAACGCCTGGCGGCCGGGCGACGAGGTCGTCGCGCACTGCCTGTCGGTGGAGCTGGAATCCGCCGACGGCCACAACGACACCATGCTCGACCCCGAGCAGCGGATCTGGGGCTTCGAGACCAACTTCGGCGGCCTGGCCGAGATCGCGCTGGTGAAGTCCAACCAGCTGATGCCCAAGGCGAAGCACCTGACCTGGGAGGAGGCCGCGGCTCCGGGCCTGGTCAACTCCACCGCCTACCGGCAGCTGGTCTCCCGCAACGGCGCCGGGATGAAGCAGGGCGACAACGTCCTGATCTGGGGCGCCAGCGGCGGACTCGGCTCCTACGCCACCCAGTTCGCGCTGGCCGGCGGTGCCACGCCGATCTGTGTGGTCTCCAGCGAGCAGAAGGCGGAGATCTGCCGGCGGATGGGCGCCGAGGCGATCATCAACCGCAGCGAGGAGGACTACCGGTTCTGGAAGGACGAGCACACCCAGGACCCCCGTGAGTGGAAGCGGCTGGGCAAGCGCATCCGTGAACTGACCGGCGGCGAGGACGTCGACATCGTCTTCGAGCACCCGGGCCGCGAGACCTTCGGCGCCAGCGTCTACGTCACCCGCAAGGGCGGCACTATCGTCACCTGCGCCTCCACCTCCGGCTACCGCCACGAGTACGACAACCGCTATCTGTGGATGTCGCTCAAGTCGATCGTCGGCTCGCACTTCGCCAACTACCGCGAGGCGTGGGAGGCCAACCGCCTCGTCGCCAAGGGGAAGATCCACCCGACGCTGTCGAAGACCTACACCCTCGCCGAGACCGGCCAGGCGGCGTACGACGTGCACCGCAACCTCCACCAGGGCAAGGTCGGCGTGCTCGCGCTCGCCCCCGAGGAGGGCATGGGCGTGCGCGACCACGAGCTGCGCGAGCAGCACATCGACGCGATCAACCGGTTCAGGAACGTGTGATGACGGACCGCCAGAAAGACCGCCCCTGGCTGATGCGGACGTACGCCGGTCACTCCACGGCGGAGGCGTCCAACGAGCTCTACCGGCGCAACCTCGCCAAGGGCCAGACCGGCCTGTCGGTCGCGTTCGACCTCCCGACGCAGACCGGCTACGACTCCGACCACATCCTCGCCCGCGGCGAGGTCGGCCGGGTCGGGGTGCCGGTGGCCCATCTCGGCGACATGCGGCGGCTGTTCCACGACATCCCGCTGGACCGGATGAACACCTCCATGACCATCAACGCCACGGCCATGTGGCTGCTGGCGATGTACCAGGTGGTCGCGGAGGAGCAGGGCGCCGACATCACCAAGCTGGCCGGGACGACGCAGAACGACATCGTCAAGGAGTACCTCTCGCGCGGGACGCACGTCTTCCCGCCGGGGCCCAGCCTGCGGCTGACCACGGACATGATCACGTACACGGTCAACCACATCCCGAAGTGGAACCCGATCAACATCTGTAGCTACCACCTCCAGGAGGCGGGGGCCACTCCGGTCCAGGAGATCTCGTACGCGATGTCCACCGCGGTCGCCGTGCTCGACGCGGTGTTCGCCTCCGGGCAGGTGCCCGAGGACCGCAAGGGCGAGGTCGTCGCCCGCATCTCGTTCTTCGTCAACGCCGGGGTCCGGTTCGTCGAGGAGATGTGCAAGATGCGCGCCTTCGGCCGCATCTGGGAGAAGATCACCCGCGAGCGCTACGGCATCGAGGACCCCAAGCAGCGCCGCTTCCGCTACGGCGTCCAGGTCAACTCCCTGGGCCTGACCGAGGCGCAGCCGGAGAACAACGTCCAGCGCATCGTGCTGGAGATGCTGGCCGTCACCCTCTCCAAGGACGCCCGCGCCCGCGCCGTCCAGCTGCCCGCCTGGAACGAGGCGCTGGGCCTGCCCCGGCCCTGGGACCAGCAGTGGTCGCTGCGCATCCAGCAGGTCCTGGCCCACGAGAGCGACCTGCTGGAGTACGAGGACATCTTCGCCGGGTCGCACGTCATCGAGGCCAAGGTCGACTCCCTGGTCTCCGAGTGCCTCGCCGAGATCGGCCGGATCCAGGAGATGGGCGGCGCGATGGCCGCCGTCGAGTCCGGCTACCTCAAGTCGCAGCTGGTGTCCTCGCACGCCGAGCGGCGGGCCCGGATCGAGGCCGGCGAGGAGAAGATCGTCGGCGTCAACTGCTTCGAGTCCACCGAGCCCAACCCGCTCACGGCCGACCTCGACACCGCGATCATGACGGTCGACCCGGCCAACGAGGCCCGTGTCGTCGCGGCCCTGCACCGCTGGCGCGACAACCGCGACGAGGCCCGTGCCCAGGAGTCGCTGTCGGCCCTGAAGAAGACGGCCGCGGGCACGGACAACCTGATGGCGGCCACGCTGGAGTGCGTGCGCGCCGGTGTCACGACCGGCGAGTGGGCCTGGGCGCTGCGCGACGTGTTCGGCGAGTTCCGCGCCCCCACGGGCGTGAGCAGCGCCCCCGTCGCGGTCGCCGCCGAGGCGGGCACCCCGCTGGCGGCGGTGCGCGCGAAGGTCGCCCGCACCGCCGACGAGCTGGGCAGCGGCAAGCTGCGCCTGCTGGTCGGCAAGCCCGGCCTGGACGGCCACTCCAACGGCGCCGAGCAGATCGCCGTACGGGCCCGCGACGCGGGCTTCGAGGTGGTCTACCAGGGCATCCGGCTGACCCCTGAGCAGATCGTCTCGGCGGCCGTGGCCGAGGACGTGCACTGCGTCGGCCTGTCGATCCTCTCCGGGTCGCACGCCGAGCTGGTGCCCGATGTGCTGACCCGGCTGCGGAGCACGGGGGCGGACGACGTCCCCGTGATCGTCGGTGGCATCATCCCGTCCGCGGACGCCGCCGCCCTGCGGGCGGCGGGTGTGGCGGCCGTCTTCACCCCCAAGGACTTCGGTATCACGGAGATCATCGGCCGTATCGTCGACGAGATCCGGAAAGCGAACCACCTCGACCCTCTGGAGGTCCCCGCATGACCACGCCTGTCAACCGTCTGCGGCCGCGCCGCTCCTGCCTGGCCGTCCCCGGCAGCAACCCGCGCTTCCTGGAGAAGGCCCAGGGCCTCCCCGCCGACCAGGTCTTCCTCGACCTGGAGGACGCGTGCGCCCCGCTCGCGAAGGAGGGCGCCCGGCACACCGTCGTCGACGCGCTCAACAACGGCGACTGGACGGGCAAGACCCGGGTCGTGCGGGTCAACGACTGGACGACGCACTGGACCTACCGTGACGTGATCACGGTCGTGGAGGGCGCGGGCCCCAACCTCGACTGCATCATGCTGCCGAAGGTGCAGGACGCCGAGCAGGTCGTGGCGCTGGACCTGCTGCTGACGCAGATCGAGAAGACGATGGGCTTCGAGGTCGGGCGCATCGGCATCGAGGCGCAGATCGAGAACGCCAAGGGCCTGGTCAACGTGGACGCGATCGCCGCCGCGTCGCCGCGCCTGGAGACGATCATCTTCGGCCCGGCGGACTTCATGGCCTCGATCAACATGAAGTCGCTCGTGGTCGGCCACCAGCCGCCCGGCTACGGCGCCGACGCCTACCACTACATCCTGATGCGCATCCTGATGGCGGCCCGCGCCAACGACCTCCAGGCGATCGACGGCCCCTACCTCCAGATCCGCAACCCCGACGGCTACCGCGAGGTGGCGGGCCGGGCGGCGGCGCTGGGCTTCGACGGCAAGTGGGTGCTCCACCCCGACCAGGTCGGGCTCGCCAACGAGATCTTCTCGCCGTCGCAGGAGGACTACGACCACGCCGAGCTGATCCTGGACGCCTACGACTACTGCACCTCCGAGGCGGGCGGCATGAAGGGCTCGGCGATGCTCGGCGACGAGATGATCGACGAGGCCAGCCGGAAGATGGCGCTGGTGGTGGCCGGCAAGGGCCGCGCGGCCGGGATGACGCGTAACTCCAAGTTCGAGATCCCGGAGGCCTGAGCGCGATGCAGTTCGGCCGCACCTTCGAAGAGTTCACCGTCGGCGATGTCTACAAGCACTGGCCCGGCAAGACGGTCACCGAATACGACGACCACCTCTTCTGCTTGCTCACCATGAATCACCATCCGTTGCACATGGACAGCAACTACGCGGAGAAGACGACCGATTTCGGCAAGAACGTCGTGGTCGGCAATTACATCTACTCATTGCTGCTGGGCATGTCCGTGCCGGACGTCTCGGGCAAGGCGATCGCCAATCTCGAGGTCGAGTCGCTGAAGCACATCGCGCCGACCTTCCACGGTGACACGATCTACGGCGAGACCACCGTGCTCGACAAGACGCCGTCGAAGTCCAAGAGCGACCGCGGGATCGTGTACGTCGAGACCAAGGGTTACAAGCAGGACGGCACCGTCGTCTGCGTCTTCCGGCGCAAGGTGATGGTCCCCACCGCCACATACACCGAGGAGCGCGGCGGAGAACAGCCCGGCCGCCCCGAGCCGATCATCCGGGAGAAGTGAGATGGGACGCCTCGCGCAGACCGACGGGCTGACGGACATCCAGCGGGAAATCCTCTCCACCGTCCGTGAATTCGTCGACAAAGAGATCATCCCGGTCGCCACGGAGCTGGAGCACCGTGACGAGTACCCGACGCGCATCGTCGAGGGCCTCAAGGAACTCGGGCTGTTCGGCCTGATGATCCCGGAGGAGTACGGCGGGCTCGGTGAGTCGCTTCTCACATACGCGCTGTGCGTCGAGGAGATAGCCCGCGGCTGGATGAGCGTCTCGGGCATCGTCAATACGCACTTCATCGTCGCCTACATGCTGAAGCAGCACGGCACCCAGGAACAGAAGGACCATTTCCTGCCGAGAATGGCGACCGGCGAGGTCCGGGGCGCGTTCTCGATGTCCGAGCCGGGGCTCGGCTCGGATGTGTCGGCCATCACGTCCAAGGGCGTCCGGGACGGTGCGGACTACGTCCTCAACGGCCAGAAGATGTGGCTGACCAACGGCGGCTCCTCCACCCTGGTCGCGGTGCTGTGCCGGACCGACGAGGGGCACCCCGAGGGCACGGCGCCGCACAAGTCGATGACGACCTTCCTCGTCGAGAAGGAGCCGGGCTTCGGCGAGGTCAAGCCGGGACTGACGATCCCCGGCAAGATCGACAAAATGGGCTACAAGGGCGTCGACACCACCGAATTGATCATGGATGGGCTGCGCGTCCCGGGCAACCGGGTGCTCGGCGGCGTCACCGGCCGGGGTTTTTACCAAATGATGGACGGCGTGGAGGTCGGCCGCGTCAATGTCGCCGCGCGTGGTTGCGGCGTCGCTCAGCGCGCCTTCGAACTCGGCGTCTCCTATGCGCAGCAGCGGCAGACCTTCGGAAAACCCATCGCCCAGCATCAGGCCATTCAATTCAAACTGGCCGAAATGGGGACAAAGGTCGAAGCGGCGCATGCGATGATGGTGAATGCGGCACGCAAGAAGGACTCGGGGCAGCGCAACGACCTCGAGGCCGGAATGGCCAAGTACCTCGCTTCCGAGTACTGCAAGGAAGTGGTCGAGGACGCGTTCCGCATCCATGGCGGCTACGGCTTCTCCAAGGAGTACGAGATCGAGCGCCTCTACCGCGAGGCGCCGATGCTGCTCATCGGAGAGGGTACGGCCGAGATCCAGAAAATGATCATTGGGCGTCGGCTACTCGAGGAGTACCGACTCCAGGGATGAATGTCCCGATTGGGAGTGGTTTCACCGAGAAGAAGATCACACCGAGTCATCGGTGTTCGGCCATCGACTGGCCCTGGCGCTTAGCCAGTTGCCGGTCGTACCCGATAGCATCCCCGGAAAGCCGCCGTCCCCCAATCGTTACGCGGCACCACTCCGCTACGAAGGTCACCCATGCCCCACAGCTCTTCCTCTGCACCACGCGGCCGCGTCCGCCTTGCGCGCGGAGCATCGCCGTGGCTCCTCCCGACCGTCGCCACGGCTGCGGTCAGCCTCACCCGCGCCCGCCGTTCCGGCCGCTGGGCGGCGCTGGCCGTCCCCAGCACCGCGCTCGCGGCGGGCATGCTGTGGTTCTTCCGCGACCCCGATCGCGAGATCGCCGAGGGCCGGGTCATCTCCCCGGCCGACGGCGTGGTCCAGAGCGTCATGCCCTGGAAGGACGGGCGCACCCGCGTCGCGATCTTCATGAGCCCGCTGAACGTCCACGTCAACCGGGCGCCGCTGGCCGGCACCGTGACGTCGGTCGAGCACATCCCCGGTGGATTCGTTCCCGCCTTCAACAAGGAGAGCGAGAACAACGAGCGCGTCGTCTGGCACTTCGACACCGAGCTCGGTGACATCGAGATGGTGCAGATCGCCGGCGCCGTCGCGCGGCGTATCGTTCCTTATGTACCGCAGGACACGAAGGTGGAGCAGGGCGAGCGGATCGGTCTGATCCGTTTCGGCTCTCGCGTCGACGTCTATCTCCCCGAGGGGATCGAGGCCGGGGTCGAGGTCGGCCAGCCCACCACTGCAGGGGTGACACGCCTTGACCGTGATTGATCCGGACACACAGGCCGCCTGGGTACCGGAAGCCGAGCCGGAGGACGAGGTCGACATGCCGCTGTCCACGCGGCTGTCGATAGCGGACACGCTCACTCTCGGTAACGCGATCTGTGGCTTCATGGCGGTGTACTTCACCACCACCGGCGTCCTCATGCCGCACCTCACGGGCAACGAGGACGGCGGCATGGCCCGCCACAGCGCGGCCACCGCCGTGATACTGATGCTGCTCGCGTCGGTCTTCGACCTCTTCGACGGGCTTGTCGCGCGGAAGCTGCGCAGCTCGGCGATGGGTGCCGAGCTGGACAATCTGTCCGACCTGATCAGCTTCGGGCTGGCGCCGGCGTACTTCGTGGTCGTCTGGGGCGTCGTCGCCCAGGACGCCCACCAGAAGGTGTCGGCGGTGGCGGCGGTCGTGGTGCTGCTGGCGGTGGTGCTGCGGCTCGCGCGCTTCTCGTGCGTCCAGCTGCGGGACGGCATCTTCCAGGGGATGCCGAGCCCCTTCGGCGCGCTGACCGTCGTGTCGATCGTGCTGCTGGAGCTGCCGTTCGTGCCGACGCTGCTGGCGATCGTGGGGGTGGCGTGGCTGATGGTGAGCCGCGTCGAGTACCCGAAGCCGCGGGGACGGCTGGCGGTCGCCATGCTGAGCTGGATCGTGCTGAGCATGGGCCTGCTCGCGGCCTGGGCCTTCGACGCCCCCGGCGGCGAGCTGCTCCTCCAGACGGGCTGCGCGCTCCAGGTCGTCCTGGGCGCGGTCATCCCGCTCTTCGCGACCGCGCGCCGCGTGAACACGTTCCGCGACAACCGCCGCGAGGCGCGCGAGGCGGCGCAGCTGCCGTGACGCTGCGCTGTGCGTAGCGGATTTCCTGCGGGGCCCGAGCGATGAGCTCGGGCCCCGCGGTGTTTTCGGGGGCGGATCTTTGTTCCCCAGCCCGCCCCTTCCCGAACTGGGGGCTACGCCCCAGACCCCCGAAGCACGCTTCGCGCGCTGTCCTCAAACTCCCCCAGCTACCGCTGGGAGGTGCCCCCAACGGGCTGAAATCAGCCCGTCCGGCGTTTGAGGACGCTCCCCCAGACTTCGTCCGGGGGGACCCCCAGCAGGGCGCTCTCCGCCGCTGGGGGCACCTCTGGGGGCACCTCTGGGGGCACCCCCGGACGGAGTCTGGGGGAGGTAGCTGGGGGAGGCAACGGACCCGCACATCGGGGTCTGGGGCAGCGCCCCAGAAGGGGCGGGGCAGGGGAACAAAGCGCCGCAGGCGCAGCCCCCCGCGCGGCGGAGCCGCACATCAGACGCAGCCGGGAAGGGGCGGGGCTGGGGAACAAGGCCCGCCGCAGGCGGTCAAAGGAGGAAATCCGCGGCCACCTGCCCCGCCAACCGTTCCAGAAGCCGCCCCGCGTCAGCCATGCACCGCTCCCGATCCGGCTCCAGCGAAGCAATCGCGTAGGCCCCCAAAATCCCCGCCCCCCGCAATTCCGCCGCGGAAAGCGAAAGCGCGCCGCAGACGGCCACCACCGGCACTCCCCGCCGGCGCGCTGCCGCCGCCACCCCTGCCGGGGCCTTGCCGTGGAGCGTCTGGGCGTCGAGGGAGCCCTCACCCGTGATCACGAGGTCCGCCCGTTCCAGTGCCGCGGCGAAGCCCAGCACGTCGAGCATGACCTCGATGCCGGGGCGGAAGGCGGCGCCCAGTCCGACGAGCGCGCCGTAGCCGACGCCGCCCGCCGCGCCCGCGCCCGGAGCGGCCGCGTACTCGGCGGCGCGGGGGCCGACGGCCTCGGCCAGGACGCGGGCGTAGCGCGCGAGGGCCGCGTCCAGCGCGGCCACGTCGTCCGGCGAGGCTCCCTTCTGCGGCCCGTAGACGGCGGCCGCGCCCTTGGGCCCCGTCAGGGGATTGTCGACGTCGCTCGCGAGCACGAACCGGGTCCGGGCGAGCCGGGGGTCCAGCCCGGACAGGTCAGCGGCCGCGAGCCGTGCCAGCGGGCCGCCGCCGGGGGCGAGCGGCGTGCCGTGCGCGTCCGTGAAGCGGGCGCCCAGGGCGCTCAGCATGCCCGCGCCACCGTCCGTCGAAGCGCTGCCGCCGACGCCGAGGACGACCGTGGCCGCGCCCGCGTCGAGCGCGGCACACAGCAGCTCGCCGGTGCCGTACGTCCCGGCCGTGAGCGGGGCGTACCGCCCGCGTGGCAGGTGCCGCAGGCCCGAGGCCTCGGCCATCTCCACGACGGCGGTGTCGCCGCGCAGCGCGTACGCGGCCGTGACGGGCTCCCCCAGGGGCCCGGTGACCCGCTCCGTGCGGCGCTCGAAGCCCGCGGCCACGGCGGCGTCCACCGTGCCGTCGCCGCCGTCCGCGACGGGCAGTGCCTCGGTCCGCACGCCGGGCGCCGCGCGCCGCAGGCCGACCGCCACGTGCGCGGCGACCTCGACCGCCGTGAGCGAGCCCTTGAACTTGTCCGCGGCGATCAGCACCCGGCGGCCGGACGCGCCCGGGCCCCCCGCCGTCGCCCCCGCGGCCGTCGTGTCCGTCATCCCGCCGTCCCCTCGCCGTCCGGGCCCGCGCCGCACAGCGAGCACGGGTCGTCGCGCCGCGACCCTACCCGGGGGATTGCGTGTTGCCCATGCCCGCGGACGGCGTGCCAGGACGCCCATTTCAGTGCATCCCGGCCATAGTGGGGCGACATGAGCACCGACGCATACGAGTCGCCCGACCCGGCCTCCTCTTCCCCGGCCGCCTCCGGTCCGCCGGCGGGTGACTCCCCCGACCTCACGCTCGTCGCGATCGGCGGCGTCGCCGTCCTCGCGGTGGTGGCGTGGGCGGCGCTGGCCAAGCACTCCTTCGACCGGGCGACGTCGGCCGCGCTGAACTGGGTGCTGTCCAACTTCGCCTGGCTGTTCGTGATCGCGGCCGACGTGTTCCTCGTCCTGTGTGTGGTGATCGCGTTCAGCCGCTTCGGGCGGATCCGGCTGGGCCGGGACGACGACCAGCCGGAGTTCAGCAATCTCGCGTGGATCGCCATGATGTTCAGCGCGGGCATGGGCATCGGCCTCATGTTCTACGGCGTCGGGGAGCCGCTGCTGCACTTCGTCTCCCCGCCCCCGGGCAGTGGCGTCACCGCCAACTCGCCCGCCGCTGCCCGTACCGCCCTCGAATACTCCTTCTTCCACTGGACCCTGCACCCGTGGGCGATCTACGGCATGTCCGGCCTCGCGCTGGCCTACGCGGGCTTCCGCAAGGGCCGCGGCAACCGGCTGAGCTCGGCCTTCGTGCCGCTGCTCGGTGAGGAGCGGACGGCCGGCTGGCCCGGGCGGGCCATCGATCTGCTCGCGGTCTTCGCGACCGTCTTCGGCACGGCGACCAGCCTCGGGCTGGGCGCGCTCCAGGTGTCCAAGGGCCTCAACATCACCACCGGCATCAAGGACACCACCACCCTCGAACTGATCATCATCGGTTCGCTGTCGGCGGCCTTCGTGCTGTCGGCCTTCTCCGGCCTGCACAAGGGCGTCAAGTGGCTGAGCACGCTCAACATCGTGCTCGCCGCGTGCCTGATGCTCTTCGTGTTCGTCCTCGGCCCGACCGTCTTCGTCCTCAACACCATCCCGGCGGCCACCGGCGGCTATCTGCACGACCTGCTGAACCTGGCGACGCGCACCGGGGCGTTCACCGACTCGGCGTGGCTGGGCGCCTGGACGATCTTCTACTGGGCGTGGTGGCTGTCCTGGGCCCCCTTCGTCGGGACGTTCATCGCCCGCATCTCGCACGGCCGGACCATCCGGGAGTTCCTGATCGGGGTCCTGCTGGTGCCCAGCGGGGCGACGGTGGTGTGGTTCTGCGTGATGGGCGGGAGCGCGCTGCGCCTGGACATGACGGGCGCGGCGGACATGGCCGGGACGGTCAAGGAGGGCGCGGAGGCGTCCCTGTTCGCGCTGCTGGACACCCTGCCGCTGGACGCGCTCACCTCGTGGATCGCGATGGCGCTGGTGATGACGTACTTCATCACCAGCGCCGACTCCGCGTCCCTGGTGATGGGTTCGCTCTCCAGCCGGGGCGCGCTGCACCCGCGCACCTGGCTGGTGGTGATGTGGGGCATCCTGATGGCCGCGGTCGCGGCGGTCCTGCTGGTGGCGGGCGGCCTGAAGTCGCTCCAGTCGGCGACGATCCTGGTCGCCCTGCCGTTCGTCCTGGTGATGCTGGCGCTGTGCTGGTCCCTCGTACGGGAGTTGCGCGAGGACCCGGGCGCGGGCCCGGCCCGGCACCACGCGCTGCACGGGCTGCGGAACGCGATGCGCACGATGATCGGCGAGGCGATCACGGAGCAGGGCCCGGTCCGCCACCCCCGTCTGCGCCGCGTCGCGGAGAGCGCCCGCGAACGCGAGGACGGCGACAAGGGCGGCGGGGCCGGGGGCGCCTAGACCGTCTTGACCGCTCCGCCGTCGATCCGCAGCTCCGCGCCCATGATGCTGCGGGCGTGGTCGGAGAGCAGGAAGGCGACGAGGGCCGCCACCTCCTCGGGTTCGGTCATGCGGTTCGTCGTCATGCCGATCATCTGCGGGACCTGCTCCAGGAAGGTCTTGAGGTCCGAGGCGCCCATCGCCTTGGCGAGGTGGTCGCCGAAGCCGTTCTCCGCCTCCCACAGGGGGGTGCGGACCGGTCCGGGCGAGACCGTGTTCACCCGGACCCCGCGCGGGCCGAACTCCTCGGCCAGGGACCTGCCCAGGGCGCTCAGCGCGGCCTTGGCGGTGGTGTAGTCGACCGGCCCGCTGGAGGGCACGCGGGCGCCCATGGACGAGATGTTGACGACGGCGCCGCCCCGCTCCAGCAGGTCCGGCAGTGCGGCACGGGTGACGCGTACGGCGCTGAAGAAGTTGACGCCGAAGGTGGCGTCCCAGGTCGCGTCGTCGGTGGCGAGGAAGCCGTCGACGGAGTACGAGTCGCCGCCGCCGACCCCGTTGACCAGCAGGTCGATGCCGCCGAGCGCCTCCCGCGCCGCGTTCACCGCGTGGGCCGCGCCCTCGGCGGTGGCGAGGTCGGCCGTCACGGCGACCGCACCGCTCGCGGTCAGCTCGTCCGTGACCGTACGGGCCACGCCGACGGTCCGTACGCCCTCGGCGACGAGGAAGCGGGCGGTGGCGAGGCCGATGCCCTTGCTCGCGCCGGTGACGAGGGCGGTCTTGCCGGTGAGGTGGAGGTCCATGGAAGTCTCTTTTCTTTACCTATAGGTACAGAATCAAGCCAGGGGTGGGCCCGGCCGAAGCCGGGCGAGGCGGTTCACAGGGCGCCGAGCACACCGTCGATCACCCGGCGCAGCCGCTCCGGACCTTCGGCGGTGCGGGCGATGACGCGCATGCCGATCACGGTCGCCAGCAGCAGGCTCGCGGCGGCGTGGACGTCGAGGCGGCCGCCGATCTCGCCGGAGCGCTGCCCCTCTTCGAGCGCGGCCCGGAAGGCCCCCTCGGTGCGCTCGAACATGCGGCGCACGAGCTCGGTGGCCTCCGCGTCCACGCCGCCGAGCTCGGTGGCCGTGTTGACGCCGAAGCAGCCGCGCCGGCCGGGGTCGCCGAGGTCGATCTCGACGAGGGCCTCGAGCCCGGCCCGCAGCCGGTCGCGCACGGGCCCGCTCCCGCCGAGGAGTTCGACGAGCGCGGCCGCCTGCGTGTCGCGGTAGCGCTCCAACGCACGGGCGAACAGGGCGTGTTTGCTGCCGAAGGCGTGATAGAGGCTGCCCTTGCCGATGCCCGTCTCGTCGACGAGGTCCTGCGGCGTGGTCGCGCCGTACCCCTTGCGCCAGAAGACGTCCATGGCCTGGTCGATCACCATGTCCGGGTCGAACTGCTTCGGTCTGCCCATGGGTTGGAGACTAGATCGTTTTTGACCTGGAGGTCAACTACTGGGCGCGGGAATTCCCGGGGCTACCAGTGGCGGCCCTCGGGGAGTCCGGACAGGTGCGGAGCCGACAGGTGCAGCACTTCGTACCGCTCGGTGGCGTCCTCCGCCTCGGGAACGGCGTACTCCCAGAGGACGAAGCGCATCAGCTGCCAGTGCCGGGGGTCGACCGCCAGTGCGGCGGTGTGCACGCCGTCGCGGCGGGCCAGCGCGCGCAGTTCGTCGGTCTCGCGGCGGACGAGTTCGGTGAGCCCCATGGGGTCGGCGTCGACGGGGACCGGGGACAGGCGGCGCGAGGCGGCCTTCGGCGTCGCGCCACGCGCCGGGCCCGCCTCGGTGGCGACGCCCGCCCAGTGCTGGACGACCGGCCGGCCGAAGTCGCGGATGACGCCCTGGAAACCGCCCCCGCCGACGAGGAAGGCGCTCATCGCGCCGGTGTCGTTCCAGAGATAGAAGGGGGCGTACTGATTGACGGGAGAGCCGTTCACCCCGCGCTCGCGGATGACGTACGCCTTCAGGCCAGCCCGGCCCGGCCATCGAGGGCGTGGCCGAAGTCGGCCACCCGCTTGCGGATGACGCGCATGTCGTAGTCGGCGGGCAGGGTGATCTCGTACTGCTGGGCGTGCATGCGGTTCGGTGTCTTCCTGATGGTGTTCGGGTGTCTCACCTGGTGGTGGCGTGGCCTGCCAGCAGGCCGAGCACGCCGGCGACGGCCTGCTGGAACGGCTCCGTCGACTGCGCCGCGCGGGCCAGGACATAGCCGCCCTGGAGCACGGCGACGACGGCCGAGGCGGTGGCGGCGGGGTCCAGCGCCGCGTCCAGCTCACCCCGGTCGCGACCCTCCGCGAGGATCTCGGCGAGGCGGCCGCGCAGCCACTCGAAGGTCTCGTCGACCGGACCGCGCAACGTCCGGTCGGTCATCACCTCCGGATCCTGCGTCAACCGGCCGACGGGACAGCCTTTGAGGACGTCGCGCTCGCGCAGCAGATACGCGGTGATCCGCTCCAGCGCGGTGCCCGGCGCGGAGAACTGCTCCTCCGCCTTGGCCCGCATCTCCTCCGCGGTGCGGCGGATCGCGGCGAGCGCCAGGTCCGGCTTGCCCGCGAAGTGGTGGTACATGCTCCCCTGACCGGCGCCCGCCCGCTGCTGGATGGCCTTGGGGCTGGTGCCGACGTATCCGCGCTCCCACAGGAGCTCGCGGGTGCTCTCGATCAGGCGTTCCGAGGTGCTCATGAGACGAGTGTACATACCAGTAGGTACAGAAGAGAGGGAGGGAATGACCCGTCGTCAGGCGACGGGCCATTCCGGGCGCCCGGCGGTCAGGAGGGCTGGCACACCCCGAAGACCGTGAGGGTGACCTCGCTGGGGCTGACGCTGTTCACTCCCAGCAGATAGCGGTTCTCCTGGACGAGGGGATACTCCGCGACCTTCTCCAACGCCCCCGACCACGTGCCGACCTGGGCGTATCCGCCGCCGACGATCCGCGTGCCGGAGGGGCACACCGGGCTCTTCAGCACTTGCTCACGGGCGAGGGAGGCGATGGTGAACTCCTGCTGTACGACGCGCGGGGGGCCGCCGCGTCCGGGGCCGGCGGGGCCTTGAGGACCCACGGGTCCGGCCGGGCCTTGCGCTCCCGCGGGGCCCCTTGCCCCGGGGTCCCCCTTGTTGCCCTTCGGGCCCATCGGGCCTGTGGGACCCGTGGGGCCGGCGGCGCCGGACGGGCCGACAGGGCCTTGGCGGCCGGAGGGCCCTGCGGGCCCGGTGGGCCCCTCCGGGCCCGCAGGACCCGTGGGACCGCTGGGACCCGCAGGGCCTCTGTCACCCGCGTCGCCCCGCTCTCCCTGGGGGCCGGGCGGGCCGCCGGGACCGGCGGGTCCCGCGGCTCCGGCGGGACCCGTGGGGCCGGCCGGACCGGGTCTGCCAGTGGAGCCGGACGGCCCGGCGGGACCGACCGGACCGCTGGGACCCGCGGGCCCGGCGGGCCCGGTGTCACCGGCCTCACCCCTGTCACCCTTGGGCCCGGCAGGACCGACAGGACCACCGGGATCGCCCGGGTCACCCTTGGGCCCGACCGCACCGGCATCACCCTTGTCACCCTTCGGCCCGGCGGGACCGACGGCACCGGCCACTCCCGCTTCGCCCCGGGGTCCGGCCGGTCCCATGGGCCCGGCGGGACCACCCGGCCCGGCGGGACCCTTCGCTCCCGCCGGGCCCGCGGGCCCCACGCGTCCGGGGTCACCCTTGGGGCCTGCCGGGCCCGCCGGACCGGTGCCCCCGGTCGGGCCGGTCTCGCCGGTCGCTCCCTCCGGACCTGCCGGGCCCGCGGGGCCTACACGTCCCGGGTCGCCCTTCGGGCCTGCCACGCCGGGCCTGCCTTGCGGCCCGACCCGGCCCGGGTCCCCCTTGGGCCCCTTCGGGCCTTTCGGCCCCACCGGACCGGTATCCCCCTTCGGACCCTTCGGCCCCGCCGGGCCCCGATCCCCCTTGTCGCCCTTATCTCCCTTGTCGCCCTTGGGCCCCTTCGGTCCCGGAACCGGATGCCGGGAATCGTGGTGCCGGCCGTCGCCGCACACCGGCACCGAGCCGTACGCGTGGATGTAGCGCGCGCTCATCCAGCCACCGCCACGGATGAGCTTGTACCACGAGCGGTCCCCCCGGACGTCCTCACCGAGGACCCTGCAATCGATGCGGACGCGTTCCCCGGGGCCGTACATGCCGACGATCGGCGCGGCGGTCGACGGCTCCTTCCGTACGTGCTGCCCCGCACCGGAGGTCACCTTTCCGGGGACCCCGTCGTCACGGCCCCGTGCGGCCGCGGACAGCGCGCCGCCCGCGGACGTGCAGAGCGCGAACATCACCCCCAATGTGACGGCGCCGCCACCCGCCACGAAAGCGCCGACCCGCCTCCTCTTTAGCGACATATCGCTCCCATCACCCTCAGAAACCTGGAGTCGCACAGGAACACAGCGGCAGGGACGCGCCGTCGAGACAAGCCCGCGCCTTGGCCCGGATGCGGGCAGCTCACCACCCGCGGGAGGGACGGCGGGTCATACAAAACGACCCCGGAAGGGTGATGGGTTCAAATATCGACAAACCGATACATTCGCAGAATTGCGAACACTGCCCACGTCAAGGAAAGGTTGACAAACGGTCGACGTCAAGGAAATCTTGACGCCATGATCACCGAGACGCGGTCGCCCGCCGACCACCCTCAAGCCCTCCGGGCCTGCGCGTTCGGCATGTTCCCCATGGCCATCGCCCTGGTCGTCATGAGCACACAGCTCTCGGACGGCGCCGATATCGCCCGCTACATCGTCCGGGGCGCCGCCGCCTTCGTCGTCCTCACCGCCATCGCTGTCCTCGCCCGGGCGGGCCGGGCCGCGCGGTGTGAGCGTGACCGCGCGGCCCTGGACGCGCTGGAGCCGCTCCGCGCGGCGGACGGCCGATGAGCGACGGACCGCTGATCGGCCGGGAGGAGGCCACGCGCATCCGCGAGGGAATCGCGGGCGCCGTCCTCGGCGCACCGGAGGGGCTGGCCGAGTCGCTGGAACACGACGCCGAGGGCTATCTCCGCCTGGTCGCCGCCACCCGGGTCGGCGCCGAGGAGACCAGCCGGCTGCTGCGCGAGGCGGTGCAGGGCGCGCGGGCGGCGGGCCACAGCTGGGACACCATCGGCCGCATCCTCGGGGTGAGCCGGCAGGCGGCCCAACAGCGGTTCGCCGCGAAGGGATCCGCCGTGGCGGCCGGCGCCACGGCCGGAGGACCGGGGGTTCCGGAGCGGCGGGTGCTCACCCCGCTGACGGCTTTCGACGAGATGGCCGCGCTCGCGGAGGCGGGGCTGGAGGGCTGGCACGTCGTCGACTACGGCCCGTACTTCCACGTGGTGGAGGCGTCGGACCACCCGTGGGAACACCGTCGCGTCCCGTTCGCCGTCGGCAACCGCCACCGGCGCATGGAAGCGGAGGGCTGGGTGCAGGTGGGGGCGGGTTCCTTCCCGTGGGCGTACTACAAACGGCCGTTGAAGGGCCGGCGTTAAGGACGGGCCGTCCCCCCTAGAACAGCCGGTCCGGAGCAGCCGCGCCCACCTCCGCCCCGCGCTCCAGCGCGAGAAGCTTCCGCTTGCGGTCCAGGCCGCCCCCGTAGCCCGTGAGCCCGCCCGTCGAGCCCACGACGCGATGGCAGGGGACGATGATGCCGATGGGGTTCTTGCCGTTCGCCAGGCCCACCGCGCGGGACGCGTTGGGCGCGCCGATGTGCTCGGCGAGCTCGCCGTACGAGAGCGTCTCGCCGTACGGGATCTCCAGGAGCCCCGCCCACACGCGCCGCTGGAAGGGTGTGCCGTCCAGGCGCAGCGGGAGCTCGAAGCGGGTCGACTCGCCCGCGAAGTACGCCGCGAGCTGGCGCAGTGCCTCGGGGAACGGCCTGTCGTCCCGCTCGCCGAACGTCTCCTGGGGCGGCCGGTGCCGCTGGTCGGTCATGTAGAGGCCGGACAGGGTGCCGTCGGTGGCGACGAGGGTCAGGGGGCCCACGGGGCTGTCGATGACGGTGTGTACGCGCTGCATGGTGCTCAGTCCTTGGGCATGTCGTTGATGGGGTGGTCGTGGGCCGCCCACAGGTGCTGGACGGCGTATGCCCGCCACGGCCGCCACGCGGCGGCGTGCCGGGTCAGTGCCCCGGGGGTCGCGGGCAGGCCGCGGGCCGCGGCGCCGTGCCGGACGCCGAGGTCTGTCGGCACGAAGGCGTCGGGGTCGCCGAGCGCCCGCATGCCGATGATCCCGGTGGTCCAGGGGCCCATGCCGGGCAGCTCGGCGAGCTGGGCGTACGCCTGCGCGCGGTCGCTGCCGACGCCGAGGGAGAGTCCGCCGGACGCGAGGGCCCGGACCAGGGTCACGACGGTGGTGCGGCGGCCCCCTGGCATGGCGAGCGCCGCGGGGTCGAGGCCGGAGAGTGCCTCGGCCGACGGGAAGAGGTGGGTGAGGCCGCCCCCGGCCGGGTCGTCGACGGGCTCGCCGTGGGCGGTGACGAGGCGGGCGGCGAGCGTGCGGGCCGCGGCGGTCGACACCTGCTGGCCGAGCACGGCCCGGACGGCGAACTCCTCCGGGTCCACGGTGCGCGGCACCCGCCGGCCGGGGGCCTTGGCGACGAGGGGCGCCAACCGCTCGTCGGCGGCGAGCAGTTCGTCCACCGCCTGCGGGTCCGCGTCGAGGTCGAGGAGGTTCCGGCAGCGGCTGATGGCTCCGGCCAGGTCGCGCAGGTCGGAGAGGGCGAGCCGGCAGTCGATGTGGTCGGGGCGCGGGGCGAGGGCGACCGTGCCGTGGCCGTACGGGAGGCGCAGGGTGCGGCGGTACGCGCCGTCGCGCCACTCCTCCACGCCGGGCACGGCGGTCGCCACGAGGTGGCCGAAGAGGTTGTCGGGGCACAGGGGCGCCCGGAAGGGCAGCCGGAGCGCCAGCACGCCGGGGGTGGCGGGCCGGCGGCCGTGGGCCGCGCGGGCGCGGAGTTCGGTGGGAGAGAGCGCGAAGACCTCGCGCACGGTCTCGTTGAAGGCGCGGACGGAGGAGAAGCCGGAGGCGAACGCGGCGTCCGCCATGGACAGTTCGCTGGTCTCGATGAGGATGCGGGCGGTCTGCGCCCGCTGGGCGCGGGCCAGGGCGAGCGGACCCGCGCCGAGCTCGGCGAGCAGCTGGCGCTCGATCTGCCGGGTGCTGTAACCGAGACGGGCGGCGAGGCCGGGGACTCCTTCGCGGTCGACCGTGCCGTCACCGATGAGCCGCATGGCCCGGGCGACGAGATCGGCCCGTTCGTTCCACTGCGGCGAGCCGGGGCTCGCATCGGGCCGGCAGCGCTTGCAGGCCCGGAATCCGGCCTGCTGGGCGGCGGCCGCACTCGGATAGAAGCTCATGTTCCGGTCCTTCGGCGGCACGGCCGGGCAGCTCGGACGGCAGTAGATGCGTGTGGTGAGCACGGCGGTGTAGAACCACCCGTCGAAGCGGGCGTCCTTGGAGCGGACGGCCCTGACACAGCGGTCGAAGTCGGTGTACATGCTTCAAGGATGGGCCGGTGGGGTGGGTTTGGCTCGCGGGAATCCGACATGGACGTTTGGGGGTGGCGGGCTTTGTTCCCCAGCCCCGTCCCTTCCCGGCTGCGTCTGATGTGCGGGTACGTCGGCTGACGCGCAGCGCCTGCGGCGCTCGTCCTCAATCGCCGGACGGGCTGAAATTGCGTACCCCCATCAGCCAAAACCAGCCCGTCCGGCGATTGAGGACACCGCGCGAAGCGCGGTCAAGGGGGTCCGGGGTCTCCCAGGTTTCGGGAAGGGGCGGGGCTGGGGAACAAAAATCGCCGCCGCCAGGCGCCCGTCAGCCCAACAACCTCAGCACGTTATCCACCGTATCCACCTCCGCCACCCGCGGAAGCACCCGCTCCACAGCCACCCGATGGACCTCAGGGTCAGGATCGGTGACGGCATCGACAGCGACCGTCACGTGATAGCCGTGCTCGTGCGCCGCGCGAGCCGTCGACTCGACACCCGCGCCCGTCGCGATGCCTCCGAGGACGATCTGGGTGACACCCCGCCGCCGCAGCTGGAGGTCGAGATCGGTGGCATGGAACGCACCCCACGTGTGCTTGGTGATCACGATGTCGCTGTCCTGGCGGTCGAGTTCGGGGGCCAGGTCGGCGAAGTCGGCCGGGGGCCGGCCGCCGCGCGGTGGAGCGTCGGTGCGGCCGGGTGCGGCGCCGACGACCCGTACGAGCACGACCGGCAGGCCGCGCTGGCGGAAGGCGGCGGCCAGCCGGGCGCCGCGGGTGAGGATCTCGGCGGCGGGGTGGGCGGTGGGGAGGGCGAGGATGCCCTTCTGGAGGTCGATGAGGACCAGTGCGGTCCGGGGGTCGAGGGTGGTGGCGGGCATGAGGGGCTCCTCAGGTGCGGGGGCGCAGGGCGCGGTCGGTGAAGGTCAGGAGGACGAGGGCGAGGCTCAGCGCACCGGTGACGGTGGCGAGGTGGTGCAGGCCGGTGTCGGTGGCCCGCTGCCCGTAGCAGAGGCCGATCAGGGCGGTGGCGGCGATGGCACCGAGATACTGCGCGGCGCGCTGGATCCCGGCCGCGGCGCCGACGCCGCCGGGCGGTGCCTGGGCGTAGACGGCGGCCTGGTTGCCGGTGGAGGCGAGGCCCTGCGGTACGCCGAAGAGCGCGGAGATCAGCAGCAGTGCGGCGAGCGGGGTGCCGCCGCGCGCGAGGAAGAGTCCTCCGCTGCCGAGGGCGAGCAGCGCGGCCGCCGCGGTGAGGGGCGCGCGCAGGCCCTTCGTACGGGCGCCGAGCAGTGAACAGACCGCCGCCGCACCGGACATGGGGAGCATGACGAGGCCGGTGGTCAAGGAGGAGTAGCGGTGGGATTCCTCCAGCCACTGGGTGAAGCCGTAGAGCGTGCAGTAGATGGTGAGGTAGGCGAGCCCGTGCCGCAGGCAGGTGACGACGAGGGGCCGGTTGCGCAGGAGCGCGGGCAGTGGGGTGTGCTCGGTGGGGCGGTCGCCGCCGCGTGCCGGGCGTACGGTGTCGCGCGGCAGCCGGCGCAGGCCGAGGAGGAACGGGACGAGCGCCAGCGGCACGTTGACGGCGAAGATGCCGCGCCAGCCGGTGGTGGCGGTGAGCAGCCCGCCGAGCGCGGGGCCGACGGCGGCGCTGCCGAGCGCCGCGAGGGAGAGCCGTCCGAGGACGGTGCGCGGTGGTTCGCGGCCGACGCGCAGGGATTCGGCCCGGAGCATGGCCATGGCGGCGGGGTAGGCGGCGGAGGTGCCGATGCCGAGCAGGACGCGGGAGACGATCAGCTGGCCGAGGCCGGTGGCGAGCGCGCCGGTCAGCCCCGCGGCGCACACCACCAGCAGGCCGGCGAGGAAGACGCGGCGGGGGCCGAGCAGGTCGGCGAGCCGTCCCATGAGGGGCTGGCCGACCGCGCTGGCGAGGTAGAGGGAGGAGATCAGCCAGGCGGTGCCGGACGGGCCGGTGCCGAGGTCGTGGCCGATGGCGACGAGGCCGGTGGCGATCGCGGTGGTGTTGAGGGGGTTGAGGACCGCGCCGAGGAGGAGCGGTGCCATGAAGCGGCCGCCGAAGGCCGGCCGGGAGCCGTCCCCGTCCGGGGGTAAGTCCGTCCCGCTGTTGTCGTGCCCCGCCCCCGTGCCGGGTATCCGGGGCAGGCGTCCGGGCCGTTTCACTCTTCGACCAGGCGTTTGAGCAGGCGAGTGGCTTCGGTCAGGGTGCGCTGTTCGTCGGGGTCGAGGCGGCGCTCGATGGCGGCCGCGAGCCAGCTGTTCTTGGAGTCGCGTACGGACGCGAGCCCCTCCTCCCCCTCGGCCGTGAGGGAGAAGACGACCTGCCGGCCGTCCGTGGGGTGCGGGGCGCGGGTGACCATCTCCATCTCCTCCAGGACGCCGAGGATCACGCGCATGGACTGGGGGCGGACGAGTTCCGCGCGGGCCAGTGCCGCGGTCGTGGCGGGTCCGTCGGTGCCGAGCCGGCTGAGCACGGCGCGCTGGGAAGGGGTGAGGGCGCCCTGGGGCGAGGCCGCGCGCAGGCGCCGCATGAGCTGGGAGACGGTGGCGGCCAGATCGGCGGCGACGCGTTCCCGCTCCTTTTCGCTTTCCTTGTCACGCATGACCCCACCGTAAATAACGACAGAAAAACTTGCAAGTTTGCCTGTCTAGTTATCCACAGGCCGCGCGCTGGTCTTGCCACAGAGCGTGACGGGTCATACGGTCGCAGCACACGTGGATCTACGCGTGTCAGCCTGGCTGACGCCCCGGCAAAGGAGCAGCTCATGGCCAATGTTGTGCGCGCCGCTCTGGTTCAGGCGACCTGGACCGGCGACACCGAATCGATGATCGCCAAGCACGAGGAGCACGCCCGCGCGGCCGCCGCCCAAGGCGCGCAGGTGATCGGCTTCCAAGAGGTCTTCAACGCCCCGTATTTCTGCCAGGTCCAGGAAAGCGAGCATTACCGCTGGGCCGAGGAGGTGCCCGACGGGCCCACGGTGCGGCGGATGCGGGAGCTCGCGCGGGAGACCGGCATGGTGATCGTCGTGCCCGTCTTCGAGATCGAGCAGTCCGGTTTCTACTACAACACGGCGGCCGTGATCGACGCCGACGGCCGCTATCTGGGGAAGTACCGCAAGCACCACATCCCCCAGGTCAAGGGCTTCTGGGAGAAGTATTACTTCAAACCGGGCAACCTCGGCTGGCCCGTCTTCGACACGGCCGTCGGCAAGGTCGGTGTCTATATCTGCTACGACCGCCACTTCCCCGAGGGCTGGCGCTCGCTCGGCCTGGCCGGGGCCCAGCTCGTCTACAACCCCTCGGCGACCTCACGCGGACTCTCCGCCCACCTCTGGCAGTTGGAGCAGCCCGCGGCGGCCGTCGCCAATGAATACTTCGTGGCCGCGATCAACCGCGTGGGCCGCGAGGAGTACGGCGACAACGACTTCTACGGCACCTCGTATTTCGTGGATCCGCGCGGGCAGTTCGTCGGTGACGTCGCCAGCGACACCAAGGAGGAACTGGTCGTCCGCGACCTGGACTTCGGGCTCATCGACGAGGTCCGCAAGCAGTGGGCCTTCTACCGCGACCGCAGGCCCGACGCCTACGACGGGCTGGTCCGGCCGTGAGCGCCGCGCCCCCGGCGGGGCCTCCCCCCGGCCACGCGCCCACCCCCGCCGCCCCGTTGCACGTCCGGCACCGGGCCGTAATGCCCGAGTGGCTCACGCTCTACTACCGCGAGCCGCTGGAGCTCACCCACGGCGAGGGCCGTCACGTGTGGGACTCCGAGGGCCGCCGCTATCTCGACTTCTTCGGCGGCATCCTCACCACCATGACCGCCCACGCCCTCCCCGAGGTCACCAAGGCGGTCGCCGAGCAGGCGGGCCGCATCCTGCACACCTCCACGCTCTATCTCGACCGGCACATGGTGGAGCTGGCCGAGCGGATCGCCTCGCTCTCCGGGATCCCCGACGCACGGGTCTTCTTCACCACCTCCGGCACCGAGGCCAACGACGCGGCCCTGCTGCTCGCCACGACCCACCGCCGGTCCAACCAGATCCTGGCGATGCGGAACAGCTACCACGGCCGCTCCTTCTCGACGGTCGGCATCACCGGCAACACCTCCTGGTCACCCACCAGTCTCTCCCCCTTGCAGACCCTCTATCTGCACGGCGGCGTGCGCACCCGCGGGCCGTTCGCGGAGCTGTCCGACGCGGAATTCATCGCGGCCTGCGTCGCGGATCTGGAGGACATGCTCGGCCAGGCGCACGGCAATGTCGCCGCCCTGATCGCCGAACCGGTGCAGGGCGTCGGCGGGTTCACCGCACCGCCCGACGGGCTGTTCGCCGCGTTCCGCGAAGTCCTCGCGCGCCACGGCATCCTGTGGATCTCCGACGAGGTGCAGACCGGCTGGGGCCGCACCGGCGACCACTTCTGGGGCTGGCAGGCGCACGCGGCGAGCGGCCCGCCCGACATCCTCACCTTCGCCAAGGGCATCGGCAACGGCATGTCCGTCGGCGGGGTCGTCGCTCGCGCCGAGGTGATGAACTGCCTCTCCGCCAACTCCATCTCGACCTTCGGCGGCAGCCCCGTCACCATGGCCGCCGGCCTGGCCAACCTCACCTATCTGCTGGAGCACGACCTCCAGGGCAACGCCCGCCGCGTCGGCGGCCTCCTCATCGAGCGGCTGCGCGCGATCGCCGCCGGGCTCCCCGTCGTGCGGGAGGTGCGCGGCCGCGGCCTGATGGCCGGGGTCGAGCTAGTACGGCCCGACGGATCGCCCGCGCCGGAGGCCGCCGCCCTCGCCCTGGAGCACGCCCGCGAGCGCGGCCTGCTGATCGGCAAGGGCGGCCACGAGGGGAATGTGCTGCGCATCGCCCCGCCCCTCAGTCTCACCGTCGCCGAGGCGGAGGAAGGCGCCGCGCTCCTCGAAGAGGCCCTGCGCCAGGTGCAGGACGCACACCAGGAGGACAAGGAGGAGGGGCCATGACCAGAACGGCCATTCGCGGCGGGCTCGTCATCACCGCCGCCGAGGAGACCATGGCGGACGTCCTGGTCGAGGACGGCAGGATCGCCGCCCTCGCCACGCCCGACAGCGCCTTCGCCCAGGGCTGGACGGCGGACCGCACCCTGGACGCCACGGGGAAGTACGTCATCCCCGGCGGGGTGGACGCCCACACGCACTTCGAGCTCCCCTTCGGCGGCACCGCCTCCTCGGACACCTTCGAGACGGGCACCCGCGCCGCCGCGTGGGGCGGCACCACGACCGTCGTCGACTTCGCCGTCCAGCCACGCGGCGGGGCGCTGCGCGAAGGGCTCGACGCCTGGCACGCGAAGGCCGAGGGCACCTGTGCCGTCGACTACGCCTTCCACATGATCCTCTCCGATGTGAACGAGAGTTCGCTGAAGGAGATGGACCTCCTGGTGGGCGAGGGCGTCACGTCGTACAAGCTCTTCATGGCCTATCCAGGGGTGTTCTACAGCGACGACGGGCAGATCCTGCGGGCCATGCAGCGCGCCGCGGGCAACGGCGGGCTGATCATGATGCACGCCGAGAACGGCATCGCCATCGACGTTCTGGTGGAGCAGGCCCTCGCGGCGGGCCACACGGATCCGCGCTATCACGGCGAGGTCCGCCGGGCGCTGCTGGAGGCCGAGGCCACCCACCGCGCCATCCAGCTCGCCCGGGTGGCCGGCAGCCCTCTCTACGTCGTGCACGTCTCGGCGGAGGAGGCGCTCGCCGAGCTGGCGCAGGCGCGGGACAAGGGCCTGCCGGTCTTCGGCGAGACCTGCCCGCAATATCTCTTCCTCTCCACCGACAATCTCGCCGAACCGGGCTTCGAGGGCGCCAAGTACGTCTGCTCGACGCCCCTGCGGCCGCGCGAGCACCAGGAGGCGCTCTGGCGCGGGCTGCGCACGGACGATCTCCAGGTGGTCTCCACCGACCACTGCCCGTTCTGCTTCGCCGGCCAGAAGGAGCTGGGCCGCGGGGACTTCTCGAAGATCCCCAACGGTCTGCCCGGCGTGGAGAACCGCATGGACCTCCTGCACCAGGCCGTCGTCGACGGCCGCATCACCCGCCGCCGGTGGATCGAGATCGCCTGCGCCGCCCCCGCCAGGATGTTCGGCCTCGCCCCGCACAAGGGCACCATCACGCCCGGCGGTGACGCCGACCTCGTCATCTACGACCCGCACGCCCGGCAGACCCTCTCCGCCTCGACCCACCACATGAACGTCGACTACTCCGCCTACGAGGGCAAGCGGATCACCGGGCAGGTCGAGACCGTGCTGTCGCGCGGCGAGACCGTCATCGAACAGCGGCGGTTCACGGGGCGTGCCGGGCACGGCCGTTACGTACCGCGCAGCACTTGTCAGTACCTCGCGTAAGGAGCACACCGCCGTGGACTTCGGAATCGTCCTCCAGACCGACCCGCCCGCCTCCGCCGTGGTGGACCTGATGCGCCGTGCCGAGGGCGCCGGCTTCCGCTACGGCTGGACCTTCGACTCCGCCGTGCTGTGGCAGGAGCCCTTCGTCATCCTCAGCCGCGTCCTCGACCACACCGAGCGGCTGATCGTCGGGCCCATGGTCACCAACCCCTCCACCCGCACCCCCGAGGTCACGGCCTCCACCTTCGCCACGCTCAACGACATGTACGGCAACCGCACCGTGTGCGGCATCGGCCGCGGCGACTCCGCGATGCGGGTGGCCGGCCGCAAGCCCAACACCCTCGCCACCCTGAGCGAGGCGATGCGCGTCATCCGCGACCTCGCCGAGGGGCGCGAGGCGGATGTGGGCGGCACGCCGATGCGCCTCCCCTGGGTGCGGAACGGCAGCCTCCCGGTGTGGATGGGGGCGTACGGCCCCAAGGCGCTCGCCCTCGCCGGTCGGGAGGCCGACGGCTTCATCCTCCAGCTCGCCGACCCCTTCCTCACGGAGTGGATGGTCAAGGCCGTGCGGACCGCGGCCTCCGACGCCGGGCGCGATCCGGACTCCGTCACCATCTGTGTCGCCGCGCCCGCCTATGTGGGCGACGACCTGGACCACGCGCGCGAGCAGTGCCGCTGGTTCGGCGGCATGGTCGGCAACCACGTCGCCGACCTGGTCCAGCGGTACGGCGAGCACTCCGGTCTGGTGCCGGAGGCCCTCACCGACTACATCAAGCAGCGCCACGGCTACGACTACAGCCACCACGGCCGCGCGGGGAACCCCTCCACGGACTTCGTGCCCGACTCCATCGTCGACCGGTTCTGCCTGCTCGGCCCCGTCGAAGCGCACCGCGAGCGGCTGGCGGAGCTGCGGGCGCTGGGGGTGGACCAGTTCGCGGTCTACGCGATGCACGACGCGAAGGAGGCGACCATCGACGCCTACGGCCGGGAGATCATTCCCGCGCTGGCCGGCTCCTAGGGGGTGCGTCCAGGGGGGGCGTCCTCGACCGTCGGCCGGGGCTCCCCCGGCCCGGCGGTCAGCGGCTCCGCACACGGGCTGCGAGTAGCTCCGCACACGGGCTGCGGGTATTCGCATACGCGATGCGACGGGGCCGCGAGGGCCCCGCACCACGCCTTCACCTGCCCGTCCCCTGACCTTCGCCCTGCCGACCCTCGACCGGCGACTTCCCACACGCACACTGGCCACACCCGGCGCACATGCCTCGCGGTGCACGCGACGCCCGCCGCCGGGTCCCCGGTTCCCCCGCTGAAGGAGGCAAGGCCCCATGCCCGTACCCGTCTTCCTCCACGGACGCGCCGTGCGGCTGGAGCCGCTCGGTGAGCGGCACGTCGAGGCGCTGGCCGCCGCGGCGGCCGAGGACAGCGGTGGCTACGCCTTCACGCCCGTCCCCCACGGGGTGGAGGCCACGAAGCGCTATGTCGCCGAGGCCGTGGCGGCCCGGGTCGCGGGCCGGGCGCTGCCCTTCGCCGTGGTCCGGGCAGCCGACGGCCTGATCGTGGGCTCGACGCGGTTCTGCGAGCTGGACTACTGGCAGGGCCCGGTGCCCTGGCCGCCCGCCCCGCGCGAGCCCCTGGGCGACCCGCTCACCGCGATACCCGACGCGACGGAGATCGGCGGCACCTGGCTCTCCCCACGCGCCCAGGGCACCGGGATCAACACCGAGGCCAAGCTGCTCCTGCTGCGCCACGCCTTCGAGACGTGGGGCGTCCGGCGCGTGTCCCTGCGCGCCGACGCCCGCAACCTCCGCTCACGCGCGGCGATCGAACGCCTCGGCGCGACCCTCGAAGGCGTCCGCCGGGCCCACACCCGCGGCCTGGACGGCATGGTGCGGGGCACGGCGTTCTATTCGGTCCTCGACGAGGAGTGGCCCCACGTACGGGAGCGCCTCGAAGAGCGGGTGGCGGCGGCTCCAGGCCCGCGGCAACTGCGCCCGCTCATGTCGGCCTAGGGCGCTCCTTCCCTTTTACGGGACGCGCGCCGTCCACTCCTCCGAGCTGAACTTCGTCTCCGCCAGAGCGCGGGCGCGGGCCATCTCCTCGGGGGTGACCGCGCCCTCCGTCAGTCCGTAGCGGTCGCGGAAGGACGCGACCATCCGCTCGATGACGGCGGCCCGCGGCAGCCCCGTCTGGCGGCGCAGCGGGTCCACCCGCTTCTTCGCGCTCTTCGTCCCCTTGTCGGACAGCTTCTCCTTGCCGATCCGCAGCACGTCGAGCATCTTGTCGGCGTCGATGTCGTAGGCCATGGTCACGTGGTGCAGGACCGCGCCCTCCGCCCCGACCAGCCGCTTCTGGGCCGCGCCCGCGATCTTCCCGGAGTCGGTGGCGATGTCGTTGAGCGGCTGGTACCACGCCTTGACGCCCATGCCCTCCAGCGCGCCCAGCACCCAGTCGTCCAGATAGGCGTAGCTGTCGGCGAAGGACAGGCCCTGCACCAGGGCGTCGGGCACGCACAGGGAGTAGGTGATGGTGTTGCCCGGTTCGATGAACATCGCGCCGCCGCCCGAGATCCGGCGTACCACGGTCATGCCGTGGCGGGCCGCGCCCTCGGGGTCGACCTCGTTGCGCAAGGACTGGAAGCTGCCGATGACGACGGCGGGCGAGCCCCACTCCCACACCCGCAGCGTCGGCGGCCGGCGCCCGGCCGCGACCTCGGCGGTCAGCACCTCGTCCAGCGCCATGTGCAGCGCCGGGGACTGGGGGCCGTCGTGGATGAGCTGCCAGTCGTAGTCATGCCAGTCGGAGGCGTTCGCGAGCGCCCGTCGCACCGCGATGCCCACGGCCTCGGAGGTGAGGCCGAACATGACCGTGCCTTCGGGGAGGGCGGCGTCGATGCGGGCGGCGAGCTCCGGGGCGGGGGTGTCGGCCGGCGCGCCCTCCAGGGCGCGGTTGATGTCGAACAGCGCCTCGTCCGGTTCGAGGAAGAAGTCACCGGCCACCCGGACGTCGCGCAGGGCTCCGTCCTCGACGTCCACGTCCACGACGACGAGCTTCCCGCCCGGTACTTTGTATTCGCCGTGCACGGCGCGTCCTCCTGCTTGTTCTCTCGGGGCGCCCGGCCACCCGGCCGATCGCGGGATCAACCGTAACTCCACCGCCGGCGGGCCCCCGCCGGGCGTCGCGGCGCTATTGCGTGCCAGTTGAAGCATCTGTCTTCCTAGAGGTCATGTTCACCACGCGACCCACCCTCCAGGGCACCTTCGGCATGGTCTCCTCCACGCACTGGCTCGCCTCGCAGTCCGCGATGGCCGTGCTGGAGGGTGGGGGCAACGCCTTCGACGCGGCCGTGGCGGCGGGCTTCGTGCTCCAGGTCGTCGAGCCGCACATGAACGGGCCGGCCGGTGAGGTGCCCGCCCTCATCGCTCCCGCGGGCGGTGCCGTGCGGGTGCTCTGCGGTCAGGGGCCCGCGCCCGCGGGCGCGAGCATCGCGCACTACACCTCGCTGGGTCTGACGCTCGTGCCCGGCACCGGGCCCCTCGCGGCCGCGGTGCCGGGCGCGTTCGACGCCTGGCTGCTGCTGTTGCGCGACCACGGCACCAAGCCGCTCGCCGACGTCCTGTCGTACGCCATCGGGTACGCGGAGACCGGGCACGCACCCGTCGAGGCGGTCGGCCGGACCGTGCGGGCGGTGCGGGAGCTGTTCACCACCGAGTGGCAGGACTCCGCCGCGCTCTATCTGCCGGGCGGCCGGCCGCCCGTCCCCGGGCGGCTCTTCCGGAACCCCGCGCTCGCCGCCACCTGGCGCCGTCTCCTCGCCGAGGCCGACGCGGCGGGCGGCAGCCGGGAGCGGCGCATCGACGCCGCCCGCCACGCCTGGCGCGAGGGCTTCGTGGCCGAGGCGCTCGTGCGGGCCGCCGCCCGCCCCACCCTGGACTCCTCCGGTGAGCGGCACACCGCCCCGCTCACCGGCGACGACCTCGCCGGATTCCGGGCCGGTTACGAGGACCCGGTCACGTACGACTGGCATGGCTGGACCGTGTGCAAGGCCGGCCCCTGGTCCCAGGGACCGGTCCTCCTCCAGCAGCTCGCCCTGCTGGGCGAGCTCCCGGAGTACGGCACCGGCGACTACGTCCACACGCTCGTCGAGGGCGGCAAGCTCGCCATGGCCGACCGCGAGGCGTGGTATGGCGACGCCACCGGTGTCGTGCCCCTGCGCGAGCTCCTCTCGGACGGCTACAACTCCGCCCGCCGGTCCCTGATCGGCGAGACCGCGTCGTACGACCTGCGGCCGGGCAGCCCCGGGGGCCGTACGCCGCGTCTGCCCCGGCACGCGCTCACGGCCGCCGAGGTGCCGGAGGTGCCGCTGCTGTCGGGCGGGGGCGAGCCGACCCTCGCCTACGGCGCCGACCCGGCCGTCGGCCCCGACGGGGTGACGCGTGGCGACACCTGTCACCTCGACGTCGTCGACCGCTGGGGCAACATGATCTCCGCGACGCCCAGTGGCGGCTGGCTGCAGTCCAACCCCGTCGTCCCCGAGCTCGGGTTCCCCCTCGGCACCCGGCTCCAGATGACCTGGCTCGAGGCCGGGCTGCCCAATTCGCTCACCCCCGGGCGGCGTCCGCGTACGACGTTGACGCCGTCCCTGGCGCTGCGCGGCGGTGAGCCGGTGCTGGCCTTCGGCACACCCGGCGGGGACCAGCAGGACCAGTGGCAGCTGCACTTCCTCCTCGCGGCCACGCTGCGCCCCGCCGTGCGCGGCGGGCCCGACCTCCAGGGCGCGATCGACGCCCCCAACTGGCACCAGGAGTCGTTCCCCAGCTCCTTCCACCCGCGCGCGACGCGGCCCGGCTCGGTCACGGTGGAGGCCCGGATCGGGGAGCCGGTCGTCGAGGAGCTGCGGCGCCGGGGCCACGACGTGACGATCGCCACATCGTGGTCGGAGGGGCGGCTGTGCGCGGTGGCGCGCGACCCGGAGACGGGCGTGCTGTCGGCGGCCGCCAATCCACGGGGCATGCAGGGCTACGCGGTCGGCCGCTGACCACGAGTTCCCTTCACCTGGAAGACATTCTGTGGCCATGACCACGCCCCCGGATGTCGGTGGGGCGTGGTTCGATGGACGCATGATCGATGAATTTCTCGCAGGTGATCTGAACAACGTCGAGGAGGCGATCCGCAAGGCGGCCGCCGCCGAGATCATGCCGCGTTTCCGGCAGCTCGCCGCCGACGAGATCGTCGAGAAGAACGGGCCGCACGACCTGGTGACGGTCGCCGACCGGCTCGCCGAGGAGCATCTGACCGCCTCGCTCACCACCCTGCTGCCCGGCTCCGTCGTCGTCGGCGAGGAGGCCGTGCACGCCGATCCCGGCATCCTCACCGCGCTGCGCGGCACCGACCCGGTGTGGATCGTGGACCCGGTCGACGGCACCCGGCAGTTCGTCCACGGCGACCCCGGCTTCACCACGCTCGTCTGCCTGGCCCACCACGGCGAGCTGCTCGCCTCCTGGACGTACGCGCCCGCTCTGGAGCTGATGGCGACCGCCCGCCGCGGCGGCGGTGCGGCGCTCAACGGCACCCCGCTGCGCTCCGGCTCGCCCGAGCCGGGCAAGGTCCTCGAAGTCGCGACCTCGCACTACGACTTCACGAACGACGAGCAGAAGCGCGTCCTGGCCGCGCTGCGCACGGACGGCGTCGCACCGCGCCCCTGCGGCTCGGCCGGGCTCGAATACCTCAACGTGGCGCGGGGTCACATCGACGCGCTCGCCTTCTCCTGGGAGAACGCCTGGGACCACGCCGCCGGGCTGCTGCTGGTCGCCGAGGCGGGCGGCGCGAGCGGTACGGTCGCGGGCGAGCCGTTCCGGATAGCCGGCGGCAACGCCCTGCCGTTCGCCGCCGCGCGGGACGAGGTGACGCTCCGGCATATCCTGGGCCTGCTGGCGTCCGCCGGCTGATCCACGGGGACGAGGGGAGTTGCGTCCGGTGCCCACCATGCTCGACGCGGTCGTCGTAGGTGCCGGGCCCAATGGGCTCACCGCGGCGGCCGAGCTGGCCCGCCGGGGCCTGGCCGTGGAGGTGTTCGAGGCCGCGGAGGGGATCGGCGGCGGGGCGCGCACGGAGGAGCTCACGCTCCCCGGCTTCCGCCACGACCCCTGCTCGGCCGTGCACCCGCTGGCGGCGGGCTCGCCCGCCTTCACCAGGATGCCGCTGGGGCGGCACGGCCTGGAGTGGATCCACCCCGAGGTGCCGATGGCGCACCCCTTCCCCGACGGCAGCGCCGCCGTCCTGTCCCACAGCGTCGGGGAGACGGCACACTCGCTGGGGCCGCGCGACGCGGGCACGTACCGGCGGCTGGTCGCGCCCTTCCAGGGGCACTGGGACGCGGTGGCCGGTGACTTCCTGCGCACCGCCTGGCAGGGGCTGCCGCGCGACCCCGTGCTCTACGCGCGCTTCGCCCTGCTCGCCGCGCAGCCCGCGGCCCTGCTGACGCGCCGCTTCCACGACGCGAAGGCCCGCGCGATGTTCGCCGGGCTCGCGGCCCACGGCATCGCACCGCTCAGCGGCTTCGGCACCGGCGGCATGGCCCTGATCTTCGCGCTCGCCGCGCACGCGGGCGGCTGGCCGGTGCCGCGCGGCGGCTCGCAGTCGATCGCCGACGCCCTCGGCTCGTACGTACGGGAACAGGGCGGCGCCCTCCACACGGGCTTCGAGGTCAAGCGCCTCGACGACCTCCCGCCCGCCCGCGCCTATGTCTTCGACACCTCGCCCACGGCCCTCGCCCGCATCGCCGGGCTCGGTGACGCCTATCGCAACTTCCGCTACGGCCCCGCCGTCTTCAAGATCGACTACGCGCTGAGCGGTCCCGTGCCGTGGGCGTCGGAGGCAGCGCGCCGTGCGGGCACGGTCCATGTCGGCCCGACGTACGAGGAGATCGGCTCCGCCCTCGGCGCCGCGCTCCACGGCGCCGACCCCTCGGTCCCCTTCCTCATCACCGCGCAGCCCAGCATCATCGACCCCACCCGCGCCCCGGAGGGCAAGCACACCTTCTGGGTGTACGGACACGTGCCCAACGGCTGGCGGGGCGACGCGACCGAGGTGATTGAGCGTCAGATCGAGCGCTTCGCACCGGGCTTCCGCGACCTGGTGCTCGCCCGTGCGACGGCCGGACCGCCGGAGCTGGCCACCCGCAACGCGAACTATGTCGGCGGCGACATCGCCTCGGGTTCCGTGGCGGGGCTCCGCTTGGTGATCCGCCCCAAGCCGGCGCTCGTGCCGTACGCGACGGCCCGCCCGAACGTCTTCCTCTGCTCCTCGTCCACGCCGCCCGGGCCGGGGGTGCACGGCATGTGCGGGCACCACGCGGCGCGGGCGGTCTGGCGCCAGCTCGGGGGGCGCCGGGGGCGGGCCGCCGGCGCGGGTTACGCGGCGTAGTACCGCACGAGGTCGGCCAGGGCCTCCGCCCGCACGGCCTTCGCTTCCGTGCCCATCCGGCGGAACATCCGGACGATCACCTCGTCCTCGGGGTCGAGGATGCCGTAGAGCACGTGCTCGGGCGCGATGCGGCTGTCGCCCTGGGGCACGGGCACGTCGCCCGCGTCCTCCAACGCCCTCTTGCCGTTGAGCGTGAACGGCAGGTGCTGCTGCATCTGCCGTGCCCGCACCACGGCCGGGTCCTCCCGCGGCTCCGCCTTGCGGCGGCCGAAGAACGACCGCCGCTGCCTGGGCTCGGGGGCGGTGTCCCCGGGCAGCAGGATGCCGAACTGGCGCAGCATCGCCGCGTCCCCCGCGGCCAGGCCGGCACCGCCGCGCACCTCGGCGACGAGCGCCTCCCGGCAGGCGTCGGCGGCGATGCCGTAGCGGGTCAGCGCGGGCGGCACGCAGCCCTCGCGGAAGAGTCCGAGCAGCAGGTGTTCGCTGCCGATCCACGGGTGTTCCAGCTCCCGGGCGACCTCCTGGGCGCGTATGACCGCCATCCGCGCGTTCATCGTCATCCGCTCGAACATGCCTTGCCTATCTCCTGAAGTGCTCGCCGTGGGCCCGGCCGACGTCACGGACCCGCACGTCAACCTACCGTGACACGCGGGCGGGGCCGGGCCCGGCGGTCACCGGGGAGGGACGAGGGCGAAGTACCGGTCGAGCACGCCCCGGTCGCCCGTCACATCGAGCCGGTCGGCGGGGATCCGGCCCCAGAGGAACAGCATCAGGTCCGAGGCCGTACCGGCCAGTTCGACGTCGGCGCCCGGATCGGCGCCCTCCGTGAGGTGGATCGCGTCGCCGTCGAACCGGGCGGTCCAGTCGCCCGTGCCGTCCGTCCGCCGGAACCGGAAGCGTTCGCCCGCCCCCGCCTGGGCCGGTGCCCAGGCACGCCAGGCCGGTGCCGTCACCTCGAACATCTGGGCCACGGCGTCCGCCGCGAGCTCCTCGTCCACCGGCCGGGCCGTGCCCATCGCGTTCTCGGCGTCCCAGCGGTGCACGGCCGCTTCGATGGCCTGCGTCCGCGTCCAGAAGGCGACGCTCCCGTCGGGCGCCCACGACCACACGCTCTTCGCGGGACCGGCCTCCCGGAACGCCTCCTCCAGGTCACGGGCCCCGGCCGCGAACCAGTCGGCCATGTTCTCCGGCACCGGCCCGAGGTTCGGCGCCCGGTCCGGTTCCGGCCAGCCCGCATGGCCCGCCGGGAGCCGCAGGAACGGGAGGCCGAGGGAGAGGGAGAGCCCGGCCGGTGGCGCGCCGGCCCCCTCCCTGACCACACCGGTCACAAAGCGATGCACCGCTCCCAGATGCAGGGTCAGGTCGGCCACCGACCACGCGGGGCACGTCGGCACCGGCGCCGCGCTCGCCCCGGCGGCCCGCCGCACCACGGCCTCGAACGCCTGCGCCTCACGGCGGAACTGCGCGAGAGAGTCCATGGCGTCACCCTGCCACGCACCCTCAGTGCGCCGGAAGCCGTCCGGCCGGTCGCACCACCATCGCCGAGCCACCGCCGCGCCGCACCTTCTCCGCGGCGGCCACCCAGCGGCCGTCGGGCAGGCGTTGCACGCCGGTGGCCGCGCCGATCTCCGGGTTCTCCGTGAAGGCGTGGCCGATGGCTTCCAGCTTGCCGCGCAACGGGCTGTTCCACAGGGCCGGTTCGAGCTCGGTCTTCGTCGCGTTGCGCTGGCTGGCGCGGGGCGCGGCGATCGCGTCGACCAGGGACATGCCGCGATCGACGTGGTTGAGCAGGGTCTGGAGGGCGGTCGTGATGATCGTCGCGCCGCCGGGCGAGCCGAGCGCGAAGGCGGGCCGGCCGTGGTCGAGGACGATCGTCGGCGAGATGGAGGACCGCGGCCGCTTGCCCGGCCCCGGCAGGTTCGGGTCGTGGACGCCCGGGGTGACGGGCACGAAGGAGAAGTCGGTCAGTTCGTTGTTGAGCAGGAACCCGCGGCCGGGGACGGTGATGCCGCTGCCACCGGTCTGTTCGAGGGTGAGGGTGTACGCGACGACGTTGCCCCATTTGTCGGCCACGGTCAGGTGGCTGGTGTTGTCGCCCTCGTACGGGGTGGCCGCCGCCTTGCCGCGCGTGCCGCAGGGCACGGGGTGGCGGGGGTCGCCTGGTGCGAGCGGGCTGGTCAGGACGTGGTCGTCCGACATCAGGCAGGCGCGGGAGGCGGCGAACGCCTTCGAGGTGAGCGCCTTGGTGGGCACCTTCTCCTGCGTGGGGTCACCGACCCAGCGGTTGCGGTCGGCGAAGGCGATCCGGCTTGCCTCGATGTAGCGGTGCAGATAGGTCTGTTCGCTCAGCCGGGAGAGGTCGCCGCGCTCCAGGATGTTGAGGGCCTCCGCGACGGTCGTGCCGCCGGAGGAGGACGGGGCGATGCCGTACACGTCCAGGCCGCGGTAGCCCGTACGGGTGGGGGCCTGCTCCTTGGCCGTGTACGCGCGCAGGTCCCGCTCCGTCAGGTCGCCGGGGCGGGCGACGCGGCGGGACTTCGGGTCGACGGGGGGTTTGCGTACGGTCCGCACGAGGTCGCGGCCCAGGTCGCCGCGGTAGAGGGCGCCGGTGCCCTGCCGGCCCAACTGCTCGTACGTACGCGCCAGATCCGGGTTCCTCAGCGTGCTGCCGACCGCCGGGGGGCGGCCGCCGGGGAGGTAGAGCGCCGCCGTGGCCGGGAAGTCCTTGAACCGCGACTCGTTGTCCGCGGTCTGCTTGCGGAAGGTGGCGTCGACGGTGAAGCCGGTGCGCGCGATGCGTTCTGCGGGCCTGAGCACCTGGCCGAGCGAGCGGCTGCCCCACGAGCGCAGCGCGGTGTCCCAGGTGGCGGGCGTGCCGGGGGTGCCGACGCTGAGGCCGCTGGTGACGGCGTCGGCGAACGGGAGCGGCTTCCCCTTCTCCAGGAAGAGGTCCTTGCCCGCGCTGAGCGGTGCGCGCTCGCGGCCGTCGATGGTGGAGACGCGGCGGCTCTTCGCGTCGTAATAGACGAAGTAGCCGCCACCGCCTATGCCGGCGGAGTACGGCTCGGTGACACCGAGCGCCGCCGCGGTGGCCACCGCGGCGTCCACGGCGTTGCCGCCCTTGCGCAGCACCTCGATGCCGGCGGCGGAGGCGTCCGCGTCGACGCTGGCCACGGCGCCGCCGTAACCGGCGGCGACGGGGGTCTTGGCGGGGGTGGGTGCGGGTGCGGCGGCGGGCGCGGCGGCGGTGGCGGGTGTGGGGCCGAGGCCGGCGATCAGGCCGATCAGGCCGGCGGTGGTGGCGGTGGCGAGCTTGGGCAGGTGCCGACGGGGCGTTCTCGCGCGGACCATCCCTACCTCCTTGCGGGTCGCGGGGCCCGGAGCCTACCCGTGGCTCGCTGGGCGCGCCACGGGTATGGGCCTGTCGTGGGACGGCGTCTTCCTTCTGTTTCCGCCTGCGGCGGGACGCCCTTACGGGCGTGGCCTCAAACGCCGGCCGGGCTGTGGTGGTGGGTGCCGGTGCGGGTCCGTTGCGCCTGCGGCGGGCGGCCTCAAACGCCGGCCAGGCTGTGGTTGTGGGTGCCGGGGGTGGGGCCTCCGGGCTGAGGACCTGGAACGCGGTGCGGGCACCGTTCTGCGTTTTGGGTGCCGTGAAGTCGCACCGCGTTCCAGAACCCCACCCTCCGACCCCACCCCCTCCCACCGGAGGGCAAGTGCGGGTTGCGAGGTGCGCCGCGTCCTTCTTTTCGCCCGTGCGGGGCGCTCATTCCAGCCCGGGTGCGCCATGCTTTTGTCTTTCAGCCTGTTGGGGGCGCCTCCCAGCGGTAGCTGGGGGAGTTTGAGGACGCGCACGCTGGGGGCACCTCCCAGCGGTAGCTGGGGGAGCTCCCGCCGCAGGCGGCAACGGGCGTGCAGGTCCGGGGTCTGGGGCAGAGCCCCAGTTTTGGGGCGCGCGATTCAGCCCGTCCGGCGTTTGAGGACACCGCGCGAAGCGCGGTCAGGGGGTCTGGGGGCTTGCCCCCAGTTTCGGGAAGGGGCGGGGTAGGGGAACAAAGCGCCGCAGGCCCCCCACGCGGCGGAGCCGCCCATCAGGTGCAGCCGGGAAGGGGCGGGGTGGGGGAACAAGCCCGCCGCAGCGCGCCCACCCGCCCACAAGCCGGGAGCTGGGGCGCGTGCCCCAGTGGGGAAGGGGCGGGGCCAGGGCGCGAACCCGGCCCCGCCCCCGCACCGCTGGTCTCAGCGCGTGCCGCCCAGCGTCGTCTGCACCGCCGTCGCCATCGCCGCCTCACCCCTCGCGTTCGGGTGGAAAGGAGCCGCCGGACTCTCCGGCTGCACACCCTCGATCCAGCGATCCGCCACGGGGGCGCACGTGTCGTAACCGACCGTCGGCCCGTAGGTGTCGGCGTAGCGGACATGTGCCTTGTCCGCCTGCTGCTTCAGCATCGCGTTGAGGGCCTTCTCCGTGTCCCGGAGGTAAGGGACGTCGCCCGCCGCGATCGGCACAGCCGGGAAGCAGCCGATGCCGCTGTCCGGCATGATCGAGGGGTAGCCGACGAGCGCGACGCGGGCGCGCGGTGCGCGCTGGTGCACGGCCTGGAGGACGGCGGCTATCTTGCGCGAGGCGCCCGCGATCCGGGCCGTGAGCTGGTCGCTGCCGTCCGCGTCGGTGAACTGCTTCTTGCAGGGCGCGCCCGTGGGGTCGGTCTGGGACAGCTTGGCGCAGGTGCCGATGATGTCGCTGAAGCCGATGTCGTTGCCGCCGATACCGACGGTGACGAGTGTGGTGCGCTTGTCCAGGGCGTTGAGCTGCGCCGGGTTCGCACCCTGCGCGCGCCACATGTCGTCGGTCTTGGCCCCGCTGCAGCTGACGTCCTTGAAGGTCGCGACGTGCCGCTTCGCGGCGGTCAGCGCCGGGTAGTTGACGCTGGAGCGGAGGCAGTCGCCGCCGGACTGCTGGGGGATGCCGGGGCCGGAGGTGTAGGAGTCGCCGAGGGCGACGTAGCGCTCGCCGCCGCTGCCCGGCGTGGCCTCGGCGGCCGTCGCGGGGGTGGCGGCCGTGGCCGCCAGGGCCGCGGCCGCGCCGAACGCCGCCACTGCCTTGCCGTACTGCCCACCGCGTCTGTGTACCTGTGCCACCAGTGCCTCCGATGTCGTTCCACGGTCCGTTCGACCGTCAATGCGTCGCAAGACTCGCTTCGTGGTGACCGTCTGTCAATGTGGCTCGATGACGCCGTCGTGGCGCGGGAGCCGTAACGGGGCGGGCGAACCGGGCGATGACGGGCCATGTGATGACTCGCATAGCAGCATCCTGTGTGGCGGCCACGCTCGCCACGATCGCTCTGGTGACGGCACCCTCCGCGGTGGCCTACGAACCCGTCCAGGGACCCGACGTGTCCGTGGGACAGGCGGGCAACTACCCGACGAGACCCGGCGACCACGGCAATTTCTCGGTGTCGTGGAAGTCAGAGGGAACCCAGGACGTCACGGGGGTGACCCACCTCACCGTGGACCTCCCGCCCGGCGTGACGACCAGCGGCGCGCTGATGTATTCGACGCCTTACGACTACACCTTCACCGAGACTGTCTCGCCGGACGGCCGCCACCTGGACGCCACCTACGTCGGCACGATGGTGCCCGGCCGGAGCCATTTCATGAAGGTGCAGGTCACCGCGGGGACCGCCGCTCCGTCCGGGGTGATCAGGGCGACCGTCGCCAACGCCGAGGACGTCAACCCGCAGAACAACGTCTCCACATACGCCCTCGACGGCCCGTCCGAGCCCCCGGTGGCCGCCCCGGAGCCGGTGGTGAGCGGGGTCGACACGGTCACCGGCCCGGGGGCGGGCGGGACCACCGTGACGGTCACGGGCTTCGGCCTGGACTCCGGGGTGGTGCTGTTCGGGGACGACGCGGCGCGGACGTCGTGCACGAACACCACGTGCACGGCGGTCGCCCCGGGCGGCACGGGTGCCGTTCCCCTCGACGTCCTCACGCCGGGAGGGGCGGCCGAGGCCGGGCAGTTCACGTACACGGGCCCCGGGCCGGCGGCCCCGCCCGCGCCCGTCGTCCAGCACCTGTCCGTGCGGGGCGGGCCTGCGGCGGGCGGGACGGCGGTGGCCGTCCTCGGCACGGATCTGACCCACGGCACCGTGCGATTCGGAGGCCGGCCGGCCGAACACTCCTCCTGCGGGCGGGACTACTGCAGCGCGGTCTCCCCCGCCGGCACGGGCACGGTCGACGTGACCGTGGAGACGGCGGGCGGTACGAGCGCGGTGGGCGCGGCGGCGCGTTTCACGTACGCGGCGAACTGAGCGGGTAATTCGCACCGTGGACAGGCACCGGGCGGGCTTGATTTCGCGGAGGTGGTGCGTGAATTCAAGGCTACCCGTCCGGAATCCCCGGTGAATTGGCGATGTTGTCGCTGACATCGTCACCGCCGTTTCACCGAGGAGCCACTGTGCGACTGCATGTCATCCTTCCCGACGAATCAGCCACGATGCCCGCGGCGCGGCTCGTGGAACTCGCCCAGGAAGCGGAATCCCTGGGATTCGCCGGGGTGTGGCTCCCCGACCACGTGCTGCCGCCCGCGGCGTACGGCCCGGTCTACGGCGGTGTGTACGAGCCGCTGACGACGCTCGCCCATCTGGCAGCCGTCACCACCCGTGTCACTCTGGGCACTTCGGTGCTCGTCCTGCCGCTGCGGGAGCCCCTCGTGCTGGCCAAGCAGACGGCCACGCTGGCCCATCTGAGCGGTGGCCGGTTCGTGCTGGGTGTCGGGGCGGGCTGGGAGGCGTACGAGTTCGAGGCCGTCGGGGCGGACTTCGCCGCGCGCGGCGCCCGTACCACCGAGGCGCTGCGGATCGTGCGCCACCTGCACACGCGGGGCGGCGGGCCGTACGCGGACGACGTGCGCTCCTTCGACGGGCGCGCCGTCTTCCAGCCGGTGCCCGCCGCGCCCGTGCCGTTCCTGATCGGCGGGAACTCCGACGCGGCGCTGCGCCGGGCCGCGCGCGTCGGGGAGATGTGGCAGGGCGTCGGCCTGACGCCCGAGGAGTTCACCGCCCGCCGGGAGCGGCTGCGGGAGCTGGGCGGGGAGCACGTCTCGGCGGGGGCCCGGGACCACTGGAACGACGACGCGCGCCCGGCCGGGGAGGTGGCGCGGCGCGTGCGGGACTGGGACCGGGCCGGCGCCGAGGACCTGGGGCTGCACTTCGGGCCCGTCGAGGGCTTCGGGCGGCGCATGCGGACGCTGGCGGCCCGGGTGCCCGAGCTGCTTCCCGGCGGCTGACCGGCGCGGGTGCGGTGCCCGCGGCCGTGGCCGGTTCCCCGGGCAATGGCCGGATCCAATTCCCCGGCATTACCATCCTGTGATCAAGGCCATAGCCGTGGCTCCAGGCCCTTTTGATAGGTTTTCGAATACCGCTGCATTGCAGCCGAGTTCGAACCGGGGGGACGAACTGATGCCTTCTCAGCACGCCGTCGTCCCGGCGGCCGGAGCCGCGCACCGCTCCTGCTCCGCCCTTCTGTAGCCGCGTGGACGGCATCGCCGTCAGCACGCCGCGGGCGCGAGCCGTGAAACCGCGCGATCCCGCTCCTCTCCGCGCCGCATTCCCCGGAAAAGCCGATCCCACGCCACAAGCGTCACACGGGCACGCGAAACGACCGGCGCCACACCCGCCGGTCCGGCGCGCTCCGCTCCACCCCGCCCCCACGGAAGGAATTACGCACATCATGCATGGCTCCACGGCAGCAGACGCCCGGTCCAAGACCGAACTCACCATCGACGGACACACCCTGACGGTGAGTGATGTCGTCGCCGCCGCACGGGGGAAGGACGACGCGCCCCGCGTGACCCTCGCCGAGGACACGGTGCGCCGCATGCTCAAGTCGATCGAGCTGAAGGGGCAGGTCATCGAGGCCGGCATCCCGGTCTACGGGGTGACCTCGGGCTTCGGTGACAGCAACACCCGGCAGATATCGGGGAAGAAGGCGGAGGACCTCCAGAAGAACCTCATCCGCTTCCTGTCCTGCGGCATCGGCCCGGTCGCCGCCGAGGACGTCATCCGCGCCACGATGGTGATCCGCGCCAACTGCCTGGCCCGCGGCTACTCCGCGGTCCGCCCCGAGGTCGTCGAGCTGCTCCTCGAGTGCCTCAACCACGACATCCTGGCGCCCATCCCCGAGCGCGGCTCGGTCGGCGCGAGCGGTGACCTCGTCCCGCTCAGCTACATCGCGGCGCTCGTCACCGGCCAGGGCCGGGCCCTGCACGAGGGCGAGGAGAAGAGCTCGGCGGACGCCCTGGCGGCGGCCGGCCTCACCCCGGCGGTGCTGGAGGCCAAGGAGGGGCTGGCGCTCGTCAACGGCACGTCCTTCATGTCCGGGTTCGCGGCGCTGGCCCTCCACGACGCCACGGAGCTGGCCTTCGCGGCGGACCTGTCGACCGCGCTGACCTCCCAGGTGCTCCAGGGCAACCCCGGCCACTTCGTGCCGTTCGTCTTCGACCAGAAGCCGCACACGGGCACGCGGCGCAGCGCGCACACCATCCGTGAGCTGCTCGGCAACCCCGAGGACCGCGACCCGGGCGTCGCGCAGCGCGACGCGTCGCTGTCGGAGGCGGGCTTCCGCGAGCTGGAGGAGCCGATCCAGGACCGGTACTCCATCCGCTGCGCGCCGCATGTGAACGGCGTGCTCCGCGACACCCTGGACTGGGCCACGAACTGGGTGGACATCGAGATCAACTCCACCAACGACAACCCGCTGTTCGACATCGACGCCGGCGTCGTCCGCAACGGCGGCAACTTCTACGGCGGCCATGTCGGCCAGGCCATGGACTCGCTGAAGACCGCGGTCGCCAGCGTCGCCGACCTGCTCGACCGCCAGCTGGAGCTGGTCGTGGACGAGAAGTTCAACAACGGCCTGACGCCCAACCTGATCCCCGACTTCGACGCGGACAGCTGGGACGCGGGCATGCACCACGGCTTCAAGGGCATGCAGATCGCCGCCTCCGGGCTCACCGCCGAGGCGCTGAAGAACACCATGCCCGCGACCTCGTTCTCCCGCTCGACCGAGGCGCACAACCAGGACAAGGTCAGCATGGCGACCATCGCCGCGCGGGACGCCCGTACGGTCGTCGAGCTGGTCCGCCAGGTCGCCGCCATCCACCTGCTCGCCCTGGCCCAGGCCGCCGACCTGCGCGGCACCGAGGTGCTCAGCGGCCCGACCAGGGCGGCGTACGACCTGATCCGCTCGGTCTCCCCGGCGCTGGAGGGCGACCGTCCGCTGGAGGGCGACATCCAGCGGGTGGCCGCGCTCATCGGCTCCGGCGCCCTGCGTGCCGCGGCCGAGGCGGCCGTGACCGGCTGAGACGGCCCTCTTCAAGACGCCCCTTTAATTGGTCTCTCGGATTCCAATTAGCTAAAGTCGTACCGTGCGACTCACCAAGGGCACCGACATCGCGCTGCGCATCGCCATGCGTCTCGCGGTGACCGGAGACTCCGCCGGCGCGGAAGCGCCGACCACCCGCGAGGTGGCCGGCGCGGTCGGCGTGCCGTACACGCACGCCGCCAAGGTCGTCAGCAGGCTTCAGCACCTGGGGGTCGTCGAGGCCCGCCGGGGCCGGGGCGGCGGGCTCGCGCTCACCGCCGCCGGCCGCACGGCCTCGATCGGCCGCCTGGTGCGCGAGCTGGAGGGCGCGGGTGACGTCGTCGGCTGCGAGGACGACCCGCCGTGCCCGCTGCGCGCCGCGTGCAGACTGCGCGGCGCGCTGCGCGAGGCCCAGGAGGCGTTCTTCGCCGCCCTGGACCCGATCACCGTCGAGGAGCTGACCGCTCCCCCGACCGGCCCCCTCCTGCTGAGCCTGGGCACCCGCCCGGGCGAGTGACCCCCGGCCGCCCCCTCGCGGTCGCATCGCACCGTTAAATACGACTCTTGGATACCAATTCAAATCGAGCGTCAAGGAGCCCCGATGCTGTCCCCCAGGTCGACCGAGATCGTCCGCGCCACCCTCCCCGCCGTCGGCGGCGCCATCGGCGAGATCACCCCGCTCTTCTACGACAAGCTCTTCGCCGACCGACCGGAACTGCTGCGCGACCTGTTCAACCGGGGCAACCAGGCCAACGACACCCAGCGCCAGGCGCTCGCGGGCGCCATCGCCGCCTTCGCCACCGCGCTGGTCGAGCACCCGGAGACCCGGCCCGACGCGATGCTCTCGCGCATAGCCCACAAGCACGCCTCGCTCGGGATCACGCGGGATCAGTACCCGCTGGTGCACAAGCACCTCTTCGCCGCGATCGTCGACGTGCTGGGCGACGCGATCACCCCCGCGGTCGCCGCCGCCTGGGACGAGGTCTACTGGCTGATGGCCAACGCCCTCATCGCCATCGAGGCCCGCCTCTACGCCGAGGCCGGCACGCCGGACGGCGACACCCGCGTCCCCTGCGTCATCACCGGCCGGATCCAGGAGACGGCCGAGGTCATCACGTTCCTCGTCCGGCCACTGGACGGGCGTCCGCTGCCCGTGTCCCGCCCGGGGCAGTACGTCTCGGTCCAGGTGGAACTCCCCGACGGCGCCCGGCAGATCCGTCAGTACAGCCTCTCCGGCCACCCCGACGACGCGCTCCAGTTCTCCGTCAAGCGGGTGGCGGGCGACCCGGACGGCGAGGTCTCGCAGCACCTCCACGACCGGCTCGGCGTGGGCGACACGCTGCTGGTCAGCGCCCCGTTCGGGGATGTCGCCCTGGAGGACGGCGACGGGCCCGTCCTGCTCGCGTCCGCGGGCATCGGCTGCACCCCGATGATCGGGATGCTCTCCCACCTGGCGGCCACCGGCAGCACCCGCCGGGTGATCGCCGTCCACGCCGACCGCAGCGAGTCGACGCACGCCTTCCGCACCGACCTCCGCCAGCTGACGGCCAAGCTCCCGGACGCGGTCGCGCACGTCTGGTACGAGGAGCCGGAGGCCGGCCACCCCGCCGACCGGACGGGCCGTGCCGACCTCTCGCTCGTCGACATCCCCGCGGGCACCACGGCCTACCTCTGCGGACCGCCGCCCTTCCTGCGCTCGGCCCGGACCCAGCTCCTGGCGGCGGGTGTGGCGGCGGCCGACATCCACTACGAGGTCTTCGGCCCGGACCTGTGGCTGGGCGAGGGCGCCTGACGGCCCATCGGCGGAGCGCGGCCGGCGGCACCCCGGGGCGGATCGTTACCCACGCGTAACTCACGTGACTATTACCCCTGGTAAGTGATCGAGGTTACCGTCGGGTCACTTCGCTTCGGAGTGCCGCACCCCCCGCACCGCAAGCGCGGCACCGACCCCAGGAGTGTGACCGTGCGACACCCTCGCAAGGCCCTGCGCGCCACAGCCGTCGGCGCCGCCTCCGCCGCGCTGCTGGCCGGCACCGCCCTCGGCTCCGCCCCCGCGGCCCAGGCCGTCCCGCACCGCCCGGCCGCGGTGGCCGACGCCGCCGCGTCCGTGCGGTTCACCGACCTCCCCGGCTCCGGCGGCATCACCCTGAAGGGCAACGTCTTCACCCCCGGGGACACCGGCGGCGGCCGCCGCTACCCCCTGATCGTGCTGCCCACCAGCTGGGCCATGCCCCAGCTCGAATACCTCGCCCAGGCCAAGCAGCTCGCCGAGTCCGGCTATGTCGTGGTCAGTTACACCGCCCGCGGCTTCTGGCTCTCCGGCGGGAAGATCGAGACCGCGGGGCCGCAGGACATCGCCGACGCCTCCTCGGTCATCGACTGGGCCCTCGCCCACGCGCCCGCCGACCCCGGGAAGATCGGCATGGGCGGGGTCTCCTACGGAGCGGGCATCAGCCTGATGACCGCGGCCTTCGACAAGCGCGTCAAGGCGGTCACCGCGCTGAGCGGCTGGGCCGACCTCATCGAATCGATCTACGGCAGCCACACCCAGCACAAGCAGGCCGCCGAGCTCCTCGGCGGCCTCGGCGGCCTCACCGGCAGACCGGGCGACGAACTCCAGCGGATCCTCAAGGAGTTCCTCGGCAACGACCTCTCCAAGGAGAAGGAGATGCTGGCCTGGGGTGCACAGCGCTCCCCCGCCGCGTACGTCGACCGCATCAACGCCCAGGGCACCGCCGTCATGCTGGGCAACGCCTGGGGCGACTCGCTCTTCACCCCGGACCAGTACGCCAAGTTCTACGAGCGGCTGACCGGGCCCAAGCGCCTGGAGTTCCGCCCCGGCGACCACGCCACCGCCGAGGCCACCGGGCTGCTCGGCCTGCCCAACGACACCTGGACCCACGCCCACCGCTGGTTCGACCGCTATCTGAAGGGCGACGCCAACGGCATCGACCGCGAGGCGCCCGTCCAGATCTCCTCCCGCACCGGCGGCGGCTACGAGTCGTACGCGAACTGGCCGGACGTCGAGCGGAACCGGCGCACGGTGGCGATGGACGGCGCGCGGACGATCCGCACCGGTGTCGACTCGGGCGCCAACGGCGGCACGGTCATCCTCTCCAACGCGCTCGACCAGTTCCTGAAGATCCCGCCCATGGTGTCCGTGCCGCTGCTGCCCCGGACGTACGCGGCCGTGTGGCAGACCGGTCCGTACGGCTCCGGGCAGCGGATCCGGGGCAGTGTGCGGGTGAACACGACGGTGACGAGCGACAAGGAGACGGGGACGGCCGTCGCCTATCTCTACGACGTGGGGCCGCTGGGCGTGGGCAAGTTGATCAGCCACGCGCCGTATACGTTCCGGGACCAGGTGCCGGGGCAGGGCTTCGGGGTGGATCTCCCGCTCTACGCCACGGCGTACGACGTACCCGCCGGGCACCGGCTGGCGCTGGTCGTGGACTCGGTGGACCCGCTCTACCTCTCGCACAACCCGGCGGGGGCACAGCTGTCCTTCACCGCACCGACCCTGTCGGTGCCGGTGCGCGACTAGGCGGTCCTGCCGAAGTCCCGTGCGGGAGTACCGCACGGGACCCGGCCCGTCGGGCGGTCTACGCCTCTCGGTAGAGGCCCGGGGCGAGGTAGACCGAGAACCTCGGTGTCTCACCGCCCCGGTACGAGATGAAGTTCTGCGTGCGGGAGTGCTCCAGCGGGCCTTCCGCCAGTGCGCTCAGCACGGACTCGTAACCCCTCGCGTCCAGGCCCTCGGACCGCAGGAACGCCGCCACCCGGTCCCGCGCCGCGGCGTCGTTCTCGTGGACGGGGATCACCGGGATGTACATCGTGGCCACCGGCGTCGCCCGGCCGCGCTGGAGCGTGAAGGTCGTGACCGGTGGCTTCCGCTTCCATTCGGGGGCGTCGTCCGGGCCGTTGACCGCCCGGAGCGCGCGGGCGAAGGAGCCGGGCGTGTGACCGGGGTCGGCGGCGGCCTTCGCGTCGATGTCGGCGGCGGGGACGCCGGAGTGCGCGAGGTAGACCTGGGTCCGCAGTTCCTCGCCGGGCACGAGGTCCATGGCGAGGGCGACGGGTTCGTGCTCCGGGCCGTAGGAGCCGCCGAGGTGCTCGGTGAGTGCGCGCCAGGGGTGTTCGAGGCCGAGGCGGATCAGGGCCTCTTCCGTGCGGGCGGCCGCCTGTTCCCGGCCGTGGACCGCCGGGTTGAGGAAGATCTTGTAGACGGGGTCGGCGCCGGGGGCCCAGGCCACCGCGTGGGCGATGGTGAAGTAGCCCTGCGGGTCGTCGGCGAGGAAGAGCTCCTCGACCTTGAGGTAGGGGTCGATATCGACGCCGGGGCGGCCGGCGAGGCGGCGGGTGAGCTCCATGCCGTCCTCCATCCGGCGCTTCGCCGGGCCCCTGGGGGACTCCAGGGAGAGCCGGACCCCGGCCTTGCGCCCGGCCCAGGCGATCGACGTCTCCAGCGGCATGCCGTCGATGGAGACCCAGCAGGCGTCCTCGGGAGGGGTGCCGACGGGGAGTTCGCCCCAGGGCGTGGTCAGTTCCCGCAGGAAGGCGAGGAGCGACTCCCGGCTCCCGGCGTCGATCCCGAGGCTCCGGCGGGCGCGCCAGACCTTGTCGCAGGCGACCTCCGCGTAGCAGGTGGCGGGTGGGTAGCGGTCGGAGTCGAAGCGCAGCGGGCGGCCGACCATCTCGGCTATGACTCCGGTGTCGGAGGTGAAACCACCTGACCGGAGGGGCGGTTGGGGACCGGGGCCTGCGGACTCCATCGTGTCTCCCTGCGTCGTGACGGCAAAAACGAGCGCGATCTTCCCACCGTGGGGCGGGGCCTGTCAGAGCTTTGCCCGACAATTGCCCGGGAGCCCGTTATCGGGTCTATGTTCCGGCCAATTTGCCGCCCTTCGCGCGTACGGTCGATCCGCTCCAGCTCGCATCGGACTCCGGCCGGGGATCCGGCCGGACCACGGCGGCGGAGCATCCGGCACCCCCGCCCATACCTGCGCCTTACCGGCGGTTACCGCAAGGCTTGGGCATGACTTCACCAGAACGGCCGGATCGTGCACGGCGGTGGTCCGCATCACGACGTTCTGCGACATGATCGCTACACATCGTTCGCTGGTGCATGCCGCTCGCGAATGGATGTGCCCTGTCCACATGCGGCCCACCGGAGACTGTCGGCGCCGCCGTGCTCCGGGAAGCCTGTGCAGAGGAGTTGTTGACGCGTGTCCGCACAGCACCACTCCGCCCGACCCCGGCCCACCGCCGGTGCTCCGCGCTCCTTACCCCCCACCGACACCGCCGGACCGTCCGGCGAGGCGCTCCCCGCGACGCTCCCGGAGGCGTTCGCCCGGCAAGCGGCCCTCACCCCCGACGCGACCGCGCTGGTGAGCGGCGCGGACACCATCTTGACCTACCGTCAGCTGGATGCCCTCGCGGACCGGCTGGCACGGCGGCTGACGGCACAGGGCATGGAGCCGGGCGGCACCGTGGCGGTGCTGATGGACCGTTCGGCCGAGCTCGTGATCTCCCTCCTCGCGGTCGCCAAGTCCGGTGGCTGCTACGTCCCGCTGGACCCCCGGCAGCCCGTACCCCGGTTGCGGTGGATTCTGGAACAGACGGCCACGGACATCGTCTTGACGTCCGGTCAGGAGCCGGACGCGCAGCTCACGGCGGGCCGCCGGGTGCTGCCCGTGGCGGTGGACACTCCGGACACCGAGCGGCCCGCGGGCGGCGAGGCGCCGTGCGTGCTCCCGCACCAGCTGGCGTACGTGATGTTCACCTCCGGGTCCACAGGCACGCCCAAGGGCGTCGCCGTGACCCACGAGAACGTGGTCGGCCTCGCCCGGGACCAGGCGTGGCGCGGCGGTGCGCACGGCCGGGTCCTGCTGCACTCGCCGCACGCCTTCGACGCCTCCACGTACGAGCTGTGGGTGCCGCTGCTGTGCGGCGGCGCGGTGGTCGTCGCGCCGCCCGGCGACCTGGACGCGCGGAGCATCGCCGCCGCCGTCACGGATGCGGGGATCACCGGGCTGTGGGTGACGGCGGGCCTGTTCTCGGTGCTGGCCGAGGAGGCCCCCCGGTGCTTCCTGGGGGTGCGGGAGGTGTGGACCGGCGGGGACGCGGTCTCCCCCGCGGCCGTCCGGCGGGTGCTGCTGGCGTGCCCGGAGACCGCGGTCGTCAACGGCTACGGCCCGACGGAGACGACCACCTTCGCCACCTGCCACCGGGTGGCCGACCCCGGCGGTCTGGGCACGGTCGTGCCCATCGGCGCGCCGATGGCCGGGATGCGCACGGAGGTGCTCGACCGCGAGCTGACGCCGGTACCGCCCGGCGAGGTCGGCGAGCTCTACGTCGGCGGCTCGGGGCTGGCCCGCGGCTACTGGAACCGCCCGGGGCTCACCGCGGAGCGCTTCGTGGCCGACCCGCTGGGCGAGCCCGGTGCCCGGCTGTTCCGCACCGGTGACCTGGTGCGGCACGGCCCGGACGGGCTCCTGGAGTTCGTCGGCCGCAGCGACGACCAGGTGAAGATACGCGGCTTCCGGGTCGAGCCGGGCGAGGTCGAGGCCGTCCTCGCCGGGCACCCCGGGGTCGCCCAGGCCGCCGTCGTCGTCCGGGAGGACAGGCCCGGACAGAAGCGGCTCGTCGGCTACGTCGTCCCCGCGGAGGAGAGCGCGGACGCGGGGCCCGCGGACGGCGCTGACCGGGTCGGCGAGTGGCAGGAGATCTACGACTCGCTGTACAGCGACGTCGCGCGGGCGCGCTTCGGCGAGGACTTCTCCGGCTGGAACAGCAGCTACGACGGCGAGCCGATCCCCCTGGCGCAGATGCGCGAGTGGCGGGACGCCACCGTGGCCCGGATCCGTGAGCTGCGCCCGCGCCGGGTGCTGGAGATCGGCGTGGGCACCGGCCTGCTGATGTCCCGGCTGGCCCCGCACTGCGACTCCTACTGGGGAACGGACCTCTCCGGTCAGGTGATCGAGGCGCTGCGCCGGCTGGTCGGGCAGGACGCCGAGCTGGCGGACCGGGTCGAGCTGCGGGCCGGTGCCGCCGACGACACCGCGGACCTGCCGTCCGGCTTCTTCGACACCGTGATCATCAACTCCGTGACGCAGTATTTCCCCGACGCCCACTACCTCGCGGACGTCCTGGCCAAGGCCGTGGGACTGCTGGTGCCGGGCGGGTCGGTGTTCGTCGGCGACGTCCGCAATCTGCGGCTGCTGCGCTGCTTCCACACCGATGTCCGACTGCGTCAGGCGGAGTTGCCGGCCGACCCCGGCGCCGTCCACGCGGCCGTCGAGCACGGCATGGTGCGGGAGAAGGAACTGCTGGTCGACCCGGCGTTCTTCACCGAGCTCGCGGCCGGCCTGCCGGACCGGGTCGGCAGTGAGGTGCGGGTGAAGCGCGGGCGGGCGGTCAACGAGCTGACGCGCTACCGCTACGACGCCGTCCTGCGCAAGCTGGCCCCCGAGGAGCAGGAGCCCCTGCCCGTACGGGAGTTGCCGTGGGGGCAGGACGTCTGCACGCTCGACGACCTCGCCGCCCGCCTGCGCACGGACCCGCCGTGCGGCGACGTCCTGCTGACGGGCGTGTCGGACAGCAGGCTCGCGCCGGTGGCCGACGCGCTGCGGGCGCTGGAGGGCGGTACGGGCCGGGTCCGGGCCCTGAGCGCGCGTGACGACACCGACACCGACACCCTCGAACGCCTCCACGAGCTGGCGGACGAGCTGGGCCTGCGGGCCTCCGCCACCTGGTCGGCGGCCGACGACGGCACCCTGGACGTGCTCCTGACGCCGCGCCGTCCGGGCTCGGTGAGCGGGGTGCCGAGTGGCGCGGGCGCGCCGCTGTCCTCGCTGGTCAACGCCCCCGCGTCCGCGCGGGACACCGGCGCGCTGGTCTCGTCGGTCCGGGCCTATCTGCGCGAGCGGTTGCCCGACTATCTCGTCCCCGCCGCGACGGTGGTGCTCGAAAGCCTGCCGCTGACCCCGAACGGCAAGGTCGACCGGCGCCGCCTGCCGGAGCCCGGCACCGGGTCCGCCGAGGGCGGCCGGGCGCCCCGCAATCCGCTCGAAGAGCTGCTGTGCGGGCTGTTCGCCGACATCCTGGGGGTCTCCGGGGTGACGATCGACGACAGCTTCTTCACGCTGGGCGGGCACTCGCTGTCCGCGACCCGGCTGAGCACCCGGCTGCGGTCCGTCCTCGGCCTGGAGCTGCCGGTGCGCGCCGTCTTCGAGACGCCGACGGTCGCCGGGCTGGCCGAGGCCGTGCGCCAGGCGTCGGCCGGGGACCGCCCGCCGCTCGTGCCGGCGGCGCGCCCGGAGGAGGTGCCGCTGTCGTTCGCCCAGCGCAGGCTGTGGTTCCTCGACCACCTCCAGGGCCCGGGTGCCGCCTACAACGTCCCCCTCGTGCTCGATCTGGACGGCGAGCTGGACCGCACGGCGCTCGAAGCCGCGCTGGGTGACGTGCTGGCCCGGCACGAGAGTCTGCGGACGGTCTTCCCGGAGACCGCCGGGGTGCCCCGGCAGCTGGTCCTGGACACGGCGGCCGCGCGCCCGCGGCTCGACGTCAGCACGGTCGCGCCCGAGGAGCTGGACGCGGCGGTGGCCGCCGCGGTCCGCCACCCCTTCGACCTGGCGGCCGAGATCCCCGTCCGGGCCCAGCTGTTCACCACCGGCCCCACCCGGCACGTCCTGGCGCTGGTCGTCCACCACATCGCGTGCGACGGCTGGTCGCTGGCGCCGCTGTGGCGCGACCTCGCCACCGCCTACGCCGCCCGCCGCGCCGGCACCGCGCCCGACGCCGCCCCGCTGCCGGTGCAGTACGCCGACTACACCCTGTGGCAGCACCGGCTGCTGGGCGACGAGGACGACACCGACAGCTTGATCTCGCGTCAGATCGCTTATTGGAGCGAGACGTTGACCGGGCTGCCCGAGTGCGCCGAGCTGCCCGTGGACCGGCCGCGGCCGCAGGTGGCCTCGCACCGGGGCGACACCCTGCACTTCACGGTCGACGCCGATCTGCACCGGCGGATCACGGAACTGGCCGCGGGCTGCGGGGCGAGCCCCTTCATGGTCGTGCACGCCGCGCTGGTGACACTGCTGACGAAGCTGGGCGCGGGGCCGGACATCGCGGTCGGCACCCCGGTCGCGGGCCGCACCGACCACGCGCTCGACGGGCTCGTCGGCTTCTTCGTCAACACCCTGGTGCTCCGCACGGACATCTCCGGCAACCCCGCGTTCCGTGACCTGCTGGCGCGCGTCCGGGAGACCGACCTGGCGGCGTACGCCCATCAGGACGTGCCCTTCGAGCGGCTGGTCGACGCCCTCGCCCCGGTGCGCGGCCTCGCCCACCACCCGCTGTTCCAGGTGCTGCTGGCGATGCAGAACGCCCCCCAAGGCGCGGCGGAGCTGCCGGGCCTGAGCGTCGCGGAACGGGCGGTGAGCACCGGGGCGTGCCGGTTCGACCTGTCGCTGAGCCTGCGCGAGCGGCACGGCGCGGACCAGCGGCCGCTCGGGATCGACGGGGTCGCGGAGTACAGCACCGATCTCTTCGACCGGTCCACCGTGGAGCGCCTCGTCCACCGCTTCCTGCGGCTCCTCGACGCGGTCACCGCCGACCCCGGCCGCCGGCTCGGCTCGCTCGACGTGCTGCTGCCCGACGAGCGTGAGCGGCTGCTGGCGCGGAGCGGCGACGACGCCCTCACCACGCCGCTCGGGCATCTGCCGGAGCTGTTCGAGGCACAGGTGCGGCGGACGCCCGACGCGAACGCGCTGATCCACGACGACGGCACCGGCTTCATCCGGACGCTGACGTTCCGTGAGCTGAACGCGCGGGCGAACCAGCTCGCCCGGTATCTGATCGGGTGCGGCGCCGGCCCGGAGCGGTTCGTGGCGATCGCCCTGCCGCGTACGGCCGACTCCGTCGTCGCGACGCTCGCGGTGCTCAAGGCGGGGGCCGCCTATCTGCCGCTGGACGCGGGCTATCCGGCGGCCCGGCTGGCCTGTATGGCCGAGGACGCCCGGCCCGCGATCCTGCTCACCGACTCCGGCACGTCCCTGCCACTGCCGGGCGGCACCGGGATGCGGACGATCGTCCTGGACCGGGAGGAGACCCGGCGGGCCGTCGGCCTGTGCTGGGAGGCCGATGTCACCGACGGCGAGCGGCTCGCTCCGCTGACCTGCGCGTCGCCCGCCTATGTCATCTACACCTCCGGTTCCACCGGCCGCCCCAAGGGCGTCGTGGTCACCCACGCCGGGGTCACCGGTGTGGTCGAGGCGCAGGTGCGGCGGTTCGGGGTGACGGCGGCGAGCCGGATCCTGCAGTTCGCCTCGCACAGTTTCGACGGCGCGGTGTGGGAGCTGTGCGGCGGGCTGCTGACCGGTGCCACCCTGGTGATGGCGCCCGCGGAGCTCACCGCGCCCGGCCCGGAGCTGGCCACGCTGGTCGAACGGCACCGGGTCACGCACGCCACGCTCCCCCCGGCCGCGCTGTCGGTGATGGAACCGGACGACCTGCCCTCGCTGCGCTGGCTGATCACCTCGGGCGAGGCGCCGTCCGGGGAGACGGTGCGCCGCTGGTCGGCGGGGCGGAAGTTCCTCAACGGCTACGGCCCGACCGAGACGACGGTGTGCGCGACGCTCAGCGCCCCGCTCTCCGGCGGCGGTACGCCCCCGATCGGGCGGCCCACCGTGGGCGCCCGCGCCTATGTGCTGGACCGTGACCTGTGCCTGGTGCCGCCTGGGGTGCCCGGTGAGCTGCACGTGTCGGGCGCCGGGCTGGCCCGCGGCTATCTGCACCGCTCGGCGCTGACGGCGGAGCGGTTCGTGGCCGACCCGTTCGGGGCGCCGGGCGAGCGGATGTACCGCACCGGGGACACCGTGCGGTGGAACGCCGACGGCGAGCTGGAGTTCATCGGCCGGACCGACGGGCAGATCAAGATCCGCGGCTTCCGGATCGAGCCCGGCGAGGTCGAGGCCGCGCTGGGCGGCCAGCCGGGCGTGGCCCAGGCGGTCGTCGTCCCGCGCGAGGACGCCCGCGGCGGCACGTATCTGGCGGCGTACGCGGTGCCCTCGGCCGACGCGGCGGGCAGCCTGGACGGGGCCGCGCTGCGCGACCGCCTGGCCGGGCTGCTGCCCGGCTACATGGTGCCGTCCGCGGTCGTGGTCCTGGACTCCCTGCCGGTGACGGCCACGGGCAAGGTGGACCGTTCCGCGCTGCCCGAGCCCGACTTCGGGGCGCTGTCCACGGGCCGGGAGCCCCGCAACCCGCGCGAGCAGATCCTGTGCGAGCTGTTCGCCGAGGTGCTGGGGGTGCCCCGGGTGACCATCGACGACAGCTTCTTCGACCTGGGCGGGCACTCGCTGCTGGTGACCCGCGTGATCAGCGGGGTGCGCCGCCGCCTCGGCGTGGAACTGCCCGTCCGCACTCTCTTCGAACGGCAGTCGGTGGCCGCGCTGCTGGAGGCCGTCGACGCGCCGGCCACGGCCGGCGGCGCGCCCGCCCGGACCCGGGTGGACCTCGCCGCCGAGGCCGTGCTCGACCCGGCGATCACCGTGGGCACGAGGGCGCGGAGCGGGCGGGCCGACGGGCGGGAGACGATCCTGCTGACCGGCGCGACCGGCTTCCTCGGCGCGTTCCTGCTGCGTGAACTCCTGGACCGGACGAGCGCGGACATCCACTGCCTGGTGCGCGCCGACGACGCCGCGCAGGCGGACCGCCGGATCCGGCGGAACATGGCGGAGTACGGGCTGTGGAACGAGTTCTCCCGCAGCCGGATCGTGGCCGTCCCCGGCGACCTGGAGAAACCGCTGCTCGGCCTCTCCCCCGAGCGCTTCGAGGCCCTGGCGGGCCTGGTCGACGCGGTCTACCACAACGGCGCGCGCGTCAGCGCGGTCGACGCGTACGAGCGGCTGCGCGCGGCGAACGTCTCCGGCACCCGGGAAGTGCTGCGCCTGGCGGCCCGGTTCGCCACCCCTGTGCACCACGTCTCCACGGCCGCCGTGGCGGTGGGCACCGACGAACACCCCGGCCCGGTGCCGGAGTCGCGCCGGGTGCGGCCCGAAGCGGTGCTGCCCGGCGGCTACACCGAGAGCAAGTGGGTGGCCGAGCAGCTCGTCCGGCAGGCGGCCGAGCGCGGGCTGCCGGTGACCGTCCACCGGTGCGGGCGCATCAGCGGACACACCGTCAGCGGGGCCGGTTCGAGCCGGGACGTGTTCTGGCAGCTCGTACGCGCCATGCTCGTCCTCGGCGCCGTGCCCCGCCCGGCGGCGGACGGCACGGAGCCGGTGGTCGACCTGATCCCCGCCGACTGGACCGCGGCCGCCATCGTCCACCTCTCCCGCACCCCGGGCACCGAGGGCCGCACGCACCACCTCACCTGCCCGTCGCCCGTCCCCTTCGAGACCGTCCTCGGCCACCTGCGGGAGTACGGCTACCGCCTGGACAGCCTCTCCCTCGACGACTGGACGCGCCTCCTGCGGGAGCGGGCCGACACGGCGGCGGAGGGCGGACCGGCCGCGGGCGAGGGCCTGCTGGACGCGGCGGTGCTGCTCACCGACACCCTTCCCGCGCTCGCCCGCGTGGGCCGGATCCACCTGGACCGCGCCAACACCCTCGCGGGACTGGCCGGTTCGGGCCCGGAGTTCCCGCCGCTCGACGGGGAACTGATCCGCCGTTACGCCGACTTCTTCGTCTCGTCGGGCTTCTTCCCGCCGCCCGCCACGCGCTGAGCGGCGCCGTCACCGTGCCGGGGCCCCGGCCCCGGCACGCCCTCCACGGAAAGGTACGCATCGTGAGCAACCCCTGGGACGACACCGAGGGCACCTTCCTCGTGCTGGTCAACGACGAAGGACAGCACTCCCTGTGGCCGTCCTTCACCACTGTCCCCGCCGGGTGGACCGCCGTCCGCGGCCCCGCCACCCGCGACGAGTGCCTCGCCTACATCGAGGAGAACTGGACCGACATGCGCCCCAAGAGCCTCGTCGAGCACCAGTCCCGGCTCTCGGAGGTGCGGTCCGCATGAACAACGACGAACGCGCCCCGCTGAGCTACCCGTTCAACGAAGCGGTCGCCCTGGAGGTCGACCCGCTCTACGCGAAGCTGCGCGCCGAGGAGCCCGTCGTACGGGTCAGCTGCCCTTTCGGCGAAGACGCCTGGCTGGTCACCTCGCACGCGGACATGAAGACGATCCTCGCGGATCCCCGCTTCAGCCGGGCGCTGGCCGCCGAGCACGACGAGTCGCGGCTGACCCCGCTGCCCATCCACACCAGCATCCTGGGCATGGACTCCCCCGACCACACCCGGCTGCGCCGGCTCCTCGCCAAGGTCTTCACCATGCGCCGGGTCGAGCTGCTGCGCCCGCGCGTCGAGGAGGAGGCGAACCGGCTGATCGACGAGCTGGTCGCGGCGGGGCCACCGGGTGACCTGATGGAGGGCTTCGCGGTGCCCTTCGCGGGCACCGTGGTCTGCGACCTGCTCGGCGTGCCCTTCGAGGACCGGGAGCAGTTCCGCGGCTGGCTGGACGCCTTCTCCGCCACGACGGTGATGACGGAGGAGGAGATCGAGGCGGACACCGAGCGGCTGCACGGCTACATCGCCGAGCTGATGGTGAGCCGGCGCGCAAAGCCGCAGGACGACCTCATCAGCGCCATGGTCAAGGCCAGCGACGAGGAGGAGAAGCTCTCCGAGAAGGAGCTCGTGGAGCTGGCCAGCGTGCTGCTGATAGCCGGCCACGAGACGGTCTCCTCACAGCTGATCGACTCCCTGCACGTGCTGTTCACCCACCCGGAACAGCTGGAGCTGCTGCGGAGCAGGCCCGAGCTCATGCCCGGCACGGTCGAGGAGCTGATGCGCTACGTCCCGCTCATCTCCCATGTGACCTTCGCGCGTTACGCGACGGAGGACGTGGAGCTGAGCGGGACGCTGGTGCGCGCGGGCGAATCCGTGCTGCCCGCGATCCCGTCCGCGAACCGCGATGAATCGGTCTTCGAGAACGCCGACCGGTTCGACCTCACGCGGGAGCACAATCCGCATCTGGGATTCGGTTACGGAATCCACCGCTGCCTGGGCGCGCCGCTGGCCCGGCTGGAAATGCAGGTGGCGCTGGATTCGCTGCTGACGCGGCTGCCGGGGCTGCGGTGTGCCGTTCCCGCGGAATCGCTGGAATGGAAGGACGGCATGCAGGTGCGCAGCCTGCTGGAGCTGCCGGTCGTCTGGTGACGGGGCGGTAAGAAAACCCCCTCGCTGAGAAAAAAAGGGGGCCTCCTCGCGGCTGCGAGGAGGCCCCTCCTTTTTCGCCATGTGCCTCAGGCGAGGCGCCAGTCGGGGGCCGTGGGGCTGCTGTCCCGGGTGGCGCCCGGGTCGCGGCTCACCACCGGGTCGAGGGCCGCGTCGATCGCCGCCATGACGTCCGCCTCCAGCCGGACCTCGGCCGCCTTGGCGTTGTCGGTGATCTGCTCGGGGCGGGAGGCGCCCAGCACGGCGGAAGCGACGTTCGGGTGCTGGAGGACCCAGGCCAGGGAGAGCTGGGCGACCGTCAGTCCGAGGTCGGTGGCGACGGGCCGCAGCTGCTGCACGCGGGAGAGCACGTCGTCCTTGAGCCAGCCCGCCAGCACCGGCGAGCCGTCGTTGGAGTCCAGGGCCCGGGACTGCTCCGGCCACCGCTGGCCGGGCAGGTATTTGCCGGTCAGGACGCCCTGAGCCAGGGGCGACCAGACGATCTGCCCGACACCGAGCTCCTCGCAGGCGGGCATCACCTCCCCCTCCGGCACCCGCCACAGGGCGGAATACTGCGGCTGGTTGGAGACCAGCGAGACCCTCAGCTCCCGGGCCAGCGCGTGCCCGCGCCGGATCTGGTCGGCGGTCCACTCGGAGACCCCGATGTAGTGCGCCTTGCCGGCGTGCACCACGTCGGCGAACGCCTCCATGGTCTCCTCCAGCGGGGTGGAGGGGTCGAAGCGGTGGGCCTGATAGACGTCGACGTGGTCCGTGCCGAGCCGGCGCAGGGAGTTGTCGATGGACTCGAAGATGTGCTTGCGGGAGAGGCCGAGGTCGTTGCGGCCGGGGCCGGTGGGCGCGAAGACCTTGGTGAGGATCTCCAGCCCTTCCCGCCGCTCGCCTTTCAGCGCCTGCCCGAGGGATTCCTCGGCGCGCGTGTCCGCATAGACGTCCGCGGTGTCGAAGGTGGTGATTCCGGCGTCGAGCGCGGCCCGCACACAGGCGACTTCCGTCTCCTCACCTCTCGAAGAACTCCGGGTGAGCCAGTTGCCGTAAGCGACCCGGCTGACTATCAGTCCACTGCGTCCCAGGTGACGGAAATCCATGGGGCCACATTAGCAACGGAGTTGGGCCCGTCCGCCAGAACGCGGAATTCACGGACCGTGCGCTCCGGCGCCCGGCAGCAGCGTTCCGGGCTCGGGCTCCGCGACCTCGACGGCCTCGGTCTTGAGGCTGCCCCGCTGCCTTCTGGCGGCCACGTGGGCGAGCCAGGAGAGGAGCATGCACATCCCGATGTAGATCGGCGAGATGATCATGACGACGGGGATGAACGGGAGCCCGTAGTCGAGATTGCTGGCGATCAGCTTGCCCGCGTGCAGGAACTCCTCGTAGGTGATCAGGAAGCCCAGCGAGGTGTCCTTCAGGGCGACGACGAGCTGGCTGATGATCGTCGGCAGCATCGCCCGCAGGGCCTGCGGCACCAGCACATAGGTCATCACCTGGGTCTTGTGCATGCCCAGGGAGTACGCCGCCTCCCGCTGGCCGCGCTCGACGGAGTGCACGCCGGTGCGGAAGACCTCCGCGAGCACCGAGCCGTTGTAGAGGGTCAGGCCGGTGACGAGGGCGGGCAGGGGCTGCACCTTGAGGGCGACGAAGACGAAGAAGATCATGACGAGCACCGGCATGGCGCGGAAGAACTCCACGACCAGGGTGGCGATCCAGCGCACGGGCCGGTGCTCGGAGAGCCGGGCCGTGGCGAGCAGCCCACCCAGCGCCAGGGAGAGCACGGCGGCGTAGGCGAAGGCCTTGAGGGTGTTGCCGAGCCCGCGCAGCAGCAGCTCCTGGATGCCCTTGTAGGTGAAGGGATCCCACTTCTGGACAGTGAACTGGTGGGTGTCGAGGAGGAGATAGACGAACCAGGCGACGAGACCGACGATCACGGCGGTCGCGGCGAGGCCGTAGACCAGGTGCCGCCGCCGGGCCTGGGGGCCCGGGATGTCGTAGAGCGCGGTCGTGGTCATCGGGCGACTCCCCAGCGCTTCTCCAGCACGTTGAAGACCCCGCTGATGGTCAGGGTCACGATCAGATAGCCGACGGCGATCCAGACGAAGGACCAGATGATGCTGTAGCCCAGCTCGTTGAGGGTTTTGTAGGTGCCGAGCAGTTCGGTGACGCTGAACGACCCGGCGATCGCGGAGTTCTTGGCGAGGGCGATGAGGGTGGAGCCGACCGGCGGGATGACGGAGCGGAACGCCTGCGGCAGCACGATCGCCCCGAGGGTCTGGGTGAAGGTCATCCCGAGGCTGCGCGCGGCCTCGCCCTGGCCGGTGGGCACGGTGTTGATGCCGGAGCGTACGGCCTCGCAGATGAAGGCCGAGGTGTAGCAGCCGAGGGCGAGGACCGCGAAGAGCTGGAAGGGCAGCACCACGCCGAACCTGGGCAGGCCGAGCAGCACCGCGAAGAACAGCAGGGTGAGCGGGGTGTTGCGCAGCACCGCCACCCACACCGTGCCGAAGACGCGCAGCGAGCCGACGGGGGCGACGCGGAAGGAGGCCATCACGAAGCCGAGGACGAGCGCGAGCAGGGAGGCGTAGACGGTGAGTTCGACGGTGCCGAGCAGCCCCTTGCCGTAGAGGGACCAGTTGTCGGTCAGGACGTTCATGACGTGCTCCCGTAGCGGTCGACGGCCGGGGGCGGCGGGGCGGGCACCCCGGAGAGGCCGAGGGTCGCGTCGTACGCCTTCTTCCAGTCGCCGTTCTTCTCGTGCGCCTCGATGGCGTCGTCGAGTGCGAGGCGCAGGGCGGTGTCGCCGCGGGGCACGCCGATGCCGTAGGGCTCCTTGGAGAAGGGCTTCCCGGCGATCCGCAGCTCGTCGGGCGCCTTGGCGGCGAAGCCCATGAGGATGGTGTCGTCGGTGGTGACGGCGTCCACCTGGAGGCTGAGGAGGTTGTCCACGCAGATCGAGTACGTGTCGTAGGCGACGGCGATCGCCTTGGGGTAGTCGCGCTCGATGCGCTGGAGCGGGGTGGAGCCGGCCGCGGAGCAGACCTTCTTCCCCGCGAGGTCCTGCGGCCCGTCGATGCCCTTCTCGTCCTTGCGCACCAGCAGCGACTGTCCGGCGATGTAGTAGGGGCCCGCGAAGCCGACCTGGCGTTTGCGCAGGTCGTTGATGGTGTAGGTGCCGACGTAGTAGTCGATCTGGCCGTTCTGGAGGGCCGTTTCGCGGTTGGCGGAGGCGATGGTGCGGAAGCGGATCGTCCTGGGCGGGAAGCCGAGCGAGGCGGACATCATCTTGGCGATCTCGATGTCGTAGCCGGAGTAGACGCCGGTCGCGGGGTCCTTCTCGCCGAGATAGGGCTGGTCCTCCTTGGCGCCGACGACGAGGTGACCGCGGCTCTTCGCGGCCCGCCAGGTGGCCGAGTCCGTCAGCTCGAAGCCGGTGGCCACGTGGTAGACGGGCAGCTGGTCGGCGCGGGGGCCCTTGACGGGCGGGCTGCCCTCCTTGCCGCAGGCGGCGGGGAGCAGGGCGAGGGCGGCGAGGGCCAGGGCCGCGGTCGTGCGGCGCGTACGGCTCGTCATCAGGGTGTTCACCGGCCCCTCAGTGCTTGAGGATCTTGGAGAGGAAGTCCTTGGCCCGGTCGCTCTCGGGGGCGGTGAAGAAGTCCTCCGGGGTGCGGTCCTCGACGATGCGGCCGTCCGCCATGAAGACGACGCGGTTGGCGGCGGAGCGGGCGAAGCCCATCTCGTGGGTGACGACGACCATGGTCATGCCGTCCCGGGCCAGCTGCTGCATGACCTCCAGCACCTCATTGATCATCTCCGGGTCGAGCGCCGAGGTGGGCTCGTCGAAGAGGAGCGCCTTGGGGTCCATCGCGAGGGCGCGGGCGATGGCCACGCGCTGCTGCTGGCCGCCGGAGAGCTGGGCGGGGTACTTCTCGGCGTGGGCGAGCAGTCCGACGCGCTCCAGCAGCTCGCGCGAGCGCTTCTCGGCCTCCTCCTTGCCGCGTTTGCGGACCTTGATCTGGGCCAGGGAGACATTGGCGAGCACGGTCTTGTGGGCGAAGAGGTTGAAGGACTGGAAGACCATGCCCACCTCGGCGCGCAGCCGGGCCAGCTCCCGGCCCTCGTCGGGCAGCGGGTGGCCGTCGAGGGTGATGGTGCCGGACTCCACGGGCTCCAGGCGGTTGATGGTCCGGCAGAGGGTGGACTTCCCGGAGCCGGAGGGGCCGATGACGACGACCACCTCGCCCCGGCCGACCGTCAGGTCGATGTCCTTGAGGACATGCAGTTTCCCGTAGTGCTTATTGACATTCCGCAGCTCGATCAGAGGATCGACGGCCATACCCAGCCCTACCCACTCTCAGCTGTCCCGCGGTCGACACACGCTATCGGCGCAACCTACCGGCCCCGTACCGGACTTCACCGCTGACACGCTCATATATGCGGATTCGACGCGCTACGCCCGCCATTTGCCCTAGGTACACAGACCGGCCTGGGTACCTAGCCTGTGTAGCGTCGGACCGGGGGAGCTCGGGGGAAGGAGCCGGGGGTGGGCGACAGCAGGCCCGTCTACCAGCGCATCGCGGATGATCTGCGCCGCCGCATCGACGAGGGAGGGCTCGCCGTGGGGGACCGCATCCCCTCGCGGTCGGAGCTCAAGCGCGCGTACGCGGCCAGCGACCAGACCGTGGACCGCGCGGTGCGCGTCCTGAAGGCCGCGGGATACGCGGAGGGCCAGTTCGGGCGCGGCGTCTTCGTCACCGACCGGGTGCCGCTGGGCAGCCTGCTGCGCTCGACCGGTGCCGTCGACTCCCCCTTCGCCGCCCGGATGACGGCCCGGGACACGGCCCTGACCTGGGAGGCGTCCTCCACCGAGACCCCCGCCTCGGACCGGGTCGCCGAGCGGCTGCGGATCGGGCCGGGCGACCGGGTGCTGTGCACGCAGTACGAATACCTCGCCAACCGGCACCCCGTGCAGCTCGCCACCAGCTGGGAGCCGCTCGCCATCACCGAGGGCACCGACGTGGTGCTGCCCGAGCGCGGGCCCTACGCCCGGCGCGGCGTGCGCGGCAGGCTGGCGGCCATCGGCATCCGGGTCGTCCGCGCGCAGGAGCTGGTCGGCTCGCGCCCGGCGACGACACCGGAGGCGGAGGCGCTCGGCTGCGCGGCCGGGCAGTGCGTCACCGTCATCGAGCGCACCCACTTCGACGGGGACGGCCGGGCGGTGGAGACCTCCGACATCGTCGTCCGCGCCGACCGCTGGCGGCTGGAGTACGACATCCCCTTCATCAGCTGAGGCGGCCGGCCCCCGGCCCGGTCAATTCTCCGCGAGCTCGCCGTAGAGCTGGGACAGCTCCGGCGCGCCGTCGGCCGCCCAGCTCTGGCCCGCCTCGACCACGTCGATCTCCCGGCCGTTGGCGAGCCGCACGACCGGCTGGCCGTCGGAGCGGATCCACCAGCCGGCCCCCTCCACCGCGCGCACGACGACCGTGCCCAGATACAGCCCCGCGTCGTTGCCCAGCCACGGCAGCAGCTCGGGATCCTCGCGCCAGCGCGGCTGGAGCTGGTCCAGTGCCTCCAGGGACATCGGCGAATCGTCGAGGGTGACCCCCGCCGACTCCGCGTGCGCGCGCAGGAGTTCGCATTCCGACAACAGCTCGGCCAGGCCCTCCGGGTCCCGGTCGACCGCGTCCGCCAGCGCCACCCCGCGGGCCGGGGCGTGCCGCTTGCGCCAACTGTCCAAGAAGGGAATGTTCATACCGGACAGGATCGCACTCGCACGGATGGCCTCACCACAGGCGCGCGGCGCCCGACGTGGCCGGTTGGCCTCCTTGACGTCCCCCAGGCGTCTCCTTAGCTTCATCCCGCCACATTCAGAGCGGGGAACGCTGGGAGGCATGACTCACATGCTCCGGACATCGAGGCTCGGCGGGGTACGGCACAGACGGTGGACGGCGGCCGGGGTCGTCGCGGCGGGCGCCGTCTGCGCCATTGCCGCAGCGAACACCCCGGCGCTCGCCAACACCGCGCAGCGTGGAAGAGAGCCGCTCCCCCTGGAGCGGCTCTTCGACAACACGGCGGTCCGCGGGGACACCCACCCGGGCGACGCCGATTTCGACGGCGCGGGCAACGCGCTGTCGGCCAAGGACCTGGACGCCGCGGGCTGGAGCCCGGGCCACGCCCTGGCCATCGACCGCTCCCCCCTCCGCTGGCCGCGCTCCGCCGCAGGTCAGCCCGACAATGTGCGGGCCGCGGGGCAGGTCGTGCGGCTGCGCGGCAGCGGCGAGGCGCTCTCCTTCCTCGTCGCGGGGACCACCGAGGGCGAGCCCGGCCAGGACGTCAGCGGCACCGGCACCGTCCGCTACCGCGACGGCTCCCGCAGCACCTACCGGCTGACCGCGCCCGACTGGCGGCGCGGCCCGCTGACGACGAAGGCCGTCGGACTCCCCCACCTCGCCGCGCCCGGCGGCCAACGGGCGGAAACCACACGGCTGTACGCGGTGACGGTCCCGGTCGCGCGCGGCCGCGAGGTCGACTCGGTCGTGCTGCCGGACGAGGCGGAGCGGGAGACGGCCCTGCACGTCTTCTCGATGGCGTTGCGGGGTCCCACGAACGGGTGGACCGGCAGCTGGGCGGCTTCACCTTCGGGTTACGCCGCGGTGGGACCGTGGACCGACCGGACGCTGCGGCTGGTCGTGCACGGCAGCGCGGGCGGGCCGCGCACCAGGATCCGGCTGGAGAACACCTTCGCGCCGCGCCCGGTCCGCATCGGGCACGCGAGCGTGGCGCTCCAGGAGCGCGGCGCGGCGGCGGCCGGCCGGCCCCGGGCACTGACCTTCGACGGGCGGCCCGGGGCCGAACTGCCCGCGGGCGCACAGCAGTTCAGCGACCCACTGGGGTTCCGCGTGCCCGAGGGCGCCGACCTCCTGGTGAGCATCCACCTGCCGGGCACGGTCCGGGCACTGCCCGTGCACAGCTACATCGACTCGGTGTCCTATCTGACGGCCGACGGCGCCGGTGACCGCACGGGCGACCGCGGCGCGGGCGCGTACTCCGCGAAGCTCGACTCCTGGCCGCTGCTGACGGGCGTGGACGTCGGTGACGGCGCCGGCTCCGTGGTGACCCTCGGGGACTCGATCACCGACGGCGAACGGTCGACGCCGGGCACCAACGGCCGCTGGCCGGACCTGCTGGGCAGGCGGCTGCGCGGACAGCAGTCCGTGCCGAAGTTCGGGGTGCTCAACGAGGGGATCTCGGGCAACCAAGTGGTGAACGACCGCTATCCCGGTGACAACACCAGCAAGATCCTCAGCGGGGTCAGCGCGGGCCACCGGCTGGAGCGCGACGTGCTGGCGCAGACCTCGGCCCGTACGGTCGTCGTCTTCGAGGGCGTCAACGACATCCGGGCGGGCACCACGGCCGCGCAGGTGATCCCCGCGCTGCGGGCGATGGCGGAGCGGGCGCACGAGCGCGGCATGCGCTTCGTCGCCGCGACCATCGCGCCCTGCGGCGGCTTCCACGACTGCACGCCGGCGGCCGACGCCGAGCGCACCGCCATCAACCGGGACATCCGGGCGAACGGCGGCGCGTACGACGCGGTGCTCGACTTCGACGCCGCCATCCGCGACCCGCGGCAGCCCGACCGGATGCTGCCGGCCTTCGACGGCGGTGACCACCTGCACCCCAACGACGCCGGGATGCGGGCCTTCGCCGACGCGATCGACCTGCGCAAGCTGATCTGACGACGCGAGCGGGGCGCCCGGACCTCAGACGTCCAGATCCACGACGACCGGGGCGTGGTCCGAGGCGCCCTTGCCCTTGCGCTCCTCACGGTCGACATAGGCGTCCTTCGCCGCCTGGGCGAAGGGGGCGTTGCCGTAGACCAGGTCGATGCGCATGCCCTTGTTCTTGGGGAAGCAGAGCTGGCGGTAGTCCCAGTAGGTGTACGGACGGTCGTACTTCAGGGGGCGGGGCACGACGTCGGACAGGCCGAGGTCGCGCAGGGCGCCGAGGGCGGCGCGCTCGGCGGGCGTGACGTGCGTGGCGCCCTCGAAGACCGCCGGGTCGAAGACGTCCTCGTCGGTCGGCGCGATGTTGAAGTCACCGAGCACCGCGAACGGCCGCTCCCCCTCGGCGTCCGCGGCGACGGCGTCGCGCAGGGCCTCCAGCCAGCGCAGCTTGTAGGCGTAGTGGTCGTGGCCGACCTCGCGGCCGTTGGGCACATAGACCGACCAGAGGCGGGCGCCCCCGCAGGTCGCGGAGATCGCCCGGGGCTCCTGCGCGCCGTCGTAGTCGGGGCCGCCCGGCAGGCCGGAGACCACGTCCTCCAGGCCCACTCGGGAGAGCAGGGCCACGCCGTTCCACCGGCCGGTGGCGTTGACCGCCGCCTCGTAACCCAGCTCGCGGAGCTCGTCGAACGGGAAGGCGTCCTCCCCGCACTTCGTCTCCTGTATGCACAGCACGTCCGTGCCGCTGCTCTCCAGCCAGGCCAGGAGCCTCGGGAGACGGGCGGTGATCGAGTTCACGTTCCAGGTGGCGATGCGCATGGGCCAACCCTAACGGCCGGGTCTGACAACGTCAGAGAGTGACGGTCTCGCCGGGCGCCAGCCGGGTGTGGTCCGTGCCGCCCGGCCCCTCCGGACCCAGCATCCGGTCGTAGACGGGCCGGGCCAGGTCGGTCAGCAGCGCGTCGTGGATGTCGATGGCGCGCCGCGGGCTGACCTCCCGGAGGTAGTCGATGACTTCGGAGACCTTGTTCCACGGGGCCATGACCGGGACCATCAGGGTGTCGACGGGCCGGCCGGGCACGGTCAGCGCGTCGCCGGGGTGGAAGACCGAACCGTCCACGAGATAGCCGACGTTGGTGATCCGGGGGATGTCCGGGTGGATCACCGCGTGCAGCTGCCCGTGCACCTCCACCTCGAAACCGGCGGCGGTGAAGGCGTCCCCCTCGCCGACGGTGTGCACCCGGCCGGGGAAGGCCGCGGAGACCTGCTCGGCGACGCTGCGGAGCGTCCACAGCTCGGCGGCCGGGTTGGCGTCCAGGGCGGCCCGCAGCCGGTCCTCGTTGAAGTGGTCGATGTGCTCGTGGGTGACGAGGATCGCGTCCGCGCCGACGGCCGCGTCCTCCTCGCTGAAGGCGCCGGGATCGATGACGAGCGTGCGGCCGTCCTTCTCCAGACGGACGCAGGCGTGACTCTTCTTGGTCAGCTTCATGATCCCCATACTGCTACGGCCGGGCTACGCGTGCGGGGGCGGCCCTTCCGCGATGACGCGCCGCGCGACCTCGAAGGCGGCACCGGCGGCGGGCACGCCGCAGTAGACGGCCGTGTGCAGAAGCGTTTCCTTGATCTCGTCCGGGGTGAGGCCGCAGCGCAGTGCGGCGCGCGTGTGCACGGCGAGGTCGTCGAGGTGGCCGCCCGCGGTGAGCGCGGTCAGGGTGATCAGGGCACGCGACCGGCGGTCGAGCCCCGGGCGGTCCCAGACCGCGCCCCAGGCATAGCGGGTGACGAAGTCCTCGAAGTCGCCGGTGAGCTCGTCCCCGGCCGCTTCGGCGGCGTCGGCGTCGGCGTCACCGAGGATCTCGCGGCGGACGCGCGTGCCACGGTCGTACGGGTCCGGGGCGGCTGGTTCCGGTTCCAGGGTGGGCGGCGGCCCGAAACCGGCGGGTGCGGGGGTGGGTTGCGGGGCGGCGGGCTGCTGGGCGTGCGGCTGCTGGGCGAACGGCTGCTGGGGCAGGGGCGCGAACATCCCGCCCGGGGCGGCGGGCGGGAACCCGTACCCCGAGGCGTGCCCGGGAGCAGCCTGGCTCGGCGCGGGGGCCGGCGCCGGTGCTTGGGGGGAGATCCGCACGGTGTCCGGGTTCAGGTCCTGGCCCGAGGCCTTGCCGGGGATGCGGACGGTGTCCGGATTCAGACCGTGGGCCGGGGCGGGGGCGGGGGCGGGGGCCGGGGCCTGTGCTTGAGCCGGGGCCGGGGCCGGGGCCTGGGCCGGGGCCGTAGCGGGGGCGGGGGCGGGGGCCTGGAACGGTGCCTGCTCCTGGTCGGCCGGCCGGCCCGGGGCATGGCCGAACGCCGGGCCGGGCGCCGGGCCGGGCGCGGGAGCCGGCGGCGTCGCCTGCGGCATGGGCGCGGCGACCGGGGAGAGGCCCTGCTGGGTGGAGAGCTGCCAGGCCGTGGTGAAGTGGCGGACCAGCAGGTCCGTGACGGCCGCGGGCTGCTCCACCGGGGCGAGGTGCGAGGCGCCGGGCACGACCGCGAGCCGCGCGTCGTGGATGCCCGCGACCAGGACCCGGGCGTCGGCGGGCGGCGTCACCTGGTCCTCCGCGCCGACGAGCACCAGCGCGGGCACGCCGATCCGGCCGAGCTCGGCGCGGACGTCGAAGGCGGCCAGCGCGTCGCACGCGGCGACGTAGCAGCCGGGGTCGGTGGTGCTGACCATCTGCACGGCCCAGTCCACGATGGCGGGCTGGGCGGCCGCGAAGCTCGGGGTGAACCAGCTCTCGGGCGCCGACCGGGCGATGGGGTCCATGCCGTTGTTGCGCACGGTCTCACCGCGCTGCCGCCAGGAATCGGCCGTGCCCGATCGCGCGGAGGTGGCGATCAGGGCCAGCGCGGCGAGCCGGTGCGGGTGCCGCAGGGCGAGGTCCGCGCCCATCGCACCGCCGATGGAGCAGCCCGCGTAACCGAAGCGGTCGACGCCGAGGCCGTCGAGCGTGGCGAGAAGCCGGTCGGTGAGCTCACCGACGACCGGCGCGGGCTCGGCGGGCGCACCGCCGTGTCCGGGCAGATCGAAACGGAGGACACGCCAGTGACGGGTCAGCTCCGGTATCTGCCGGTCCCACATGTGCCATGTGGTACCCAACGCGGGCCCCAGGACCAGGACTGGGGCGTCTTCTGGCCCGTCAGAGCGGTATTGGAGGGTGTTCGCCGGTGTCTCACTCACCCGCCAGACCCTCTCATCTGTCACGACAGCCCCTATAACGGGGGTCATGACAGTGCGGGTCCGATCTCCTTGATACGGCGTTCGTAGTAGTCCTGGGTGCGCGGGTCGCAGCGCAGACGGGTCTGCACGATCCGGTGCAGGGCGGCGCTCTTCCGCCAGTCGCCGCCGCGGTTGCCGGACTCCGCGTGCTGTCGTGGACTACTGCACCAAGCCCATTCACCGACGGGGCGCCAAAGGCACGGTTCACCGCCTCGGCAGAGCCGGGCCTCTTCTCACCACACGAGGAGGACTGTTGGTAGGATTGGTGGCATGAGTGAGCCTACCGGCAAGTACTCGATCACCATGCCGCGCGACATCGCGGAGGCAGCCCGGACCCGCAGCGGCCCGTCCGGCCTGTCCGCGTACGTGACTGCCGCCGTCGCCCGCCAGATCGAACGCGACAACCTCAACGAACTCATCGCCGTCGCCGAGGCCGACCACGGCCCCATCACCGACGACGAGGTCCAAGCGCTGCGTGACCAGCTCCACCAGGCCCGGCAGGAACAGGGCCACGGCGGGGCGGACGCCGCGTGAACCGCTCACCCGCCGCGCCCGGCGGCACCCTCGTCCTCGACAGCGAGGGACTGGCGAAGGCCGTCCTGCGCGACCGCACGGTCACCGCGTGGCTCGCCCTTGCCCGCGCCGATGATCTCCGTGTCATCACCTCCGCGGCCACCCTCGTCGAGGTGGTCCACCCCCGCATCAACCGGCCGGCCCTGGAGTGGACCTTGTCCCGCCTCGTCGTCGAACCGGTCACCGAACCGATCGCCCGCCATGCTGCCGCGCTCCTGGCCGACGCCGGACTGCACGGGCACAAGTACGCCATCGACGCCATGCTCAGCGCCACCGCCCTCGTCGCTCCCGGCCCTGTCACGGTCCTCACCTCCGACCCCGAGGACCTCACCGCCCTGTGCGGCGCACGCGTCACCGTCATCAAGGTCTGAGCCGGATCGCCGTCGCGCGTGCCCGGTTACACGAACAGCGCGCACTCGCCCTGTGACAATCGCCGGATCAGCCCTCTCCGTCGAGTTGTGCGGCCAACTATCAAGCGGAGGAGGTCAGTCCACGCACTGGCTCGCCGCTGGGGGTGAGCCTGGTCCAGGGCGGGAACCAGGCTAGGGGGCGGGTTCGGCGGGGCCGTGTTACAGGACAGTGGCGCCGGCCTCAGTCTCCAGGACCGGGGCGTAGCAGGCCGTGCGCAGTGCAGCCAGGGACCGGTCGGGCGGTGCGACGGGGATGGGGACGGGTGGGCGCGATGCACCGCAGGCCCGGCTTCGCGAACCCACGCGCCTGGGCGGCTTCGACGATCAACGTTGTGTCGTCGGAGCGGACATAGCAAGCCGAGCGGAGGTCCACGTCCTCTTCCTCTGCAAGGTGCGCCCGTATCCCCTGTCTCGCCTCGCTCGAACGCTTTCGATAATCGCATCACGCGCGACGACAGGTGCCATACGCGGGCACCGGCCGCCCTGGCCGACATGACGGCCCCGGTTCTGGCTGTGGTGGTCCGATGAGGTGGGAGACTCCCGGGCTGCGTGGCGTTTGAGGCGCCGGATGACTTCGCGCCGAGTCTTGCCCGCTTTCGATCCGACGCTCGTAGTAGTTCTGCATGCGCGGGTCGACTCGCAAGCGGGTGAACACGATGTGGTGGAGCGCGGCGTTGGCCTGCCGGTCGCCACCACGGTTGCAGGTGAAGTCCTCGCCCTCCCTCAACGAGGGTTAACAAAGGTGCAGTTGGACTGTCAGTGGCGCATGGCATCCCTGAAGGCATGGCATCTTACGGATCATGCCCGGAATATTTTGAGGGATAAAACCCTGTACCCTCAGGGGAGTTGAGACTTGTCAGGGTTGGAGGTGAACCGTGAGTGATCAAAAGGAGTTGCTCGCGGATCCCGCCATGCTCGCCCTGGCGCGCGACTCTCGGGGGTGGACCCAGTCCGACCTGGCCGAGCAGATGTCGCACGTGGAGGGCAGCCGCATCACGCAGGGGTACGTTAGCCGGGCCGAAGCCGGCCGGATCCCGGTCCGGGCCGAGCGGGTGCTCCTGTTCGCTGCCGCGCTTCGCTTCACCCCCGAGATGCTGTGCCAGGCCACTGATGCGGCCGGGGTAGGCATCGGGCTGATACACCACCGCAAGCGGGCCTCACTGGGAGCCCCCGCGCTGCGCCGGATCCATGCGACGCTGGCGCTCACCCGCCTTCAGATCGAAGCGGTGACGCAGGCAGCGGCCCTCCACCGTCCCCATCGGTTCAGGCCCATTGAGGTCAGCGACTTCGACACTCCCGCGGACGCTGCGGAGACGCTGCGCGAAGAGTGGAACGTTCCCGCCGGCCCCATCGACGACCTGATCGCGCTGCTCGAAGACGCCGGCGCCCTGGTCGCCGTCCGTGATCTAGGCACCACCGAACTCGACGCCGTCAGCCAGTGGCCGCACGACCGGACGCCACTGATGCTCCTCAACTCCGCTGCCCCTGCCGATCGTTCACGCTTCAGCCTTGCTCACGAGCTGGGCCATCTGATCATGCACCGCGAGCCGGGCGAGGGACGTACACAGGAGACCCAAGCCGACCGGTTCGCCGCCGAGTTCCTCATGCCACACGAAGTGATCCTGAGCGAGCTCAAGCCTGGCATCGACGTCGCCCGCCTCATGGATCTCAAAGCCCGCTGGGGAGTCTCGATGGCCGCTCTCATCCGGCGTGCCGTTGACCTGGGCGTGATCAGCGAATGGCAGTACCGCACGCTCATGGTCGAGTTGTCCGCACTCGGCTACCGCACCAACGAACCAATCGTCATCCGGCGCGAGACCCCGCGCCATATCGCTCAGGCCGTCACCCGGCTTGAGGGACAGCACCACCTCAGTGCGACCGAGACCGCTCACCTGGCGGGTCTGGGCCGTGAGGAGTTCCACGAGATCTACTTGTGCGCTTCTTCTCCGTCCGGACACAAGGACGTGCCGGACCCTTCTGCGAGGTGATTCATGAGCAACGCCCCCGATCCCAGGCGGCGACCACCCGCCGTGAAGACGCTCGACCACACCGTGGCAGCGGTGCCGCTCCTGCAGGGACGCGTGCTGCTGCACGAACATGCCCAGCCAATTCCCCGGCCTCGCCCTGCCCTGGATGATGAGCTGGGCGGCGTGGTCATGACCGGCCTCAACGCCGACGCACGCGCCTTCCAGCTCCGCGCCGATGCCGGCTTCACAGGCACGCTTCTAATCGACAGCGCCGCGTACACCACTTACACGGCAACGGCGGAGGAGCCGTTCATGGCTCCCCCCAACGAACTGTTCGCCACCGTGCACGACTCCTTGAACTTCCAGAAGGCTCGGGGGGCAAGCGCAGCGCTGACACCCACCGGCTACATACCACCGGCGAACTCCCGTGTCCTCAAGGCAGTACTGAGGGAAGCCAATCGGATCGATCGGGCAGACACCCTGGTCTCCCTACCGATCGACGTCACCTGGCTGAACCGGGAGAACATCAGTCAGCTGATCGCGGTATGCGCCAAGATCCGCCACCCCAAGGCCGTCATCCTCTTTCGCCAGTTCGACCCGCTGGAACAAGCGAAGGACGTTCCGGCCAACCTGCGGCGGCTGTTCACCGAGGTCGAGCACATGTCGCTCTTGCGTACAGACCTCGCAGCACTCGACGTGCTGGCGCATGGCGCCCTCTGCGCGGGAATCGGCGTCCGAAGCTCACTCCGCCACGCGATACCGCCCGACGAGAAGGCCCAGATAGGCAAGCGAGGTGGCGGACCAACGTATCCGCACGTGCTGATGCCGCAGCTGATGTGCTTCAAGGGCGCCGAGTCGTTGTCCACGCTCTACGCCAACGCGGTTCCGGCGACCTGCGCCTGCGAGGAGTGCAACGGGCGGAGTCTCGACCGCTTCTTCCTGTCTGACGGCGACACACGACGTGAGGCCGACAGTCACAACATTTTCACCTGGAGCGAATGGGTTGGCGACATGGCCAGCTACCGGGCGGGCACCGAGCGCAAGACGTGGTGGCGCAACAAATGCGCTGCGGCCGTCGATCGCTACGCGCTGGAAAACCAGCGCATCGGCCTGGGCGCGAGCCCAAGGTCCGGGTTCCAAGTACCCGCGCCGCTCAGGGCATGGGCGACACTGCGGGTCACGCCGTAGCCGGACGCGATCCCTCAGGCCAGCTGACGGTGGACGTCTTCCAGGAACTTCCAGCCGGCAACCGTATGGCGCCTGCTTACGAAGGGGCTTGGCGGCACAACGACCTCGACCGCAGCCTCTTGGACGTGCAGCAATCCGATGCCGTAGAAGTCAGCGCGCATCACAGCCTCGTCCTTGCGCCGCAACACACCATCGACCAATATGGAACGAGCAGTGAATGGTGTAAACCGCTCGGCATGCTCCATCGCAGACTCCCAGCTACGTCCGGGCACGAACACCATGTCGACGTGGACCGGCTGGGTCGCCTGTCTGGTAATCAGTCCGTCGCGTCGAATCACTGCCCCCTTCGGGAGGCACCGCAATGCCCGGCGTTCCCTGTCGCTCAGTGATCCGGCAGGAACAGGCTCGCCGAGGGGCAGCGCCATCAAGAGGTTCAGGGCATCAGGTCGCGTCAGCGGAGCCATGCCCGCAGCAGCCCGTCGCTCCCGCTCTCCCGCATCAAATCGGTAGGCCGCAACGACTTTCGCTCCAAAGGCTTCAACGACTGCCAGGCTCGCTTCGCGGGGTACGAGATCGCCGGGAGCCAGCGCTCCTGCAACCACACCCAAGGGCTCTCGTGCCGCGATCGCCATCGACCAACCCGCTCTCGTCCTGCACCGACGCTCTCCCCAGCAAGGCTGTACACGCACATCCTTACCGCTTGCCCCGCACCACCGGAAGCAGCCTCAGCAACAAACCAACGGACCTCAACCGGCCCTAGACACGGGAACGCGTCCAAACGAACAGCAAGGCTAGTACGGACACTCGTGCGATCGCCGACCGCCTCCCCAGATAGCTCGGCATCGATCATCCGCCGCCCTCTGGCTGCACAATCTGCACCCACAAAGGGTCGCGGACGGGCAACTGCGATCGTAACCGTCTCGCGCCATGACACCTACGGTTGTTCGAATTATTGGGCCGCCCTGACCCATCGGAAGCACCTATTTCAGGCCGCCGCCAACCAGCGCCGCGTCATCGGCCCCGCGGGCAGAACCCCCGCCGAAACAAGCCGACGGGGGTCAACATCTGTCACGCCCGAGTCACCAACAGCGTCGACGCGCCTGGCCAGCAAGGTCCGAACTCGGTCAAACGCTCCCGCCCTGGACCACATGGGCGCCAGAAGACGCTTCCACCTACCTGTGCCATGTGGTACCCAGCGCCGGCCCCAGGACCAGGACTGGGGCGTCTTCTGGCCCGTCAGAGCGGTATTGCAGGGTGTTCGCCGGTGTCTCAGTCACCCGCCAGACCCTCTCATCTGTCACGGACGCCCCTATAACGGGGGGTCGGTAGTCACCGCCCCGACCAGGTGGAAGACCTCGCGGGCGGCATATCGCTTGCGGCATCGGATGATCTCACGACTGGCTTTGCCCTCCTGGGTGCGGCTTCCAGGAATACTCGATGGGCCCGGCTCCACACAGAGCGGCGAAAGACGCCTCCGTGCTCAGCCGCTCCCGGCCACCTTGCGCTCGACGTCGTCGGCGCAGTCCCCGGCGTGGGGTCCATCGCCAACAGTGTCAACTGTGCCTGGTACGGCGCGGAGGGCGACTACTCACGCCGGCTGTCACCCGCCGCTGCCATCCCCTTCGCGGGCGAAGGCGCCACTGCGCTCAAGCTCGCCAAGCCGATCAAGGACGTCAAGGCCGGCGACAAGGTCGTGGTCACCGAACCCATCACGGGCAGTACCGAAGCGCGATCGGTCGACCCGGGCGGTCGCCGACGCGTCGCTCACCGGCCGCCTGGACGGCCGAACCAGGCCGGCCGCTCGGCAGACCGCAGCTGCGGACGCGCCCTCCAGGCGGCAGCCCAGGGCCGTGGGGAAGGTCTTGTTCAGGCTTTGGGATTCACCAACGGCGCCGGTGGATGGCGAATTGGCCTCGGTCCGGCTGCCGGGCCGGGATCAAGGCGCTCCCGAGCATGCGGTCGGCAATCCGCGGCGGTGGCTCTCAGTCGCCGCGCCGTACCCGGGCCGCCTTGCGGGCCTCGGCGAGCATGCGGGCCTCGCTGGACTTGCGGGACTTGCCGCCGGTGGCGCGGGTGGCGCCCTTGCTGGTGCCCAGGCCGCGGAAGGGAGCGTTGGTGTTCTTGGGCCGGGATGCGGCAGGCCCGCCGTCGAGCGGGGTGCCGGAGGGGGCCTTGGCTCCGGTGATGCGGCTCAGCTCCGCCTCGCCCGAGCGCACCTTGGTGACCGTCGGCTCGATGCCGGCCTCGGCCATCAGCCGGCTCGTCTCGCGGCGCTGGGCCGACACCACCAGCGTGACGACGACGCCGGACCGGCCGGCCCGGGCGGTGCGGCCCGCGCGGTGCAGGTAGTCCTTGGGGTCGGTGGGCGGGTCGACGTTGACCACGAGATCGAGGTCGTCGACATGCAGGCCACGGGCCGCTACGTTGGTCGCCACCAGGGCGGTGACCTGGCCGTTCTTGAACTGTGCGAGGGTCCGCGTGCGCTGAGGCTGGGACTTGCCGCTGTGCAGGGCCGCGGCGTGCACTCCGCCGGCCCTCAGATGCCGGGTGAGCAGGTCGACCGCGTGCTTGGTGTCCAGGAACAGCAGTACGCGGCCGTCGCGGGCGGCTATCTCCGTGGTGACGGCGTACCGGTCGGGGCCGTGGACGACCAGCAGATGGTGGTCCATCGACGTGACCGCGCCCGCGGACGGGTCGACCGAGTGGACGACCGGGTCGTGGAGGTAGCGGCCGACCAGCTGGTCGACGTCGCGGTCCAGGGTCGCCGAGAACAGCATCCGCTGGCCGTCGTGGTGCACCTGGTCGAGCACCCCGGTGACCTGCGGCAGGAAGCCCATGTCGCACATCTGGTCGGCCTCGTCGAGGACGGTGATCCGTACCCGTCCCAGGCGGCAGGCCTTGCGCTCGATGAGGTCGTGCAGGCGGCCGGGGGTGGCGACGACGACCTCGGCGCCGTCGCGCAGAGCAGCGATCTGCCGTCCGATCGACATGCCGCCGACGACCGTGGCCATCCTCAACCTGAGCGCGGCGGCATACGGCGCGAGCGCCTCGGTCACCTGCTGGGCCAGCTCCCGGGTGGGCACCAGGATCAGGGCGAGGGGCTGCTTCGGCTCCGCACGCCGACCGGCCGTCCGTACGAGCAGCGGCAGGCCGAAGGCGAGCGTCTTGCCCGATCCCGTGCGCCCGCGCCCCAGGACGTCGCGTCCCGCGAGGGCGCTGGGCAGCGTGGCTGCCTGGATCGGGAAGGGCTCGCGCACGCCGAGCTCGGCGAGCGTTCGCAGCACCTCGGCCGGCAGTTCCATGCCGGCGAAGGCAGCCGGGGACACCGGCCGGGCGAGGTCGCCGTGCGAGGCGCCGGGGCTGTCCGAGTGGTTCATGAAGAGCCTTCCGCAGGGGGAACGTACCGAGGAAAGGCCCGGCAGGAATGAGCAGCCGACGAACAAGGGAGGCGCGCGGACGGAGTCGGCGACCGTCACAGCCGTCCAAATATTCGATGCTAACACAAAGTGATGTTCCGACCCCGGGCCAAGGAGGTCGAGGACGCCGGGCGGCACCGGTTCACCGACGACCGGCTCCGATCACCGCACAGGTTCCTCACGGATGTAGCCCTGGTCGATGAGCCACTGCACCGAGATGCCCTCCGGGAGCATGAACTGCGTTCCGCCGCCGGGCTGGCCGAACCAGGGAGCGACCTTGCCCCCTTGAATGACGCCGTACTTCTCGGCGTCCTCCTGACTCCACGACCGGATCCAGCTGTACACGTGGTACTCGCAGGCCACGTAGGTGGGAGGCAGGGAACGCTGGGCGAACGGCGTTCCCCTCGGGTGCGCGAACCTCCCCAGCGGGCTCCCGAACCGGTCCCACACCTCCGCTTCCCCCGCCGACCGCTCCTGCCCGCGCCTGCGCCGCCACAGCCTCACGACCGCCCCCCGGCCGGATAGGCGTCCACGTCCTCAAGGCGCACTCCCGGGCACTGCTGCGGGATCTGCGCCCGGAACCTGTCCGCCCACTCGGGCCGGACCAGCCTCAGCAGCCGGACCTGCCTGGCCAGCCACCCCACCCGGGTGTCGTCGCAGCCGGGCAGCAGATCACGGTGGTCGAGCTCCCAGCGGGAGGCGGCGTCACGAGTGGTGTGCAGAGCCGCCCAGTACAGGAACTCGTCCAGATCCCCGGTCGTACGGCGCTCCACTTCCTTGCCGCGCTCCCGCACCACCCAGTGGACAACGCCGTCGCGGACCTCGGCACGGGGGTAGCCGGCATCGGGCGGGCCGTTACCGACGACGTCCGCGCCGTCGAGTTCTTCGATGCCCGACAGCATGCTGTGAACGGCTGCGTAGACGCCCTCGAGAGATATCGTCATGCAGACGATTATCCCCTCACCTATGGGACTCCCCGTATGGGCTCGGTCACAAAGGTCCAGCGATGTCGCCGAGAACCCACTGCCCGGTCGTCACCCGCACCGCCTCCGCAGTGGCCGCCACCCTCCTCGCCGCTCACGCCGTCCGGGCGCGCGCGTTCAAGGGGTGGTCGTCGAGATGACGAAGACCTGGGGGTAATCCGGGTTGTCCAGGTTCGCGGTGACGGCGAGCGTCGGCTTGGGCTTGTCTTGTTCCCGGACCGTACCCGCCCAGTGGTGTCCGGAGCCGAACTTCCAGCCGACCTGGGCCGCCTGGTCGTCGTCGATGGTGACGTCGCCGTCCTTGAGCGCGGAGGCGCTCGTGCCGACGTCGGTCAGCCACTTCGCGAACTTGGCGCGGGTGGTGGTGAACTGGAGGAAGAGCGAGCTGGACTTCCACGAGTTGGTCTCGTAGCTGGCCACGTTCTCGGCGTACGACGGGACCGTCACCTCGTAGATGCGGCGCTGGAGCTGGGACGGCCAGCCCTCCTCCAGGCCGGTCGCCGCGGCCTGTTCCTTCTTCGAGTCGCTGCCGCCGCGGCTCTGCATCGCGGAGATGTAGAGGTAGCCCGCCGGGATCGTGATCAGCAGGAAGACGATCACGGCCTTGAGCCAGCGGCGCCGGGGGCGGCCGTCGCCCGGCTCCGGCAGTGGCGCGGTGCGCTCGGGGAGCTCCATGGTGGCCGTCACCCGCGGCCCGCCTGTGCGTAGCGCTCATAGCGCTCGACGCGGCGCCGGTTGGCGCGGCGGAAGCGGCGGGCCACGAGCCGGGCCAGGTCCGCCGCGCCGACCATGCCGGCCTCGGGGCCCAGCTGCGCCTTGACGATGCGGGCCTCGGGGCGGTAGCCGCGGCCGGTCAGGTGGCGGCGGAAGGCGTCCCGGGCGGGGCCGATGAGCAGGTCGTCGGCGGCGCTGACGCCACCGCCGATGACGAAGCAGGACGGGTCGAGGGCGGCGGCGAGGTTGGCGATGCCCACGCCCAGCCACTGGCCGATGTCCTGGAGCAGCTCGACGCACATGGCGTCGCCGGAGCGGGCCAGCTCGGTGATGAGCGGCCCGGTGATCTCCTGGATGTTGCCGCCGACGCGGTCGGTGATGCCGTACGCGACCGGGGACTCGGCGGCGGCCAGCTCACGGGCCTCGCGGACGAGGGCGTTGCCGGAGCTGTACTGCTCCCAGCAGCCGCGGTTGCCGCACGGGCAGCGGTGGCCGCCGGGCACGACCTGCATGTGCCCGAATTCGCCCGCCACCCCGTACTTGCCGCGCTTGACCTGGCCGTCCTCCAGGATGGCGCCGCCGATGCCGGTGCCGAGGGTGATCATCACCAGGTGGTCCTCGCCGCGGCCCGCGCCGAAGCGCCACTCCGCCCAGGCGGCGGTGTTGGCGTCGTTGTCGACCATGACGGGGACGGCGAGGCGGCCGGCGAGGCGGTCGCGCAGCGGCTCGTTGCGCCAGGACAGGTGCGGGGCGAAGAGCACGCGATTGCGGTCGGCGTCGACCCAGCCGGCCGCGCCGATGCCCACGGCGTGCACGTCGTGCCGGTCGGAGAGGTCCAGGACCAGCTCGGTGATGGTGTCCTCGACGACCTTGGGGCTCTTGGACTTGTCCGGCGTCTCGGTGCGGATCTTCTCCAGGATGGTGCCGTCGGCGTCGACGACGCCCGCCATCACCTTGGTGCCGCCGATGTCGATGCCGACCGTGGGGACGCGCGGGGCGGTCAGGTGCGACCGGCGCTCGCGGGTGCCCACCGTACGCAGCACGGTCGCTCTGGCCGCACCTCTGTGGAGCTCGCGGTACATGCTCATCGTGCCTCCACTGCGTGGGGCCTGGCGGTACGGGGGCGTGCTCGCACGAGTCGGTGTCCCTGCGCTGGTCTCTGGAGGCGGGGCCTCTCATGGATACGGTCGGTGCGATTGTGCCTCACTGAGCCGTTCGGCACCGCATCGTGGGGGTACGCAGCGGGAGCCGGGCGGCCGCGCCCGGGGCCCGGGATCACGCGTCGCCCGAGGCGGCCCTCTCCAGCTCGTGGCTGAGCTGGTCGAGCTCGCTGCCGCCCGCCATCTGGCGGGTCAGCTCGTCCAGGGCGATCTCCGACTTCGCGTGGCTGCCGGCCATCGCCCCGCGCTTGAGCAGGACGAACCGGTCACCGACCAGATACGCGTGGTGCGGGTTGTGCGTGATGAGCACCACGCCGAGCCCGGCGTCGCGCGCCGCGGCCACGTACTTCAGCACGACGCCCGACTGCTTGACGCCGAGCGCGGCGGTCGGCTCGTCCAGGACCAGGACCTTCGCCCCGAAGTAGACCGCCCGGGCGATGGCGACGCACTGCCGCTCGCCGCCGGAGAGCGTGCCGATGGGCTGGTCGACGTCGCGCAGGTCGATGCCCATGCGCAGCAGCTCGGCCCGGGTGGTCTCGCGCATCCTGGCGACGTCGAGCCGCTTGAAGGGGCCGGCGCCCTTCGTCGGCTCGGAGCCGAGGAAGAAGTTCCGCCAGACCGGCATCAGGGGGACGACGGCGAGGTCCTGGTAGACGGTCGCGATGCCGCGGTCCAGGGCCTCGCGGGGCGAGCCGAGCCGGGTCTCCTCGCCGTCGATCGCGAAGGTGCCCGCGTCGTGCTGGTGCAGCCCGGCGATGATCTTGATGAGGGTGGACTTGCCCGCGCCGTTGTCACCGAGGACGCAGGTGATCTCGCCCGCGTGGACCTCCAGGGAGACCCCTTCGAGGGCGCGGATGTTCCCGTAGAACTTGCTGACGTCCGCCAGCTCCACCAGAGCGGTCACTTGCTCGCCTCCGCACGCTTACGGACCCACGCGTTCAGCAGCGTCGCCAGCAGCAGCATGGCGCCGAGGAAGAACTTGAACCAGTCCGGGTTCCACTGGGCGTAGACGATGCCCTTGCTGGTCATGCCGAAGATGAACGCGCCGACCGCGGACCCGATGGCCGAGCCGTAGCCGCCGGTCATCAGGCAGCCGCCGATGACGGCCGCGATGATGTACAGGAACTCGTTGCCGACGCCCTCGCCGGACTGCACCACGTCGTACGACATCAGCAGGTGCTGGCCGGAGATCCAGGCGCAGAAGGCGACGGCCATATAGAGGCCGATCTTGGTCTTGTTGACGGGGACGCCGACCGCGCGGGCCGCGTCGGCGCCGCCGCCGACCGCGAAGATCCAGTTGCCGACGCGGGTGCGCAGCAGCACCCAGGTGGCCAGGGCCACCAGGCCGAGCCACCACAGGATGGTGACCTGGAGGTCGACGTCACCGATCGACAGGTGGGAGGCGAAGACCTCGCGGGCGGACTCGAAGCCGTCCATGTCGCCGATGGTCTTGGTGGAGACGGTGCCGCTGATGAGCTTGGTGAAGCCGAGGTTGAGGCCCGTGAGCATCAGGAAGGTGCCGAGCGTGATGATGAAGCTGGGCAGCTTGGTGCGGGTCAGCATGAAGCCGTTGAAGAAGCCGATGGCCAGGGTGGCCAGCAGGGACACCCCGACGCCGACCCAGACGTTGGCCGTCATCTGATAGCTGAACATCGAGGAGATCAGCGCGGAGCTGGTCACCATCACACCGGTCGACAGGTCGAACTCGCCGCCGATCATCAGCAGCGCCACCGGCACCGCCATGATCCCGATCGTCGAGGACGCGTAGAGCACGGTGGACAGGCTGGACGGCTGGAGGAAGCTGTCGGCGACGAACGAGAAGAAGAGGAAGACCGCTGCCGCGCCGACGACCGAGCCGAGCTCGGGGCGGCCCATCATGCGGCGCAGGTAGCTCCGGCGCACCAGGCGTTCGTCGGCCCGCTCGGTGGTGGCTGTACTCATCGGGTGCCCCGCTTCGCGAACTCCGCCAGGGCCTTGGCGTCGTCCTTGGTGATGATCTGCGGGCCGGTGAGGACCGGCCGGCCACCGCCGAGCATGTCGCGGTTGTACTTGTAGAGCCAGAGCAGGTCCACGGCCTCGTACCCCTGGAGGTACGGGTCCTGGTCGACGGCGAAGCCGAGCGCGCCGCTCTGGAGGTCCTTGGCGACCTGGGCGTTGAGGTCGAAGGTGTCGACCTCGGCCTTGCTGCCGGCCTGCTCGGCGGCCTTGACGGCGGTGGGCGCGAAGGGCGCACCGAGCGTGACGACGGCGTCGACGTCCTTGTCGGACTGGAGCTTGGCCTCGATCGAGGACTGCACGTTGGGCATGTTCGTGCCCTCGACGTAGAGGTTCTGCACGTCGCCCTTGAAGGACTTCTTCACACCGGCGCAGCGCTGCTCGTGGCCGACGTTGCCCTGCTCGTGCAGGACGCACACCGCCTTCTTCCGGCCGCGCTTGTTGAGCTCGTCGCCCACGGCCTCGCCCGCGATCGTCTCGTCCTGGCCGACGTGCGTGAGCGCCCCGAAGTCCTTGGACTGCTCGGAGCCCGAGTTCACGGTGATCACCGGGATGCCGGCCTTGACCGCCTTGGCGACGACGTCCTTCATGGCGTCGGGCTTGGCGAGGGTGACGATCAGGCCGTCGACCTTCTGGTCGATCATGGCCTGCACGTTCTGTGCCTGCTTGTTCCCCTCGACGTCGTGCGCGTAGAGGAACTTGATGTTGTCCTTGGCCGCCGCCTGCTTGGCACCGCTCTGGACGATGTCCCAGAAGGTGTCGCCATCACCCGAGTGGGTGACCATCGCGAAGGTCCAGCGGGGCGTGGAGACATTGGCACGCCCCTGGGACGCCTTCGCGGCCCGCTCCTCGGCGCGCTTTCCGCCCGTACTGCTGCACCCCGCCAAGGTGGCGCCGAGCACCGCTGCCAGCACGGCGCTCACCGCACGTACGCCTGTCCGAACCCTTGCCACGAGGAGTTGCCCTTCTCACTGTCTTTCACGGTGCGGCCGGACCCCGCACCGCGGGACCGACCGCCCAAGTATCCGTCACCATCCGTCACCGCCGTCCGCCGGGGTTTCGGCGGGACCGTGCGGGGCTGCCGCCCGTGGGTGAGTTCTAGTGGCGGACGCCACACCCCGTCAATACTTTGTCCGAACATTCTGACGGACTGACCTGTTCGCCGCCCCTAAGGGCGCACCAGGAGCTGGAAGTCGAAGGAGTAGCGCGACGCCCGGTAGATGTGCGAGCCGAATTCCACCGAGCGCCCGGTGTCGTCGTACGTCGTCCGTTCCATCGTCAGCAGCGGCGCGCCTTCCGGCTCGCCGAGCCGCTCCCCCTCCTCGGCGGTGGCCGCGCGGGCGCCGACCGTCTGGCGGGCGCTGTGCAAGGTGATGCCCGCCGCGCGGATCAGGCGGTAGAGGCCGGTTTCGGCCAGCTTCCCGCCGTCGAGGTCGAGCAGGCCCACAGGCAGGTGATTGCGCAGGTGGGCCATGGGCTCGCCGTGCGCGAGGCGCAGCCGCTCGACGAGGACGACCTCGGCGCCCTCGGCGACCCCGAGCGCCGCGGCCACCCGTGCCGTGGCCGGCTCGACCAGATGGCGCAGCACACGCGTGGCGGGCTGCTGCCCGGCGGCCTCCAGGTCGTCGTAGAGGCTGCTGAGCTCCAGCGGGCGCTTGACCTGGCTGTGCAGCACCTGCGTACCGACGCCCCTACGCCGTACGAGCAGGCCCTTGTCCACCAGCGACTGGATGGCCTGCCGGACGGTGGGCCGGGAGAGGCCGAGCCTGCCGGCGAGGTCGATCTCGTTGCCCAGGAGGCTGCCGGGGGCGAGCGCGCCTTGCTCGATGGCCGCTTCCAGCTGCTGCGACAGCTGGTAATAGAGCGGTACGGGGCTGCTGCGGTCCAGGCTGAACTGGAGGGATCGATGGGTCGCCACGAAGGGAGCGTAGCCGGGCGACCGGATGACGGGAAGTTCGGAGGTCAGGTTGTCCAGACATGAACGGAACCCGGTCTCTCCGTTACCGGCACGGGTGACCGCTTTACCGGTACGGGTGACGTCGCCGTCAACTCCGCGCCGACGACTCGCGTCTTGTGCGGTACGGATGCCAACGTAGATATCAGTGAATATGCGCTGATTTCGCATGTGCTCCTGTCCTGCCCGGCCGAGTGGCCCGAGGGGAAGGCGAGTCATGGAAGAGCTGGCTCTGGGGGTGGCGCTGGGCTTCAGCGCGGGCATCAGTCCGGGCCCGCTGCTCGCCCTCGTGCTGTCGGGGACGCTGCGCGGCGGGCTGGGCGTGGGCCTGCGGGTGGCGGCGGTGCCGCTGATCACCGACCTGCCGGTGATCATCCTTTCGGTCACCGTGCTGGCCGTGCTGCCGGGCCGGGCGATCTCCGCAGGCGGCGTGGTCGGCGGCCTCTTCCTGGCCTGGCTGGGCGCCTCGACGCTGCGCGAGTCCCGCACGGCGGAGATCCCGGCCGCCCGGGAGGCCGCCGTGGCCCGTGCCGAGGGGCGGCGGACGCTGTGGCAGGGGGTGGTGGTCAATCTGCTGAGCCCGCACCCCTGGGTCTTCTGGCTGACGACCGGGGCGCCGCTGCTGGTGGCCGCGTGGCGGGACAGCCCGCCGGGCGCGGGCGGCTTCCTCCTCGGCTTCTACGCCCTGCTCGTCGGCAGCAAGGCGGCGCTCGCCCTGATCGTGGCCCGCGCCCGCCACCGGATCGGGACGCGCGGCTACCGGCTGCTCCTCGGCGGCTCCGGCGTACTGCTGCTGGCGGCCTCCGCCTTACTGCTCGTCGAGTTCGGGTCCGCGCTGGTGGCGTAGCCACCGTGGGCACGAATAAGGGTGCGCCACCGGCACCCCCGTGCGACTTTCGCCCTCCCGCTCAACCGCGCCTCCACTCCGGCCCGTTTCTGTCTTCGAAGGCACCACGACACAACGGGGGAACCGCATCATGAGCCACGGCTACGCGTACGACACCCCTCTCGCCCCGCCGCCGCTACGGCTGTACGACCAGCGGGCGGCGGCCACCCACAACCACCTCCGGCCGGTGGCCGACTGGGTCTCCGGCCACGTCGCCCGCCCGCACCCGGACCTCGGCCGCCGCGGAGCCGTCTGCCCTTTCGTCCCGCTGGCCCTACGCCTGGACCTGCTCCGCTTCGCCCTGGCAGACCCGCCCGCGACCGATGAGCCGACCCTGCTGGCGGCGACGACCGCGCTCAAGGCGCACTGGCTGGCGATGGAACCGCTCACCGGCCCGCACACGATCGACAAGTCCATCATCCTGGTACTCCCCGGCGTCCCGGCCGACACGGTCGTCCGCGTCCACGACCGCCTCAAGCCGTCGTTCGTCGCGGACGGCATGATGCTGGGCGAATTCTTCCCCGGCCACCCGGGCCCGGGCCTGCGCAACCCCTCTTTCCGCCCCCTGCACAGCGACACTCCCCTGCTGGTCGCCCGCAGCATGGTCCCCAACGACCTCCCGTTCCTGACGGAGAAGCGCTATCCGCCGGCGCGGCGGGCGGGCTTCGTGGCGGCCTTCCTGAAACACCAGGGGTCGGCGAGCGCGGCTGTGCGGGAGAGGGCGCGGGAGGAATTGGAGGTGGCGCGGGGGGAGATGGGGCGGTGCCCGTTCCTGGACTAGGCGCTGCTACGGGGCTGCGTGCTCCCGCCCCCAGTGGCGGTGGAACGCGCGCCCCGCGCGGGCGGCCGCTGCATGGTCGGCTGTCGCCCATGCCCGGTGCCGGGCGTTCCTCAGGCTGACGCAGGTGGGGCATCGATCGGCCGCACCGCCGACCACGACGCCGGGACCGGAAGTGTGCGGCAGGGAGATGACGCCCATCAGTTCACGCCCCGAGGGCCGATCCCGAGCTTCGCGCGCTCCTCCGTCGTGGCGATGCGCAGGCGTGACGCGTGCGCCGTCCACAGGGACCCGTCGCGCACCGACTTGACCGTGTAGACGCGCTCCGTCGCTCCTTGCGTCACGCCCACTTCGCCAGTCTCCTTGTCGACCACCAGCGCGCCGGAGCGGTAGCCCGTCCCCCACGACGTCACATTCGTCATCTGTTCGAACCTCCGTGTGCCGCTCATGCGGAGCGGGCAACTCCCTGTTGTGTTCCGAGAGTTGCGTCACATCACTTACGGTGGCTAGACCAGAACTCATGACACCGGCACCGTCATGGAAAGGGTCAAACATATGGCCGAAGAGACCGGCTCGGAACCGGACCCGACGCGCTCACTCCTCGCCTTCTTCGGGTCCGAGGCCGCCCGGCTGCGGATCGAGGCGGGCATGTCCCAGGAGGCGCTGGCGGAGAAAGCGCACACCACGCAGTCGATGATCAGCAAGGTGGAAGCGGCGAAGAGGGTCCCTTCCAAGGACCTCGCGCGGGACCTGGACCTGGCGTTGAGGACGGGCGGGCACTTCGGGCGACTGCATCCGCTGGTGCTTACGTTCGCGTATCCGTCGTGGTTCTTGCCGTATGTCGAGCTCGAAGGCGAAGCCAAGTCCATCCGGTCCTTCCAGGCGCAAATCCTGCCTGGAGTTCTCCAGACGGAGGATTACGCGCGGGCCATGCTGGATGCCGTACGCGCGATCAACCTCGACGATCTGGTCGCCGCCCGCATGTCCCGGAAATCAATTTTCGAGCGCGAGTCTCCGCCTTCATGCTGGTTCGTGCTTGACGAACACGTCCTGCTCCGCCCCATAGGAGGGCCGGACGTGATGCGCGCCCAGTTCCAACACCTCCTGGAAGCCGGCACGGACCCACGCAACGTCATCCAGGTCATCCCCCGCCAGGTAGCCGCACACCCGGGCGTCGCGGGGCCGTTCACTCTCCTCAGCTTCGACGAGGGCGAGGACGTGCTGTTCGTCGACGGCTTCTCTCAGGGCCGATTGGCCCTGGAACCCCGTGAGGTCGCCGACGGCGCGCATGCCTACGATCTGCTCCGGGCGGTCGCCCTGTCGCCCAAGGAATCAGCCGACTTGATCCACGAACACCTGAAGGAGCTGGGCCCGTGATAGCAAGCCAACTGCCCGTGACGTGGCGGAAGAGCAGCTACAGCACCAATGGTGGGGACTGCATAGAGATAGGCGAGGGCCTGGCCGACGTCATCGCTGTCCGGGACAGCAAGGACGCCGACGGCCGGGCCCTGACCTTCGAGTTGGCGGCTTGGGCGGATTTTGTCGCTCGCGTCAAGGCGGTTGCATAGGCCGCGTTCGAGGCGACTCCCCGCTTTTCAAGTCGGCCACCTAGGAGGTCTTTTTGAAGGTAAATCTCTGTGCAGTGTCCACAGAGACGGGGATGGCCAGGCCGTCCCGGGCCCCCTTCCCCCGGACTTTCAGGTAAATACCTATTTTGGATCCGAATACCTCACCGAACGTAAGGTCTATCTCCTGGTCATCGAAGTCGGACTTCGCCTTGAGTTCCCACGTCCCCTTACCGGTAAACGGCTTGATTGGCTGCCCCTCGTCGGAGAAGTCGGTGGGAACCTTCACTGCCCCGAGTGACCCGTCCTCGCGCAGGGTCAGCTCCGCACCCTGGCTCCCATGCCAAGTGCCGACCAGCTCACTTGGCTTCGCCGAGCCCCCCTCGGACCCGAACAAGAAAAACATAACTGCGGCACCTGCAACCAGCACAGCGCCGAGCATGGAAAGCCGTACAACGATCCTCTTCACTGGGCATCCATTCTCAGCATCCTTTTCTTCAGCTTTCACTGCATCCCGGTTGCCGACAATCTCCCTTCCCCCCGCTCAAGAACGAGGTCGAGGTTAGATTCGATCTCTTGATCCGCCGTCAGGTGAAGATGAGAACCTTCGCTCACGCCTTCCTGAGCAAGGGTCAGCAAGTGGCGTGCCAGGGAAGTCAATCCAGCCGGATTCGCCTTGATGACCACATCCATCTCGCTGACTGCCATTTCGATTTCGAAATCGCCATCCCAGGCGAAACGCATCCCTTCTCCAATCCGGCGTTCCGGAATTTCGATCACGATATCCATCGCTATGCCGCTTTCTGTAGTAAATGCGCTACGGCCGACTACCACCCGGAGGTCCATAGTTGGCGGCCAGGGTTGCGGCGTACTCGTCCGGGACACTCCGACCCGCGAAGGTCAACGGGAGATACGACTCCAACGCGCCGGACACGTCCAGGAACGGTCCGAACTGTGCGCACCATTCGTTCCGTGCGGCTAGATCCGGGAAACCCTGGAAAACTGCGACTTCGGGATCCCTTTCGCCCCAGCACCCCCATTTTCCGGAAAGCCCCGTCACAGCGACTACATTCGCCGAGATCGCTATCGACCCCATGACGTCGCCGTCCGGCTCATGACCGATCGCCGGGCACATCCGGTACTCCGGAAAATAGAGCGCATCGCGATCCGGCTCAAGAACCAGCAGTTCGACACGCCTATCGCCATGCCATCGAGCCATCGCACGGAGCACCGGCCAGAATTCCGGGGTAAGAACCGCATCGAACTCACAGAACAGCGAGTCCCCCGCATCCCTTTTGAAGACCTGGCCGGGCAACCTGGCATCAAGATCAAAGGTGACTGCGGTACGGGATCGAATGACCAGATGGCTACTGTGAGCGATCACGCTCGAACCAACCTCCGCTATTTATTCTCACCCAACATGACTCGATGCCAACCTTCCTAGCCCCTGCATTGCAGTGGCCCACCATCCGCCGCTGGCGACTGGCGGTCCCCTTGATGGAACAACTTTGCCCGTGCTTACAGTACCAATGGCCATTCTGCATGGCGAGGGCCGGCCCTCGAGCATAGAGCGCGGGCCGATTTCATCACTCACGCCAGTTGCGCAACTGTACGCGATCCGATACTGCACAGCCCGTGCCCATCCAGGCGCACGGACTGCATAGCTGACAACTACACCAACGTCCCGGATAGACACGACCCAAGGCCGTTGCTGCGACTTCTGCGGAACAATCAGCGACCTACCGAAAGACGCGCCCTCCCGTTCGAGAGATCTCCTATCATCGCTGAGATTCGCGCATGGCCTTCAGCGCTTCGCATGCTGCTGCGACAACACCATGCCATGCTTGGGAATGGATTACCTCTTCGTCACTTGACTCAGATGACGACAGGACCAAATCGAGCGCAGAATTCAGTGATTCCATCGCAGAGATCTCATCGTCATCAACGAGGACATATCCCAGTCTTCCGCGAGGCTCAGCCAACACACCCGAGTCATCGAAGAAGTCCAACATCTCGTCAAGACCGGAGGAAGGCGAGCTTGAACTCACCCAGTCTCTCTCTTGCCAATCCGGGTCAGCCAGTTTGACAAGCCACTCAACCAACTGATCCCGAACCCAGGGGGCCTGGAGATCGCGATATCTAGGGGGCATTCCAACTCCTCCATGTCTGCCACTCGCTGAGCGGGATGTGAGCCTCTGCCGGATAATCTTGTATTCGCGCATTCGGAGGCAGAAGCTCGCCTCCTCGCCCAACAATCCGACCTCCAGAGTTGATCACCACGTGATCAACTTGCTGAGTTCCCCACTGAGAGTTGGGATCTCCCCTGTCAATGCGAACACTGTCCTGACCCTTGGGAGCCCTCCACACGAACCCCTCTTTGCTGGCATTCTTCCTGAATTTACTGGTCATATTAGGGCCCGACCAGCCGTTAGGAATCTTTCCACTCCCGTTCGGGAACCAACCAGGGCCAACTATTGGACAATCCGAGTTGTGAACGAGGATCGACGTTGCACCCGCCAACACATAGTATGTGTGCAGGTCGTCGACAGTCAGGTTGTAGGTCCTGGCTGTTTCCACGAAAGAGCGGTTCCCCTCCACACCCACGGCGCGCCCATCCACGGTACTGAGGGTCATGCCGGGGCGGAGTTCGGAAGCCTTGGCCCAGGCACCCTCTGAGGGGGACCAGAAGGGATGCTCGTAGGTGGCCGTGAGCTTTTCCGCACCCTGCGGGGTAGCTATGGTCAGCTCGTTGAAGCGTTTGTCGTGCTCGGTGACGATGACGTTGGTCACCCTACGTTGACCGGACTTGCCGCTGAACAGCACCAATGGTGGGGACTGCGTAGAGATAGGCGAGGGCCTGGCCGACGTCATCGCTGTCCGAGACAGCAAGGACGCCGACGGCCGGGCCCTGACCTTCGAGCGTGCGGCGTGGACGGATTTCATCGATCGCGTCAAGACGGTTGCATAGGTTCATGCCACAACTGGCCCACTTCAGTGGATATCAGGCTCTTACAGAGGCTCACAAATCGAGCTTCCCCCATCCGCTCAAGAACAAGGTCAAGGCCGGACTCAATCTCTTGGCCCACAGTCAGTTGAGCACGAGAACCCGCGCCTGCACAACGACCGCCGCCTCATCAGCCCTCCCGTTCCTGACGCAAATGCGATATCCGGTTATTTACCGGCCGATGCGCGGCGGGCGGACTTCGTGGCGACATTCCCGGAACACCAGGGGCCGACACCATGTCTGACTCCGTCTCCAGCGGAGCGTCATCTACACCCTCAACACCGTGCTCGGGCAGCCTGGAGACCACCGAGATGGCAGCTCTGATGGGGACGAACCATGTCCACCGACATCAGCTACTGACGTCACTCCGCACTGAAGCCCTGCCAGACATCTCTTGACAGGGCTTCAGCTAAGCGCCTCTGATCGCTCCAGATCTCAAGAGCTGAGGAGATGATCGAAGGTTGACTTCAGGCTCTCGAAGTCCGCTTCGCCGCAGACCAAGACGATGCGTAGCTTCCCCGTTTCCCCCCCTTCGGGGTGCCTCACGTATGCCCACCTACTACCGGCATCAACGAGGAGCTCAAAGAGCTCCAAACGACTTTCCCGATCACCCGGAAGCATCTTTTCGATGTCAGAGATCACCAGCAGGTAGTGATCACTGGAAATCCAACTGAGGTCTCGCAGGCAATCACGCAGGGCCGACCAATTCCAGCCAAAGTAGTCCGGCAGCTTAAACGCATCCCAGAACTTCTGAAACACGTCATCGACGCTGAGCGCATCCGCACCCTGCATGGACGCCACAAAGTTCGTACCGCTCGCAGGAAGCAACTGATTGACCGGAACGCAGGCCCCATGGCTCACCAGGTGCAACCATGGCTTGATGGCGGCCCATCGGCCTTGACTCGTCACCATTCCGGGGACTCCACCACAATGTAGGTCTGATAGTGCGTTGGGGTGTAATAGATAGATCCGTCGCTACCCATTACAATGCGCTCCCCGCCAGGCTTCGGATTGCTGCGGGACTGTGCAGTCCCATACTCCCGGTACGTGATCGGAAGGCCATCCGGAGTATTTGTGGGGAGCTGGTGTCCGCCATTCTTTCCACTGTTCTTGAAAGGCTCCAGAAACTTCGGACCCTGAAATTGTGGACCCCAGCCAGTTGCTTCGTGTCCAAATTCCTTCAAGTCGCTGATGACTTCCATGGTCTCCGCAGGAACGGAGCTGGGAACCCATCCACCGACACTGCCCACATCTCCGAGAGTGGCCCCAGCACGAAAACAGTTACTGTTGTGAACGAGGATCGGCGTGGCCCCCGCCAGCACATAGTACGTGTGCAGGCCGTCAACAGTCAGGTTGTAGGTCCTAGCGGTCTTCGCGAAGGGGCGGTTGCCCTCGACCTTGACGGCACGCCCGTCGACAGTCCTGAGGGTCATTCCGGGGCGAAGCTTGGCAGCCTCGACCCAATCTCGCTCCGACGGAGACCAGAAAGGGTGCTCATGAGTGGCCGTGAGCTTCTCCGCGCCTTGGGGAGTCGCTATGGTCAGCTCGTTGAAGAGCTTGTCGTGCTCGGTGATGATCAGGTCGGTCACCTCGCGCCGGCCTGTCTCGCCGCTGACAGGATCCGTGGCCGTCACCAGGTCGCCGACCCTGACAGACTCGATATTCTTTGTCGAGTTGTCCGCCATGAGCACCTTGGTGCCAGCGAGAAAGCACTTGAAGCACTCCTCGGCCATTCTCCCTACCCGCGACGCCCTGACCGTGCCTTCGACTCCCTTCTTGGTCAATCCCAAGAGCCTGTCGGTGGGCAGAGCCAGGAAGATGGATACGGCGCATTTGCCCGCCGAGGGATCCTTGACGCAGTCCGCTGCCACGTCGTCCACCCCCCACACGAAGGCAGCGAGCTTCAGCACAGAAAGATCGGGCGGATCGGTGTCCATGGCCCATTCGCCCGGCCCGCGCATGCAGGCCATGCCGCTCAACTCGTTCCCGGGACGGTCAGGAGTCGTGTGGCACTTCCTCGTCTCTTTGTCCTTCCGCTCCTTCTCCTTACGCTGCTGTTCGGCCAGACGCTGCGCTTCGGCCTGCTCGGCCTGACGCTTCTTCAGCACGTCCTTCCATGCCTGGGATGCAAGGGATTTCGCTTCGTCGGAGCTCTTACCTGCATCCCGAGCAGAGGCGCGAGCGTCGTCTGCGGACGCAGCTGCCTCACTGGCTGATTGCCGGGCATAAGTAGCGGAGAATTCCGCCTCGGCTGCAGAAGCAGTGGCATCGTCAGCTGAACGGTCGGCTGCGTCGGCGGCGTTGCGGGCCGTGGTGGCGGATTTCGCTGCCCTGGCTGCGGAAGTCTCAGCTTGGCGGGCGGACTCGGCAGCGTCGGCGGCAAATCCCTTGGCCTGGTCCGCTGATTTCTGGGCCTCGTTTGCTGCCTTCTGGGCCTCAGCCGAGGCACCCTGGGCAACGGCTGCAGTCTTGGCCGCTGTCCAGCGATTCTCCTGTGCCTTCGCCTCGATCTGGGAGCCCCGGGCGATCAGGAGCTGGATCTGGGCGACATGAGTGGCGGCGAGTTGGTCCTTCCGGTCAGCCGTGTACTGACCGACCTGGATGAAGCTGTGCAACTGGTCGGCAGGGCCGGACAGAGCCACCTTGGCAGCGGCCTTCACCTCCGGGCCACCATCGTTGACGAGCCTGGAGGCCAGGACCAGTTCGTCATCGTTCTGTGCCTGGTACTGGCCGTTGGTGATGAAGGCGACCAGGTCCCTAGGGTCCTTGCTGGCGAGCGCGGCCTTGGACGCCGCCTTCACACCTGGCCCGCCGGCGTTGTTGATCTGGGAGACACGGACGCTGTAGTCGTCGGCTCCTGCCGTGTACTGGCCGGTGGTGTAGAAGTCCCTGATCTGCTGGTCGCTACCCTTGAGCGCCTCCTGGGCAGCGGAGCGGACAGATGTGTAGGGGCTCTGAACCGACAGGTCGACGACCTGCTGACGGATCTCGTCCTGCCTTGTCTGCTCCCAGCCGCTGCGCAGGTACTCCATGACGTCGCTATCGGCGCCGGACAGAGCCCGGGCGGCGGCCGCTTGGCCGAAGGGGCCACGCGTTTTCAGGGCTCGCAGGGCAAGGTCACGGCCCTTGGCCGCGGTCGCCTTGACATCGACATCGGGCTTGGCTGCTTCCGCAGCGAGAACCTTGGCGATGTCGTCCAGCTTCCTGGCCTCCACCATCTGAGCAGCAGCCGCGGATGTGAACTTCTCTGCTCGAGCCTTCGCGGACCTGGCGCGTTCGATCGCGGCTGCGGTGCGGGTGGCGAGGTCTTCCGCCTCGACATCGCGGGCGATCGCGAACACCTTCTTGGCGGTGGCGACTGCCTTACTCGCCGCTTCGGCAGCCTGTCTGGCCGCTTCGGCCTGCTTGGCGGACTCAGCGGCCGCATTCTTGGCCTCGCCCGCGTGCTTGGCTGCCTCCTCAGCGGCGTCTGCGGCTCTGTTCGCGTGGTCAGCAGCGGAGTTGGCCGCGTCTCGGGCCTCTGCGGCTGCGTCGGCCGACTTGCGTGCCAGCGACTCCGCGGCGTCCGCGGCGCGGTTGGCTTCCCGTGCATGTCGACGGGTTTCCGCCGCAGCGGCCTGCGCCTCATCCGAGTGGACACCAGCCGCGTCGGCGTACTGGTTCGCCTCGTCAGCAGCATCGGCCGCGTCGTTGGCGTTGACGCCGGCGCTCTGCGCCGCCTTCGCGGCGTCCCCAGCGGCCGAGGACGCCTTGCGCGCCTGGTCGGCGGCCGCTGCAGACCTCTTCGCAAGTCCAGCCGCCTCGCGTGCCTGCTTCGCGTAGTTCTTGGCGTCCTCGGCCTTGCCCGCATCCTTGCCTGCGGCAATGGCCGCATTGTAGGCCCGAGTCGCAGCCTCGGCAGCGGCATCGGCGGCACTCGCGGTCTGGGCAGCAGCAAGGGCAGCAACACGAGCGGAGCGCTCGGCGGCGTTGGCTGCACCGATGGCTTCCTGCGCCGCGCTGGCAGCGGCCCGTGCCGCGTCCGCTGCCTGCTGCGCCTTGACGGCGGCCCTCTTGGAGTCGTCCTTGGCCGCCTTGGTTTCCTTGGCTGCCTTCTGCGCGGACTCCTTGGCCAACTGCGAGGCCGTCACCGCGCGTGCCGAAGCCTTTTGAGATTTCTCTGTCGCCTGCTCCGCCTGCAAGCCTGCCTGCTCGGCCTGCTGGGTGAGCTCCGCGATGGTGGCGTGCTCCTCGTCGCGGTTGCGAGCCGTGAACTGGCCGATTTCGAGGAACTCGACGATGTCGTCAGGAGTGCCCCTCAACGCGAGCTTGCCCGCGGCCTTCACATTCGGACCACCTGCGTTGATGATCTGTGAGACGAGGACTTCGTTGTCCGTCTCACGCGCGTCGTACTGGCCGACGTCAAGGAACTTGGCCACATCGGCAGGGGTGCCCTTCAGGGCCGCCTTGCCTGCCTCTTTGACTCCGTAGCCTCCGTAGTAGATGACGCGGGAGGCTTCGACTCGCTGGTCGTCCTCGAACGGAGCTTTCCATCCGTCCTTCAAGAATGCGCGTAGCTCTTCCGGGGTGCCCTTGAGAGCCTTCTTGGCGGCCTCCCGCACCCCAAGCCCGCCCACGTTGAACACGCGGCTGGCATCCACGGCGTCATCGTCGTACTGGATACTGTCCTTGACCGCGAGGAACTTCTTGATGTCCTCGTCCGTGCCCAGGAGCGCATCTTCGGCTGCCCTCTTGACACCAGGGCCGCCAGTCGTCCACAGGTTGACCACCAGGCCGCGATTCCACAGGCCCAACGATTGCGACTGGTCCATGTCATCTGCCGCAGCAGCCGGGGAGGTACCGAGAAGACCGGCCAGCAGCACAGCGGGAACCAGCGCGGCGCAAGCACGCAGCCCTGATAACCGTCTCTTCCCTATCGGTATGCGTTCGGGGTCCTGTAGCGCCCCGCTGTCGGAGCGCTGTCGCTGTCTCATTCACATCTCTTTCCGGTCGGCCCGGACCGCGACAAGCCGCACTCCGGGATCAGGTCGTGCGACGGCACACCGCCAGCTGCGCGGAGTTTTGCCGTGATCAAGAGGGCGATGAGCTGGGCTTTTACCCACCCACCACGACAACCAGCTGTGACGCAGGTCTAACTGACGGTGCGTTTGACGGCATCATACATATGCTTTACTGGCGGACATCCTGGGGCGTCACGCCGATCCCGCCCCCTCAACCCGAAGGCGAACATGGCAATACCCCATGCCCGAAAAGCCCTAGTTACCACCGCAGTTGCAACGATTGCCCTCCTCGCAGGGTTCACCACCTCATCCGCGGCTCAGCCGACCCCTCCGCAGAGCACATCCACGAAGGCCGGAGTCACGTCCGGCGACGACGAGATGCCTTTCGCAGTCGAAAAGTTCGAGTATCCCGAAGCAGCAAAGATCCTCAATGAGCGAGGCATCAAGCTGTTCAAGGGCGACGGCCGCATCACGTTCACCGACTGCGCGGCCGTCCACGACCTCGAGGTCAGGTCTCGGACCAGCCAGAAGGCATTCTGCTTCACGGTCAAAGGCAAGCAGGGATACCTCTCGCTCGAGCTTGCCGACGCCTTCGGCATCTGGACCCAAGACCACCCCGTCGACGCCAAGATCACCCTTGACGGCAAGGAAAAGATTGTCAGCGCCCCCAAGAACGACTACACACCCTTCGGCGAAGCAGGCGACACCCGCAAGCAGGCTGTCCTGCTGGAGCTCCGCGTCACTGGATGACGGGCGCCTATCGCCCGCAGCAGCTCATCGGACGTGGTGTGAACCCCCGATGAATGCGCACGACAGCACCAAATAGCAATCACTGCTTCCACTTCCGCTTGGCCCACTCAGTCGGCTGAGCCGTGCCTCACCACCAAGGAATAACCACATGTCTGGCAGACGTCCGCGCACAGCGTGGCTCACAGGACTGTTTTTAACTACCGTTACCGCAAGTGCATTGACGGCCGCCCCCGCACAAGCCGTCGTGGGCCAGCCCGTCAACGACTCATTCGCGTTCACGGCCAAGCTCGACATCGGCAGCCAGATAGACGGCCAGCGCAGCTGCTCAGCCGCACTCGTGTCGCAGCAATGGCTGGTCACCGCCGCCAGTTGCTTCGCCGACAACCCCGCTCAGAGCACCAAGGTCCCCGCTGGCGCGCCCAAGCTGAAGACGACCGCCACCATCGGCCGCTCCGATCTCACCCGTGAGACCGGCAGCGTGGTCGACGTGGTGGAGCTCGTCCCTCGCGAGGACCGTGACCTGGTGATGGCCAAGCTGGCCACGCCGGTCACCGGAATCGCTCCCGCGAGTCTCGGTTTCAACACCCCGGTCAACGGTGAAGACCTGTGGGTCGCGGGTTATGGACGCACCAAAGACGAGTGGGTGCCTGACCGCCTGCACTACGCGAAGTTCAGCGTGGGAGCCCTGAAGGACACCACAGTCGGCCTCGTCGGCAAGTCCGACGGTGCGGCCGTCTGCCAGGGCGACACCGGCGGTCCCGCCTTCCGGAACCTGAACGGCCGCTTCGAGCTCGTCGGGGTCAACAGTCGTTCGTGGCAGGGTGGTTGCCTCGGCACGGACGAGAAGGAAACCCGTACCGGCGCCATCGACACCCGCGTCGACGACATCGCCGGATGGATCCAGCAGGTCAGCTCTCGCGACCTCCTCCGCGGGAAGGCCTGGAAAGACGCGCAGCACATGGTGCCGGGCTACTTCACCGGCGGCTCCCCCGGCGGCAGTCGGCACATGGATCTGTTTGTCACCTGGAAGGACGGCTCGGCCAGCATCTTCCAGGGCGCCGACCGCAACGACCCGGATTACCCCTTCTCCGCCGAGTACAAGGTCGGCGGAGGCGGCTGGCAGTACGCCGTGTCCATCGCAGGCGGCAATTTCACCGGCAGCGGCACCGACGGCCTGGTCGTCCGCTGGCGCAACGGAGAGGTGACGTGGTTCTCCCACGTCGGCCTGAGCGGTTTCAGCAAGGAAGAACAACTCAGGCCCGCCAATGACACCTGGGTGAAGTACGCCAAGCTCATGACGGTCGGCAAGTTCACGGCCAACTCCCAGCGTGACGACCTGCTCGTCGTCTGGGTCGACGGCTCCATATCGCTCTTCACCGACCTCGGCACCAACGGGCTCAAGCAGGAGAAGCAGCTCCAGAAGGCGATGCAGGCCGGGACCTACATCGAGCAGGTCAGCTCCGGGGAGTTCACCGGCAAGGGGACCGCTGATCTCCTGGTCCGCTGGGTCAATGGCTCGGCGAGTATTTTCCCGGGCGTCAACTCTGACCCGGCCAAGGCGTTCCGCGACGAGATCCAGATCCGCGGCGACAAGTCCGCCTGGCAGAACACTCTGTCGGTCACAGCAGGAGCCTTTGCCGCCAACGCCCGCCCCAACGACGTCCTCGTCCGATGGGCCGACGGCAATCTCAGCCTGTACCCCGCCGTGGACGCGGCCGGCACCCATGGAGAGAAGGACCTCCTCAAGCAGCCCTGAACGGCAGCAGAGGTTCGGGGCTCGTCGCGATCAGATCGAGGCGAGCCCCCGCGGGTTCGTGACATCGGAGTCGCGGGTCGTCCGAGTCGGGCGCCGCAGAAGCATATGTGACAGAGAGTCATTATTTTGAAGAGTTCTCATCACCGGAGTGCCGTATCGCACTCCGGCAGACGGCGCGCGCTCGGACGGGTGACGCAACCCTCTCGTACATCGACAAGCCTCGTGGCACGCACACTGACTGTGGCGCTGACAGCAGGACTGCTGACTGCCGGCGTGCTTCACGGTGGCACGCAGTCCGCGTACGCGCCAGTGGGCGATGAATCGGCAATGTCACGGGGCAACGGACGACAGCCAGCGCCTGTTGACGCGTCCGCGGCCATATCCAAGAACTGGAAGGTGCCGAGGCTGGCGGTGATGCCTCTGGGCGACTCGATCACCCATGGCGCCGGCAGCTCGAATGAGTCCGGCTATCGCGCCGAGCTGTGGAACCGGCTGGTCCCCCACGCGGACAACCTCGACTTCGTGGGTTCCGTACGGAACGGCAAGCTCCCCGACCCCGATCACGAGGGGCACTGGGGCTGGAAGATCGAGGGGCTGTCCGCCAACATCGGCAGATGGCTGCCGGCGGCGAAGCCCAACGTGGTGCTGCTGCACATAGGCACCAACGACATGCACGACAACTACCAGGTGGAGACGGCTCCTCGCCGCCTCGGCGACCTCGTGGACAAGATCACGTCGGCCGCTCCCAACATGACGGTGCTGGTTTCCTCCCTGGTCCCCTCGGCGGACACCGAAACCCAGAAGCGTATCGAGCACTTCAATGCCGCGGTGCCACAACTGGTTGCGGAGCGGCAGAGCAAGGGCTTTCATGTCGGGTACGTCGACATGAGCGCGGTCACCACACGAGACCTCGCTGACGACCTCCATCCCAAGGACAGCGGTTACGTCAAGATGGCGGAGGCATTCTACGGCGGTGTCGCGCGGGCGGCCGCCGACGGCTGGGTCCAGCAACGCGTGGACGTCAAGCGCAAATCACCTCTCGGCGACTACCGGGTCGACATCAACGGCGACGGCAAAGCGGACTACCTCGTCCTCCAGGACAACGGCGTCGTCAACGCCTGGATCAACAACGGCGGCACCGGACACGGCGGCTGGACCGAACAAGGCACCTTCGCCACCGGCGTCGGCGAACCCGGCGACAAAATCCGCTTCGCCGACATCAACGGCGACGGCAAAGCCGACTACCTCGTCCTCCAGGACAACGGCGTCGTCAACGCCTGGATCAACAACGGCGGCACCGGACACGGCGGCTGGACCGAACAAGGCACCTTCGCCA